>JBIOTN010000166.1:0-37278 GCA_044866005.1 Candidatus Rokuibacteriota bacterium | reverse complement strand
GGGCCGACCCGGAGGACGTGGCGGTCCTCGAGTGGCCGACCAACCGGGCCAGCGCGGACGCCGACGCGATGGTCCGCTCGCTCTTCCACGGAAAACGCGTCGTGAACGGGCTGTCCGGGTTCGTGCCGTCGCTGATCGGCGACCTGTCGGACTGGCTCACCAGGCCCGGGCCGCCGTTCCCGAGCGTGGAAGCCCAGGCGGCGCTGCGACGGATCTATCCGCTGCGTTACCTGGTGGTGAGGCTCCGGGACGAGGACTTGCCCGACGAATGGCCGCCCGTGTGGCGAAAGCTCCGGGACGCCGCGCCGGCCGTCCTCCGATTCAAGGGGACGTTCGGCCCGAACGACCTCTACGAGGTCGCGGCGCTACCGGAGCGCGGCACGCGGCTGGAGCGCTGGGTCTCCTACGACTACCTCCGCCGGCATCCGCTGCTCCGGGTGGCGCTTCGCCCCCAGCGCCTCGAGCCGGGTATCGCGCAGTGGGCCGAGGTTCTCCTCAACGACCGCCCACTCGTCCGTGTCGAGCTTCCCGGGGAGGCGACGGAGGTCGTGCCCGTGACGCCGCCCTTCCGTCACGCCGCGCCGAACGTCATCGCCATCCAGTACGGCTATCAGGACACGGACTCGGCGGCCGACGCGCGGTATCGGATCGGCACGACGGGCGTCCGCAGCCCCGGGGCGCTCCAGGTCGTGAGCGGGGCGCACGCCTACGGCAACACGAGCGTCATCCGCTTCCACGGGAGTGATCTCTCGCCGAACCGGCGCGGGTACAACCTGGTCGCGCTCGACCCGGATGGCCGGTTCCGGAGCGCGGCGGCGTTCGATACCTTCGACGGGCGGGCCGCGGCGGGCCGTCTCGCGGCCTGGGTCGCCGCCCTGCCCGCCGGGACCATCGTGGCGGGCTCGGTCAAGGACGAAGCCTCGGAGCGCCTGTCCGCAGAGGCGGTCGCCGCCCTGCGGACGCTCGGCGTGTCCAGCGACTTGCGGGGGCGCTACCGCGAGTCCCACGCGTTCGTGGGCGTCAAGGGCGCGCCGCCCGGCTCGGCCGCCGAAGCCGCCGGCTCCCGGCGGGTCGAGGTGCTGGTGGGGCGAGCCCGGCCGGAGCTCGGGGTGGAGCTGACCGCCTTCGCGCTCCTGCCCCCGGCGGCGGCTCGATAGTTGCCTCGGGGGGGCCTGGGCGGCCCCCTCCGCGGGCTCAGCCCCCCGGCGGGGCGTCGAAGACGGTGCCGGTGATCGCGATCGTCCGCTGGGCCTCCTCGAGGAGCTGCATCCAGCGGATGTTGTAGTACCGCGGGTGGTCGAAGTCCGTGTCGCTGCCGCTCCGGATGCGCTCGACCATGTCCACGACGGACTCTTCGACGCTCACCTTGGGCTGGACGCCCAGCACCTGCTGGATCTTCTCGGCGGAGACCCGGTAGCTGCGGATCCCCTTGTAACCGTAGTCCGGGCGGAGGTCCACGTGGATCCCGACCTGGCGGAGGGCCTCACGGACCCGGAGCGCCAGCTCCGAGACGCGCACGTTCTGGAACGCCCAGTTGAAGATCTGGCCCCGGACCTTCTCCTCCTCCGCCTCGAGGCACGCGATGTAGGCGCGCGCGGCGTCGCGCACGTCGACGAGCGGCCGCCACATCTCCCCGCCGTGGTGGAGGGTGAGGACCCCGCGCGTGAGGGCGTCCTTCACGAAGGTGTTGACGACCAGGTCGTAGCGCATGCGGGGCGAGAAGCCGTAGACGGTCCCCTTGCGCAGGAGCACCGGGCAGAAGCTCGCGTCCGCCATCGGGAGCAGCGCGCGCTCTGCCTCGTACTTCGAGCGGGAGTAGGGCGCCCGCGGGGCGACCGGGAACGTCTCGTCCTGGACGACGTCCGCCTGCTCGTGGAGCGATCCGCGGTCGTAGATCGAGCACGAGGAGGCGCAGACGTACCGGCGCACGCCCCGCGCCTTGCAGAAGCGCGCGAGCTGGACGGGCGCGACCGTATTCATCTCGTGGTTCGCCTGCGGATTGTACTCGGCGGTCGGGTCGTTCGACAGGCCGCCGACGTTCACGACGGCGTCCACGCCGTCGAGCACGTCGGGCCCCACCGTCCGCATGTCGGCGACCACGAGCTCGATGCGATCGCGGACGGCACGGAGTCCGTCGTCGCCGTAGTAGAGGCGGTCGAGGACCTTCACCGCGTAGCCCCGGCCGAGGAGCTCCTCGGTCAGCACCGCGCCGACGTACCCCGCCCCGCCCACGACCAGAATCTTCGCCACGCTAGCGCCTCCTGACCGTCCAGACGTCGCGGCAACAGGTCGCCCGCCCGAAGAAACGCCTCACGCCCCGCACCGAAGCGCTCCGCGCGCCGGCTTCGCCGGGGCAACCTTCCCGGGGGGAGACATCGGCGAGGGGCAGCGCCCCCCGCTGACGCCCTAGCGGCCCCTCACCGTCCACACGTCTCCGAAGGCGTCCGGCGGGATGCGGACCTCGTCCGGCTTCTCCCGGTTGTAGGTGTGGCTCGCGGTGCTCACCATCTGGGTGTCGTCTTCGAGCGACATCCAGCCGTGGTAGACGCCGGGGGGCACGACGATCAGCCGGGGCTTCCGGGCGCTCGCCACGATCGTCACCATCTCCCCGTAGGTCGGGCTCTCCGGCCGGTCGTCCTTGAGGACGAACTTCGCGCTCCCGTGGCTGATGAAGAACCAGTCCCAGAGCTCGCCGTGCTTGTGGAAGGCCCGGATGCTGCCGCGGGCGGGGTTCCCGACCAGGTAGACCTGGCCGAACCGGTGGACGACCGCGTGCGGCTCGGCATCGCTCGCGTGGCGCGCGATCTCGACGAGGTAGCCGCGGTCGTCCTCGTGCGTCACGAGGTCGATCACCTTGGCGCCGTCGATCATCCCTGAGCCCCTCGCAGTCGCGTCGGTGCCGCTTCCGTCCGCCGGCCGGAGCGAGCCGCGCGAGGGCCCGACCCGGCGCGTCATTATAGCGGGCACGCCGGCAGCGCTCAAGCCTGATCGCGCGCCCCGCTCACTCCGGGACCACCGCCAGCCGGTCGAAGTAGACGCCCGTCGCGCCCAGGTACTCGACCGGGCACTCGATCACGGCGGCCCGGGAGAGCGTGAAGGCGAGCGCGACCTCGCGGTAGGCCCCCGGCGGCAGCTCGGCCGCCTGGACGGTCCGGGCCGCCAGGACCCGGCCGGCGGGCTCGGTGACGGTGAGCCGCAGGAGGGGGCCCGCGGCCGGCCCGGCCGCGCGCGCGCGCAGTACGACGCGGTAGCGTCCCGGGGGATAACGCCGGGCGGGCCCGGTCACGAGCGGGATCCGTCGGCTCTCGACCGGGTCGGCGTAGGCGGCGACGCCGCCCGAGGCGGCGGAGTCCGCCCGCTCGCCGACGAGCTGGTGGGGCAGCGCCTCGACCTCGAAGGCCCACTCCGGGTCCGGCCGCTCGGCGAACACGACGAGCACCCAGTCCACGGCGGCGTCGCCCCGGCCGTCCCACCGGACCCGGAACTCGACGGGCCGCGCGCGTTCGAGGGCGAAGTCGAGGGCGACGTCGGTCCACTCCGCAGTCGGGGCCGTGACTCGCTCGGCGATCCGGCGCTGGCCCCGCTCCGCGGCGATGTCGAGGGCGAGCCCTGCCCCGCGGACGCGGAAGGTGGCGCGGTACGTCCCGGCCGGCAGCAGCCGATAGGGGCCGAAGACGAGGAACCCGGGCCGCGCGGCGCCCGCGCGCGCGGCGACGACCTGGCCGCCGGAGGCGGCCGCGTCGGCCACGACGGCGCCGGTCTCCCGGAGGAGCGCCTCGGCCTCGAAGAAGACGCCGACGGGCGAGGTCGGGCGCGGGCCTGCCTCCGCGGGGCGGTCGGTCAGGCGGAAGACCCAGAACGGCTCCGCGGCGCGCTCGACCGCCACGGCGGGGGAGGCGCGCAGCCGGTCGCGGGTGAGGGCGGAGGGAAACGGGCTCGCCTTGGGCGGGAACACGGCGCGGTCGAGCACGAGGTGCGTGACCCCGAGCCGGCGGAGGAGGGTGAGCTCGCTCGCGCCGAGATCGCCGGCGTTCAGGCCCTGGAGGGGCTCGAAGACGTCCGTGACGTACTGGCGCGGCACGAGCGGCGAGTAGCCGTTCACCATCGGCACGCGCGTGCGGGTCACGTGGTGGAGGTATGCGGCCGACTCCGCGCTGTCCCCGGGCCAGATCGGGAGGTAGAGGACCCGACGGGCCTGCTCCCGGAGCGCCGCGAACGCCGGGCTGTCCGGCAAGCGCGTGACCGCGATGCCGTGCCACGGCGCGCTCCCGAGCGCGATCGCGGCGAGGAGGAGCAGGCCGGCCGCGCGGCCCCGCCGCGGCGGGAGGCGCCGCGTCAGCGCGGCGACGCCGAAGCCGGCGAGCACGGCCGCTCCCAGGCTCACGAAGAGGCGAAATTTCTCGGGGTTGCGGATCAGCCCGAAGAGCGGCGCCCAGCGGTGGAGCGCCTGGTAGAGCGGGACACCCGGGAGCGTCGGGCCGAGGCTCAGGATCAGGCCGGCCGCCCCGACGGCGCCGTAGAAGAGGCGGAGCGCCGGCGCCTCGCGCGCCAGGAGCACGCCCGCGAGGGTGAGGGCGGCGAGCCCGAGGCCGCCGTACGTCTCGGGCCCCAGCAGGGCCGCGGGGCCCGGCGAGAAGAGGCGGACCTCGGCGAGCCCGCGCCCCGGCTCGGCGATCGAGCCGACGAGGAAGGCCTGGCGCAGCATCAGGAGCCAGCCGGCGCCCGCGGCGGCCAGGAGGGCGAAGGCCAGCAGCGGCATCCCCGCCAGGCGCCGCGGAGGCGGGGCGGTCAGCCAGCGGAGCGGCGCGTACGCGACGAGCAACGCGGCCGTCAGGTACGTGTAGTGGGGCTCGAGCATGGCGAGGGCGAGGAACGCGCCGCCGCCCAGCAGGCCGTCGCGGAACCGCCCGCCCACGAGCGCCCCGTCCAGACCCCAGAGGACCAGCGGCACGGCGGCCGCCGCGAAGCCGGCCGGCTGGCCGCCGAAGAGCGGGCCGAGCCGCGCGGGGACCAGGGCATACGCCAGGCCCGCCGCCGCGGCCGCGGGGCCGGCGAGGCCATGGCGCCGGACCAGGGCATACGCCGCGAGCCCGGCGGCCGGGAACGAGAGCAGGACGAGGAGGTTGTAGGCGGCGTGGGAGCCGAGCGGGCTCAGCAGCAGGAACGGGAGGGCGAGCGGGAGAAAGCTCTGGGGCAGGTTCCAGCGCGGGCCGTCCACCCGGAACTGGTACGGGTCCGTGAAGGGCGGGGTCGCCCCCCCGAGTCCGTCGCGCGCGAGCCAGAGCTGGTAGTAGAGCTGGAGCGTGTCGCCCGCGGCGTACGTGAGGACGGCCCGATCGGCCGGCGCGCGCGCGGTGAGGGGAAGCCCCTCCGCCCACTCGCGGGCGAGCGGGCGCGACACGACGAGCCCGGCCAGGAGGAGGCCCGCGGCGAGCGCGAGGGCCGTCGCGTGGGGTCCCGACTTCGGCGGGGCGGGCCTCATCCCGCCGCGAGCGGCCCCTCGATCCGCAGCCGGTCGAACGACACGCCGACCCGTCCTCCATAGAGGCAGGGGAACTCCAGGACCGTCGGCCGCGCCAGCACGAACGGGACCGCGAGCTCGACCCACTGCCCGGGGGCCGGGACCTCGCCGCCGGCCAGCTCGCGACCGCCCGCCATCGGGCCGAGGGAGGCCGCCTGCGCGCCGCACCAGGCGAAGGCCCCCGCGATGGGCCGATCGAGCTTGAGCCGGACCCAGAGCCGATAGCGGCCGGCCGGATAGGCGCGGAAGGGCCCTTGCCACACCCGCCCGCGCGGCGCCCGCTCGGGATCGGCATAGGCGACAAGCCCGCCGCTGGCGCCGGGGTCGGCCCGCTCGGCGAGCTCGTGGCCGAGCGCCTCGACCTCGAAGGCCGGGGCCGGGTCCGGCACGTCGGCGAAGGCCGCCGCGACCGCGTCCACGGCGATCCAGCCTCGGCCGTCCCACTTCACGCGGTACTCCACCGCGGCCGGGGCGTCCAGGGTGAAAGGCACCGCGACCTCCTCGAGCGGACCCCCGGCCGGCCGCGCCGGTCGCATCCCGAGGACGCGTCGTCCGCCCGCCGCCGTCACCTGGACCTCGGCCTCGGTCGCCTCGCCCCGCAAGCGGAAGGTCGCGCGGAAGGGCCCCGCGGGAAGCAGCCGGTACGGCCCGAAGGTGACGAAGCCCGGCCGGTCGCGCCCCGCCCGGGCGACGACCACGCGACCGTTCGAGGCCTCGGGATCCGCCGTGACCTGCCCGGTCTCCCGCGCGAGGGACTCGGCCTCCCAGTGGATGCCGAGCGGACTGCGGGGGGCGCCGCCGCGGGCCGCTCCCGGGCCCTCGCGGACCCGGAACACCCACAGGGCGTGCTCCTGCCCCGGCGCGCTCACGCGGTCGAGAAAGGGCGAGCGCTCGAGCCCCGCCAGCGTGAACGCCGGCCCGAACGGGCTCACCTTCAGCGGAAAGGCGTCCCGGTCGAGGACGACCTGCTGGACGCCGTGCCGCCGGAGGGCCGCGTACTCCGCCTCGCCGACCGCGCCGACGTTGAGCGCCTGGAGGGCGCCGTAGACGTCCGTCACGTAGCGCCGGTCGATCCAGGCGGAGTAGCCGTTCAGCATGGGGACCCGGGTCAGCGTCGTGCTGTAGAGGTAGAGGGCCGAGAACGCGCTGTCCCCCGGCCAGAGCGGGAGGTAGAGCGCGCGCGGGCCGGTCGCGCGGATCGCGGCGTACGCCGCGCCGCCCGTCGGCAAGAGGCTCAGGCCGGTGGGCCGCCAGGGATGATACTCCGCGGCGACCAGGAGGGCGACGAGGACGGCGAGCGCGGCGCGCCGCCAGCCGGCGCCGAGCCGGCCCGCCAGCGCGGCCGTGCCGGAGGCGGCCAGGATCGCCAGGGCGAGGCTCGCGAGGACCTGGAGCTTCGCCGGCTGCCGGATGAAGTTCCAGAACGGCACCCGGTAGAAGAATGCCTCGAAGAGCGGGAGGCCCGGCAGGCGGGGGCCGAGCGAGAGGGCCGCGCTCAGGACCAGCAGCGGAGCGAAGACGAGCAGGATCCGCCGCCGCGCCCCCGGCCACCCGAGCCAGGCCGCGAGGCCCCCGGCCAGGGCGAGCGCGACCGGCAGCAGGCCGAGGTAGATGGCGCGGTGCGAGAACGGGTTCGCCCGGACGAGGAGGTCCCCCGGCTCGGGCGAGAAGAGCAGGACCTCGTGCAGGGACCGGCCGGCGCCCGAGACGGAGCGGGTCAGGAGGAGCCGGCGGAGGAGCAGGAGAAACCCCACGCCTGCGCCGGCGCCCACGCCGACGAGCGCGAGCGGCGCGAGCCTGCGCCGCCGGCGCGGCCACGCCGGCGCGAGCCAGGCGACGTGGACCACCACGGGCAGCGCGACCAGCAGGACGAGCCACGGCCGGCCCAGGACGGGCGCCGCCGCCGTCCCCAGCCACGGCAGATAGGCGAGGAGGCTCCGCCGCGCCGCCGCACGCCCGTCGGCGGCGCTCCCGGCCGCCCGCAGCCAGCCTGCCGTGCACTGCCAGAGCCCGAGCACGCCGAGCCCGACGCCGAGGCCGAGCGCGACGCGCGCGGCAGGCGTGGCGTCCCAGCCGTCCCGCTCGAGCGCCGCGAGGACCCCCCACGCCGGTGCCGCGGCCACGGCGAGGGCCACCGCCCAGGTCGCGCCGCCCACGCGCAGCGTCGCCGGGTCGAGCGTCGCCGGCCCCGCGCGCGCCAGGAGATAGAGCGGCAGGCCGAGCGCGGCGAAGTAGAAGAAGTGCGGCTCCACGATGGCCAGCGACACGAGACCGACCGCGCACCACGCGGCGCCCCCCAGGGCGCCCGCCAGCGCGCCTTCCAGCCCCCACACGGCGAGGGGCACGAGGAAGTACGCGAGCCCCGCGGGATGACCGCCCAGCAGCGCGCCGACGCGGTACGGGGCGCAGGCGAAGACGGCCCCGGCCACCGTGGCGGCCCAGCGGTCGAGCCCGTAGCGGTGCGCGAGCAGCGTGGCGGCGAGGCCGGCGAAGGGGAACGAGAGGAGCACCAGGAGGTTGTAGCCCAGGCGCGGACCGGCGGCGGAGAGCGGCAGGAAGAGGAGGGCGAACGGCAGGAAGGTGTTCGGGAGGTTGAGCCGTGGCCCGTCCACCGCGAACTGGTAGGGATCGCGGTGGAACGAGGCGCCGGAGAGGAGCCGGTCCCGGACGAGCCAGAGGTAATAGTAGAACTGCAGGTAGTCCCCTTCGGTCCGCCAGAGACGCTCGCGCCCCTGGGGCGGGACCGCCGTGAACGGCAGGGCGTCGGCGAGGTGCAGGAGGAGCGGCGCGGTGTAGACGAGGCCGAGGAGGAAGAAGGCGACGAAGACGCCGAGGCCGCTCCTCAGCCCGAACCGCGGGAGGCTAGCGCCGGGCTCGGTGACCGGATGGCTCCCGCAAGCAGGCGCGATAGACATCGAGGAGGCGCTGGCCCAGGGCCGGCCAGGCGAACTCCGCCACGACGCGCTCGCGGAGCGCGCGGCCGCGGCGGCGGCACTCGCCCGGATCGTCGAGGAGCGCGACGCAGGCGGCGGCCAGGCCCTTCACGTCGCGCATCGGCACGAGCAGGCCGGCCTCCCCGAGGAGTTCCCGCGAGACCGGGCCGTCGTATGCGATCGCGGGCAGCCCGCAGGCCATGTAATGGAGCAGCTTCCCGTTGGCCTCCGTGCTCGCGTGCTTGGGGCTGACGGCCACGTCACCCAGGGCCAGGTGGCGCGGCGTCTCGTCGTAGGGGATCCGGCCCGTGACCGTCACCGAGGCCGCGAGGCCCGCGCGCGTGACTTCCGCGCGGTAGTGCGCCTCGTTCGGGTGGCCCATCAAGAGGAGATGGGCGTCCGGCACGGCGTCCACCACCGCCGGCCAGGCGGCCAGGAGGTCGTCGATCCCCTGGTACGGGGTGAGCACCCCCAGGTAGACGACGACCCGCTTCCCTGCGAGGCCGAGCCGCCGGCGGAGGTCGTCCACCGGGATCCCCGGGCGGAAGACCGTCGGGTCGATCCCGTCCGGCAGCGGGACGATCCGCTCGGGCGCCACGCCCCAGCGCTCCCGCAGCTCGCGCTCGAAGTTGCTCGACGAGGGCAGGAGCCGCGCGGGCCAGCGGACGATCGCGCGCTCGAGCCTCCGCGCCAGGGCGGGCATGGGGCCCCGCGCCGGCAGGTCTCCGTGCGCGACCATCTCGCCGCTCAGGCTGCCCTGGAGATCCGCCACCGCCGGCCGTCCGACGAGCCGCGCGACGGCCGGGGCGAGCGCGGCACCCTCGTGGAGGTGGCCGTGGACGAGGTCGGGTCGGAAGCGGCGCGCCGCGCGGGCGGCCGTCGCCAGGAGCAGCAGATCGAGGTAGAGCTTGTGGACCGAGAAGCCGACGGGCAGATGCCGGACCCAGGGAAGGGCGGGGGTCCGCACGACCGGCGCCTCCGGGACGTCCCGGCCGAGGTGGTAGGTGGCGACGAGGACCTCCACGCCGAGCGGGCGAAGGGCGCGGATCTCCTCGAGGATCCGCACGTGGCACCCGCGGTCGCCGAAGAACGGGGTCGGCGCCACCATCAGGACGCGCATCCGGCCTACTCGGTTCCTTCCTGGCCTGGGAGGAGGCAGGCCCGGGCCGGTCGCTCCGCCGAGGCCGTGACGGCCGCGAGGCCGTCGGCCGAGCGCGTCACGGCCGAGATGAAATCCGACCGGCCAAGGCTCGAGCCGGGCGGGCCGTCGGAGGGGGGCGCCGCCCCCCTCCGGGTCACAGTCGCACGAGCCTCCGGAGCCACCCGTACGACATCACGTGGTCGGAGACGAAGGCCCTGAGGTAATCGGTCGGCACGCCCATCACCTGGTGCCGCCAGATCCGATCGCAGGTATAGCAGGGGAGGTCTTTCGGCACGTCGCCCTGCGCCATCCGCGTGCGGAGCTCGACCAGCCGCGCGTCGTTCCAGATCTCGCGGAGCGGCTTCTTCTTGAGGTCGCCCATGCCGAGCTTGGCGAAGAAGTCCTGCGGGCACGCCGTCACCGTGCCGTCCCAGTACACCGTCGAGGAGTACCAGAGGAACGTGCACGGCGTGAACCGGCGTCCGTCGGCGAGGAGGGCGTCCCGGGAAAGCTCGGGCATGAAGACGTCGCCGGCCCAGTTGTGAGGGGTGCGCAGGACGACGCGGTCGAGGGGCAGCCCGCGGAAGCGGTCGAGGAACCGGCGGCGCACCCGCCGGAGCTCCGCCCGGTCGGTCGGCGCGCCGATCTCCATCACCTGGAGCACGGTGAACGGGCGCCGGGCCTTGAGCTCGCGCTTGAGCTCGAGGAAGCGCGCCAGATGGTCGAGCGCCCACTCGAATGTCGCGCCGACGCGGTTCTGCTCGTACATCTCTTTGTCGTAACCGTCGAAGGAGCAGGACATGAAGTCCAGGCCCGCCTCGATGAGCGCCCGCGACTTCTTCTCGTTCAGGAGCGTGACGTTCGTGTGGATCCGCGTGTAGAGGCCGCGCGACCGGGCGTAGGCCACCATCTCCGCGAGCTTCGGGTGCATGGTGGGCTCGCCGCGGTGGAAGAGGTTCACGTCGTAGGCATGGCCCGCGACCTGGTCGATGATCTCCTTGAACAGCCCGAGGTCCATGAAGCCGTGATCGGGCTTCTGGATGTCCTTGTTCGGACAGTAGGGGCAGCGCAGGTTGCAGTGGCTCGTGGACTCGAGCCAGAGGCGCACCGGGAGCTGCGGCACGCGGCTGGCCCCGGTCTTGTACGACCAGAAGATCCGGGCGAGGCGGGCGAGGTGCGTGAGCTGGCGCCGGTCCACGCGACGCATTATACCTCCCGCGGGGGAGCGACCGCTCCGCTTCCGCCGCTACGCTCGGAGGTGCCCCTTGGCGCGCAGGTAGGCGTCGAGGGCGTCCGGCCAGGGCCGGAGCGGCGGGAGCCCCAGCGTGGCGAGCCGCGCGCTCACCAGCACCGAGTTGGCCGGCCGCCGGGCGGGCGCGCCGAACGCCGCGGTCGTCGTGGGCGCGAGGTCCGGTGTGCGGCCGCAGCGCTGGAAGATCCGGCGCGCGAACTCGAACCAGGAGCACGCGCCGCCGTTGGCGAGATGATAGACGCCGCCGGGCGGGTCGGCGGCGAGCAGGCGCGCGACGGCCTCCGCGAGGTCCGCCGTGTAGGTGGGCGCCAGGACCTGGTCCGCGACGACGCGGATCGGCTTGCCCTCGCCGGCCAGGCGCAGCATCGTCTCGACGAAGTTCCCGCCCTTGCCGCTGGAGCCCGCGACGCCGTACAGGCCCGAGCTGCGGACGACGAGGTGGCGCGCGCCCGCGCCGCGGACGAGCAGCTCCCCCGCGAGCTTGGAGACCCCGTAGGCGTTCAGGGGGGCGGGCGGCGCGTCCTCCGTGAAGGGCCCGGGCCCCGCGCCCCCGAAGACGTAGTCCGTGCTGAAGTGGACCAGGCGGGCGCCGTGCCGCTCCGCGACGCGGGCGAGCTGGTGCACTGCGAGCGCGTTCACCGCGAACGCCGCGCGCGGGTCGCCTTCGATCTCGTCCACCCGGTGGACGGCCGCGGTGTTGACCACGACGGCGGGTCGGTGGCGGGCCACGGTCCGCTCCACGGCCGGCCCGTCCGTGACGTCGAGCTCGCGCCGGGTCAGCGGGACGAGCCGCGGCCCCGCCAGCGCGCGGGCGAGGTCCGCGCCGAGCTGCCCGCTCGCCCCCAGCAGGAGGATCGCGCCGGCGCCCGCCGTCACGGGGGCAGCACCTCGAGCGTGCCGAGCTGGACGGTGTCGTCGAACGTCGGCAGGAGGCCGTGCCACCAGAGGCGCGCCCGCCACCGCGACAGGGGATCCCACACGCCGACGACGATCCGGTAGACGCCCGGCGGCGCCTCCGGCGGGACGACGACCCGGCGCCGCTCGACCAGGTGCTGCGGGCGGCCCAGGCCCGGGATCGGATCGGGGAGACCGTGGTCGTCCCCGAACTGGAAGCGATCGGCGCGGAAATGGACGTAGGCCACGAGCGGAGACGGCGACTCCGTGAGGAGTCGCCAGTGATAGCTCACCTCGACCGGCTCGCTCGCCCGGACGCGCACGGGCGAGAGGTCGTACCCCGCGAGCTCGACGACCCGGCCGAACGTGGCCCCCGTCCGATGGCGCGGCGACAGCGCCCCCGCCCCCGCCGCCTCGAGCCGCCGCGCCTCCCCGCCGTCCCCCGCCCCGGCGGCCAGCCGCGCCTGCTCGCGAGCCAGCTCCGCGTGCACCACGTCCGGCCCGAGGGTCTCGGCCAGGCGCGCGTAGAGCGCGCGGGCCTCGTCCGCGAAGCCGAGCTCGAGGTACCGCCGGGCCTGCCGGAGGGGGGGGCCGGCGCGGAGCCCGACCTCGGCCGCCAGCCGCGCGAACTCCGCGTACCCCTCGGGGTCGTCGGGCGCCGTCGCCATGGCCTCGTGATAGCGCACGAGCGCCGGACCGATGGCGCCGTCGGCTTCGAGCCCGCGGCCCTCGACGAGCGCGGCAGGCGGTGCCGGGTCGCTCGCGGCCGGCGCCAGGACGAAGAGCTCGGTCACGGCCCAGCTGCCGCTCGGCCGGCTGTCCGTCAACCGGAGCCTCCGGGCCTCGACCGGCGGGAAGCGCGTCGTGAGCGTGCGACCGGGCGCCGTGCGGAGCGCACCGTTGCGCCACGTCACCGTGAAGCCGGCCCCGTCGAGGCGTCCGACCGGGACGCCGGGCGGCCCGGCATCGAGGACGTGGACCTCGAGGAACTGCGCGACGCGCGCCGGCTGGTCGGCGACGAGGGTAACGCCCGTGACGCGGCGCCGCGCGCCGAGGTCCACCTCGATCCACGCGGGGGCCGCCGGCCCGGGGCTCGACCAGCCGGTATCGAGCCGTCCGTCGGTGAGGCTGTCGGGACCGCCCCGGCCGGCGCTCGTCCGGACGCGGAAGCCGCGCCGGGGCAGCGCCTGCACGGGGGGCGGGGGCGCGAAATCCCAGAAGAGGGTGTAGGGGCCGATCCGCGCCTCCCGCGCCTCGGAGGCCATCGCTCCGACCCAGTGCCGGAACCGCTCGACGTCGGTCCGGACGACGTAGACCGGCCGCGGGGCGGCGTCCACGGCCTGCGTGTAGGGCGGATGGCGGTCGTTGTACGGCTCGGCCACGATGACCTCTTCCCGCGCGTCGAAGGTCAGGCGCGGCGCGAGCCAGTACTCGTAGCTGTACGCTCGCGTGAGCCCCTGTTCGCGGAGGAAGGCGAAGAGCGCCCCGTCCGCGGCCCGCGACCGCGCGTACTGCGCCCGCTTCACCGGGCGCAGCACGCCGAGGTCGCGCACGAACCCCACGCCGACCGCGCCGAGGTAGGCCGCCGCGGCGACGACCGCCACGACGCGGGCGCGGCGCCAGACGAGCTGGCAGGCCCGGGCCAGGACCAGGGCCAGCACGGGCGCGAGCGGGACGAGGTAGCGCGGCACCTGGAGGTAGCGGCCGTACCAGACCGCGCCGACCGTGGTGGCGAGGGCAGCGAGGAGCATCGCCTCGCCGGCGAGCGGCGGGTCCCGCCGGAGCCGGCCCACGCCGCGCGCCACGCGTGCGAGGAGCAGGAGGACGGCCCCGCCCGCGACGACCGGGACGACCAGCGCGAGCGGCCAGGGCAGGAAGGGCGGGGTCCCGACGTACTCCTGGATCCCGAGCACGACGGGCGCCAGGTCCTGGAACACCACACGCGCCGCCTCGGCCGTGGAGGCGCGGCCCTGGAAGCGCACGCCGGTCGCGAAGGTCGCCCAGCCGTGCGTCGCGTTGTAGGCCCAGAGGGGGGCGCTGCCCACGACGAACGCGCCGAGACCGAGCCAGGCGCCGCGCCGGAGCGGCAGGCGTGGATCGACCAGAAGGAGCGCCAGGGCCGCGGGGAGCAGCGCGCCGACGATCTGGAAGCCGAAGTAGAATCCGAGGCCGCCGGCCAGCCCCATCGCCACGAGCGCGCGGCTGCGAGCCGGCTCGCCGAGCGGGCGCGCGAGCCAGAGCGCCGCGCCCAGCAGGACGAGCTGGCCGACCAGGAGGTGCTCGACGTAGTAGGCCCGGGCGCGCACGTAGTGCGAGGCGACGTACGGCGAGACCACGCTGGCGAAGAGGATGGCCAGGAGCCCCGCGCCGTGCCCGAAGAGCAGTGCGCCCGTGCGGTAGAGCGCGAGGACGAGCCCGAGGGCGGCCAGGGCCGGGACGAGGCTGAGCGTCAGGCGCGACACGCCGAAGAGGAAGAACGTCACGGCGGCCCCGTAGGATTCGGGCACGCCCGCGTGGTGCTGCCCCCAGAAGAAGGTCGGGAACTCGCCGCGCAGGACGTGGAGGCCGGCGAGCCCCGTGACGGCCTGGTCCGAGTCGAGCTGGGGGAGCGCGAGCTGGAGCCCGAGGACGGCCAGGAACAGGCCAAGCAGGGTCCAGAACCGCCAGTCTCGCACTACGAGGGCTCGGCGGGGGTCTTGCGGGCCGCTTCCGCGCCCGTCCCCCGGCCCTCCGGACCGGGGGGGGACGCTCGGCGCCACGCCGCGGCTCGGCGCGCGACGTTCAAGCGCGACGGTGTGGCTCCGACCGTCTGCGTCGTCTGGCACCCGGCGACGGCGTCAGGAGCGCCGGCCGCTACCGGCCGGACAGGCGCAGGCGGAGGACCGACGCGAGGTAGGTCCAAAAGTACGCGAAGAAGCGAGTCTTCGATTCACCACCCTTGCGGAACCGGTAGACGGTCGGGATCTCGAGGACCCGCCCGCCCCGGTGCGCGGCCTGGTAGAGGAACCGGATCGCGTAGTCCCCGTAGCCGTGGAAGATCCGGTCGGCGTCGAGGGTCGCGAGGAGCGGCCGCCGGAAGGCCAGATAGCCCGAGAGGTTGTCGTGGATGCGGAGGCCGAGGACGACCCGGATGAGGATGTTGAACGCGTAAGACGCCCAGTAGCGGAAGCGCGAGGTCAGCATCCCGCCGCCCAGCACGTAGCGCGAGCCCACGACCACGTCGAACTCTTCCGCGCAGCGGGCCATGAGCGGCAGGAGCGCGGGGTCGTGGTTGCCGTCCGAGTCCATGATGACGATCGTGTCCCCGCGCGCCTCGGTCACGCCGCGGTGGATGGCGCTGGCGAGCCCGCGCTCGCCGCGGCGAACGTGCAGGCGGACGGCCGGCTCGGTCCGGAAGACCGTGGCGAGGTGGGCCGCGGTGCCGTCCGGCGAGTCGTCGTCCACCACGACGACCTCGAGGTCGAGCCGGGCCGCGCGCCCGATGGCCAGGATCTCGGCGCACAGCTCCGCGATCCCCTCGCGCTCGTTGTAGGTCGGCAGGACGACCGAGATCATGGTTACGCCGCAGCTCTGTCGGGCCGAGAACCGAGCAGCCCCGGGACGCAGGGAGGAGGCGGCCCGAGGCGTACTCCCCGTACGTTGAGGGCCGCCGACGACCGCAGAGGCCGGGACGGCCGCGAGGCCGCAGGGCGAGCGCGTCCCGGCCGTGATGCAGGACGCCCAGAGGCCGCCGCGGATCGAGCGCCGCAGGCGCGAGACGCGCCGGCCGAGACGAAGATTGCGACGGTTATCGGCACGGGACAACGAGCTCGTGGAGGGCGCGGCACACCAGCGCGATCTCCTCGTGGCCGAGCCCGGTCCCGGACGGGAGGTTGAGCCCCGTGCGCGCGAGCCGGCTCGCGACGGGAAACGGCGCCTCCGAGCGGTAGGGCGGCAGCTCGTGGATGGGGACGAAGAACGGGCGGGAGTCGATCCCGCGCGCCCGGAGCCCTTCGCGGACGGCGTCGCGGTCGCGGCCGAAGGCCGGCTCGACGAGCACGGAATACATCCAGTAGACGTTCTCCGCCCACGCCTGGGCCGGCGGCCGCGTGAGCCCGGGGAGGTCGGCGAGCCCCGCCTCGTAGGCCGCCGCGATCGCCTTGCGGCGGCCGAGGATCGCCTCGGCCTGCTCGAGCTGGGCGCAGCCGATGGCCGCCTGGATGTTCGTCATCCGGTAGTTGAAGCCGACCTCCGGATGGTAGTAGCGGCGCTTGGGGTCCATGGCGTGGTCGCGGAGGAAGGCCGCGCGCTCGGCGAGGGCGGGGTCGTTGGTGACCACCATGCCGCCTTCGCCCGTCGTGATGATCTTGTTGCCGTAGAAGGAGAACGCGCCGAGGTGGCCGAGCGCGCCGACCCGCCGGCCCTTGTACCGGGCGCCGTGGGCCTCCGCGGCGTCCTCCACGACCTCGAGTCCGTGGCTCCGCGCGAGCGCCAGCAGGGGATCGAGGTCCACCGGGTGCCCGTAGAGGTGGACCGGAACGATGGCGCGCGTCCGGCCGGTGAGCTTGCGGCGCGCGTCCGCCGGGTCGAGCGTCCACGTCCCGGGGTCCGCGTCGACGAAGACGGGGGTCGCCCCGGTGTAGCGCACCGCGTTCGCCGTCGCCACGAACGTGAGGTCCGGGACCAGCACCTCGTCGCCGGGGCCGAGCCCCAGCGTGACGAGGGCCAGGTGGAGCGCGGTCGTGCCGTTCGAGGTCGCCACCGCGTGCTGCGCCTCGCAGAACCGCGCGAAGTCGCGCTCGAAGCGCCCGACGTATTCGCCGAGCGAGGAGATCCACCCCGACTCGACGCAGTCGAGCACGTAGCGGCGGACGTTCTCCGAGAGCCATGGGGCGAAGACCGGAATCACAATGCCTCCTCGCGCGCCTCGCGCACCATGTCGCAGACGTAGGCGATCTCCGCCTCGGTGAGGGTCGCTCCCGAGGGGAGGTAGAGGCCCCGCTGGCAGAGCTCCTCCGCCACCGGGTAGCGCTGGCCCTTGAAGAGCTCGTAGTAGATGGGCTGGAGGTGCATGGGGATGAAGAAGGTCCGCGTCTCGATGCCCCGACGCGCCAGCCGCGCGCGCAGCGCGTCCCGCGAGATGCCGAAGGCGTCCTCCACGAGCGCCCCGTACATCCAGTACACGTTGCGCGCCCACGGCCGCTCCACCGGGAGGGTGAGCCCCGGCACCTTGGCGAGATGCTCCGTGTAGCGGGCGGCGTTCCGCCGCCGGATCTCCACGAACTCCTCCAGGCGTTCCGTCTGCGCCAGCCCGACCGCGGCCTGCAGGTTGGTCATTCGGTAATTGTAGCCGAGATACTTGTGCCAGAAGTGGCGCTCGTCGGAGAAGGCGTGATCCCGCAGGCGGCGGGCCAGGCGGGCCAGCTCGACGTCGTTGGTCGTGACCATGCCCCCCTCGCCGGTCGTGATGATCTTGTTGGCGTAGAAGGAGAAGGAGGCGGCGCGGCTGAGGCTGCCGACCGGCCGGCCCTTGTACCGTGCCCCGTGGGCCTCGGCGGCGTCCTCGACGACCCAGAGCCCGCGGCGGTCGGCCAGGTCGAGGACCGGGTTCATGTCGGCCGGGTGTCCGTAGGTGTGGATGAGGAGGATCCCGCGGGTGCGGGACGTGACCCTGTCCGCGAGCTGCGTCACGTCGAAGTTCCAGGTGGCGCGCTCGGCGTCCACCAGCACGGGCGTCGCGCCCGTGTAGCGGACCGCGTTGGCGGTCGCGATCATCGTGAAGGTCGGGATGATGACCTCGTCGCCCGGCCCGACCCCGAGGGCGGCCAGCGCGAGGTGCAGCGCCGTCGTGCCGTTGGAGCACGCGATGCCGAAGCGACAGCCGACGGCGGCCGCGAAGGCCTCCTCGAAGTCCCGCACGAACCGGCCCGCCGAGGAGATCCAGTTCGACTGGATGCACTGGGTGAGGTACCGCAGCTCGTTGCCGTCCAGCTTCGGGTCGGACACCGGGATGATCCGCCGTGTCAGCGCCTCCTCGGCGACGGGGATCCGGGGGATCCGGACCTCGAGGTGCGGCTCGGGGCCCGGGATCATCTTCGCGAGCTCGGCCATCACCGACTCGGGCAGCCGGGTCTCCTCGATCATGGTCGGTTCCTCCCGGAGAGGGTGTCCCAGCGAAGCTGAAGGATCGTGGCCACGTAGCGGAGGCCCAGCGCGGTGAAGCGGGCGAGGTCGGGGCTGGTCTTGCTCTCGCCCCCGCGCCGCTCGACGCACCGGTACGGAACCTCGACGACGCGGAGCCCGGCCCGGCAGGCCCGGTGGAGGAAGTCGATGCAGTAGTCCCCGTAGACGTAGTGCGTCCGGAGCGGGACCTGCTGGAGCGCCTCGCGGCGCGCGGCGACGAAGCCCGACGTCCAGTCCCGCACCGGACCGGCCAGGCAGAGGCGCCCTACCAGGTTGATGGCCCGCGAGGCGAGGACCCGCAGGCGCGAGTCGCGGGCGTCCGCCCCGCCGGGCGCGTAGCGGGAGGCGACGGCGACGTCGGCCTCCCGCGTGGCGGCCACCAGCCGAGGGATCACGTCGGCCGGCATGGAGCCGTCGGCGTCGAGCCAGACCACCACCTCGCCGGCCGTCTCCGCGATCCCCTCGGCGAGCGCCGACGGCAGGCCGCGTCGGCCCACCCGGCGGAGGACGCGCGTCCGGGGGTCGCCGGCGAAGGCCTCGACCAGCACGTCCCACGTCCGGTCGGGCGAGTCGTCGTCCACGACGAGCAGCTCGGCGTCCGGCACGGCGGCGAGGATCTCGCGCACGACCGGGACGATCACCGTGCGCTCGTTGTAGGTGGGCAGGACGACCGCGGTCGTCACCGGCGGAGCGGCGCTCCCTTGCGCGCCACGCACACGACGGAGCTGCCGACGGGAAGGGCCGTCAGCCGGAGCAACCCGCGCTCGAGGGCCTGGACGGCCCCGAGGCCCGCGGTCAGCAGGCGCGGCAGCGGGAAGACGTCCGAGCCGCCGTTCGCGCGCCTCCCGCCTCCCCGGCGCAGGAGACGGAAGGCGGCCACCGCGGGGAAGACCAGGCAGTAGGCGTACGAGGCGAAGAGCGGGGTGAAGCCGGCCGCTCGCACGCGTCCGACGAGCTCCCTGCGGGTATAGCGGCGGAGGCCGTGGACCGCGTCGTCGTGGGACGACCGGAGCCACGGGAGCGCCGAGTCCGTGACGACGAGGAGGCCGTCCTCCTTCAGGGTCCGGTGGCATTCGGCGAGCGCGGCGACATCCGAGACGACCGCCCGGTGGTAGAGGAGGTCCAGGCAGAGGCAGGCGTCGAAGGCGCCCGTGCGGAAGGGCAGCGCGGTGGCCGAGGCCTCGACGAGCCGGCTCAGGCCCCGCTTCCGGCAGAAGGCGAGGGCGAGCGGGGCCGCGTCCGTTCCCACCCACTGCCCGTGGCCGCTCAGGGCCTGGAGCATCCCGCCCGTGCCGCAGCCCAGGTCGAGGGCGCGACCCCCGGCGAACCCGTAGCGGCGGAGGAGCGCCAGGACGAGCGCCCGCTTGGCCCGGAACCACCAGTGGCCCGATTCGAGGGCGAAGCTCCGCTCGTACTCGCGCGGCTCCATCAGATGTTTCGGAGGGGGCCCCGGCGGCGCCCTCCGATTCCTCCCCCGAGGGTTGCGGCCTCGAAGCCGCCGCGCGGCGCGCTTCGCTCGCCACGCGAGGTTCGTCGATGGGTCGACGTCATCGTCCTGTCAGGCCGTCGGACGCACGGCGGCCCCCTCCGATCCCTTGACCAGGCGCGCGATCAACCAGCCACATGGTCAGGGAAGACGCGGGAGAGGAAGTCGAGGTAGCGCCGGGTGATCGTCGGCCAGCGATAGCGGGCCTCGACGTACGCCCGGCCGCGCTCTCCCAGCGCCTTGCGGAGCCCGTCGTCGGCCAGCAGGGCGTCGAGGCCGGCGGCGAAGCCCGGCCCCGTCCCGTCGTAGAGGAGGCCGCCGCCGCTCCGCTCGACGTGCCCCCGGAGCACGGCCGAGCGCGCGGTCGCGAGGACGGGCGTCCCCTGCGCCCAGGCTTCGAGGATCACGAACGAAAAGCTCTCGTGAGGCGACGGCATGACGAGGGCGGTGGCGCCGGTCAAGGCGTCCCACTTCTCCGCCTCGGGCCGGAAGCCGAGCGCGACGACGGCCGGGTGGCGCGGGAGCCGCATGGCGACCGTCCCCATCAGGACCAGCGTGAGCGACTCCCCGGTGACCGATCGCGGCGCCGCGCCCCGGGCGCGCACGGCTCCCGCGCTCGCGTCCTGGCGGGTGCGCCAGGCGAGGAAGGCATCGAGGAGCTCGCGGCAGCCCTTTTCCACGTCCACGCGGCCGACGTAGAGGAGGTAGGGGCCGGCGACGCCGGCCTGCCGCCGGAAGCGGTCGGGCTGGGCGTCGGCCACGGCGTCCACCCCCGCGCCGATCACCGCGGACGGGAGGTGCTCCGTGTGGAAGCGTGACTCGACGAAGGCCTGCTCCTCCTCGACCTGGAAGACGAGCGCCCGCGGGAGCCGGAAGAGGCCGCGGAAGAGGTCGAGGTAGATGGGGCGCTCGTCGTGCGCCGTCGGGACCAGGACGGCCCGGTCCGCGACGAGCGGCAGCCCGAGGAGGGTCGGGAGGTAGAGGTACGTGAAGAAGACGAAGCCGTCGTGATCGCCGGCGTGGGTGCGGATCCACTCGACGAGCGACAGGGCGAGCGGCCCCTGGCGCCGGACCCACTCCGCCTCGTCGAAGAACGTGTGGGGATGCGCGTAGAGCCAGTCGGCATAGCGGCCGAAGGCGCGGACCCGCCGCGGCCGGTCCACGGGGAAGCGCCGGACCCGGACGCCGTTGACGGTGGTGAGCCCGGGCGGATAGACGTTCCGCCAGGTCAGGTAGTCGCGCGCGCAGGTCGTGAGGACCTCGATGTCGTGGTGCGGGACCAGGGCCTCCGCGACGCGCCGGCACTCGTACTCGGCGCCCCCGTCGATCTCGGGGCCGTAGCGCTGGACCACGAAGGCGAGCCGGAGGCGCCTCATTCCTGGGGCCTCGGTGGGCCCGGTGCCGCCGCCGCGGGTCCTGTCGCCGGCTCGCCCCGGTCCGGCCGGGCTCCGTCACCCGTTCGCGCCCTTCCGCAGTTCTGGCGAACCGCGGAAGGAGCGCGAAGGGGTCCCACTTCGCCCGGCCGGCTGCGGGGCAGCGCCGGCGCCACCCGCGGCGGCGGCAGGGCGTTCACCGGAGCGCCTCCGAGGCGGCGAGCTCCTCGAGGTAGC
The DNA here is from genome assembly GCA_044866005.1 of Candidatus Rokuibacteriota bacterium. GTDB lineage: Bacteria > Methylomirabilota > Methylomirabilia > Rokubacteriales > DASRDR01 > JBIOTN01. The sequence continues at coordinate 16,279 of JBIOTN010000166.1, read as the reverse complement.
CGTGCAATCGGGCGCCGACGGCGGCGGCGTCGAAGGCCTGAAGCCGCTCGCGCTGGCCCGCGACGAGCCGCTCGCGGAGCGCGGGCTCCGTCGCCACGCGGTGGATCAGCTCGGCCAGCGTGGGGAAGTCCTTCTCGCCGACCAGCACGCCCGCGGCGCCCATGGTCTCCGGCACGCCGGCCGCGGCGTAGGCGACGATGGGGACGCCGAACCGCATCGCCTCGAGGAGCGGCACGCAGAACCCCTCGTGCTCGGAGAGCGAGAGGTAGACCGACGCCAGCCGGTAGTAGGTGACGAGCTCCGCCTGAGGCACGGGGCCCGTGAAGACGACGCCGTCGAGGACGCCGAGCTCGGCCGCGAGCTTCTGGCAGCCCGCGAGGTAGCCTTCGGTGTCGACCGCCGTGCCCACGACGAGCAGCCGGCTGCCCGGGTCGAGCCGCCGGTAGAAGTAATAGGTCTTCAGGAGGTGCTCGACCCGCTTGTTCGGCGCGACCCGGCCGACGAAGAGCAGGTTCGTGCCCTGCCCGTACGCCTGCTGGAGGGCCGGCACGGGCGGCAGCGCGTAGCTCGTCTCGTCGAGGAGGACCGGCAGGACCCCCGTCCGACGGAAGCCTGCGGCCTCGAGCTCCCGCCGGTTGAACTCGGAGACGCCGAGAGCCAGGTCCGTCACCGCGGCGAGGCGTTCCAGCTCCCAGCGCCCGCGCCGGCAGCGGTCGGCCACCCGGGCATTGACCCCGACGAAGTACTCGGCCGGGGTGATGTTGTGGTAGACGAGGACCTTCCGGTCCGGCAGCCCGGCGAAGAAGCTGGTGACGTCGGAGCCGATGGAGAAATGGAAGAGCAGGATGTTGCCGGGTGCGGACGCCTCACGGTACCGCGTGTAGAAGCGGGCGTCGCGGGCGAGGCCCTCGTGGATGTACTGGGCGTAGATCTCCGAGGCGTATCCCCAGCGGCGGAGGAGCGCGCGCAGGGCCCGGGCGTGGTTGCCGATGGCGTCCCCGTAGTCGTAGTTGGAGAGGAGCTGGTGCACGGAGCCCACCGGCCGCCTCACCCCACCCGCGCGCCCAGCCGGCGGAGGACGTCGAGGTAATTGGCCGTCACGCGGTCCCAGGTGAAGTTCGCGAGGACGTACGCTCGCCCGTTCGCCGCGAGGCGCCGGCGCAGGCCGGCGTCCCCCAGCAGGAGCTCCAGGGCCTCGACGAATTCGAAGTACTCGCCGAAGAAGAGACCCCCGTTCGCCGCGAGGCAGTGCTCCCGCGTCACCGCGCAGCCGGCGTGGACCAGCACGGGCGTCCCGCAGAGCCACGCCTCCATCATCACGATGGAGAAGCTCTCCATCAGCGAGGGCTGGCAGAGCGCGAGCGCGGCCGCGTAGGCGTCGAGCTTGTCCTGGGCCGCCACCCAGCCGAGATCCAGGACGTCGCGGCCGAGCCGCTCGGGCACGCGCACGCCGCCCCCGCCGATCAGGACGAGCCGGAGCGGGCTCTCCGGGTGCGTGAAGCGGTACCGGGCGTAGTACTCGACCAGGAGCGGCGTGTTCTTCTCGCGGGCCTTCCGTCCGGCATAGAGGAGGAACGGCTCGTCGATCCGGTACTTCCGGCGGAAGCGGGTCCCGTCGCCCGACACGGCGGTGTCCACGCCCTCGCCGACCAGGTAGAAGTTGCCCGGGTCGCCGCCCGCGACCGCCGCGCCGAGCGTGCGCTCCGCCGGAACGTGGAAGAGCACGCCCCGGAGCGCACGGAGGACCCGGCGGGTCCACATGAGCCGGGCGAACGGCTCGTCGTGGAGGCACGGGACCAGGACCGAGCGGTCGGGCGCCGCGAGCGCGCCCTCCCACGTCGTGCCGAAGCAGTAGGGAATGAACGCGTACCAGTACCGGTCGCGCTCCGCCGTCAGATAGGCGTAGAGGTCGTTCGAGTTGATCGACTCCCGGACGAACTCCTCTTCTTCCCAGGAGGAGAGGCTGCCGCCGAGCTGAAGCCGCCAGTGGAGGCGGAGATAGCGCTCGGCGTCGCGCGGCCGCACCTTGAAGCGCCGGACCGGGAGGCCGTCGTCCTCGCCACGGCCCTCGGGGTGGTGGTCCGCCCACTCCGAGGCGTGGTCGCGGGCGCAGGTGGTCAGGATCTCGACCGGGACGCCGCGCGCGGCGAGCGCCCGCGCCGTCGCCCGGCACTCGGCCTCCGCTCCGCCCGGGATGCCGGCGCCGTACCACGGGGTGACGAAGGCCAGCGTCTCAGGCAACGAGCCGCTCCAGCATGTCGCGAAGGCGCGCGGTCACCACGGGCCAGCCGTACTCGGCCTCGACGTAGGCGCGGCCGCGCCTCGCCAGCGTCTGGCGCAGCGCCGCGTCCTCGAGGAGGAGGGTGAGCGCCTCGGCGAACTCGTAGAAGTCGCCGAAGGCGAGCCCGCCGCCCGCGCGAACGACGTGGTGAGTCGTGACGGCGCAGTCGGCGTGGACGAGGACCGGCGTACCGGCGAGCCATGCTTCCATCAGCACGATGGAAAAGGACTCGTTGAGGGAGGGCTGGCAGACCACCGTCGCCGCCGCGTAGGCGGCGGCCTTGGCGGCTGGGTCGAGGTAGCCGAGGTCACGGATCCCGTCGCTGCCGGGGGGCGCGGACACCGGCCCTTCGCCGGCGAGGACGAGCGTCACCTCCCGGCGGTGGGTCTCGCGGTATCGCCGGAGGTACTCGACGAGGAGATGGACGTTCTTCCCGGTCTCCTTGCGACCCAGGTAGACGAGGAGCGGGCCGGCCAGCCCGTGCCGGCGCCGGAAGGCGTCCGGGTCGGTCGGTGCCGGCGGATCGAAGCCGAGCCCGACGACCCCCCAGGGGCGGTCACCCAGGCCGTAGAGCTTCTGGGCGAGCGCGGCCTCCGGCGCCGAGTTGAAGATGAACCCGCGCGAGGCGTCGAACGCCGCCTGCACCACGCCCAGGTGCGCGAACGGCTCGTCGTGAAGGCAGGGCATGAGGACGGCGCGCCCGGCGACGCGCGGGAGCCCCAGGAGCGTGGTGCCGAACAGGTAGGGCGCGAAGCACACCACGTCGTGCGCCGCGCCGTGGGCGTCGAGGTGGGCGTGGAGGTCCGGGCTCGGCACCGACTCCTCCGCCCACCGGCGCTCCTCCTCGGGGCTGAGCCGGCTCCCCGTCAGGATGCGCTGCTGGAGCCAGCTGAACCGGCGCTCGTTGCGCGGGCGGACGGGGAAGCGCCGGACCGTGACGCCGCGCTCGACCCGGGTCCCGCGTCGCCAGGCGTTCTTCCAGGTGAGGTGATCGCGGGCGCACGTCGTCACCACTTCGACGGCCACGCCGGCGGCGGCGAGGTGCTCGGCGAGGCCGCGCGTGAGGGTCTCGGCGCCGCCGACGATGTCGTCCCCGTACCGCGGCACCACGAACGCCACCTTCACGTCACGCCTCGCGTTCCGACCGCCGCTCGCTACGGGTCCTGGCGCCGGCTGATCGCAACGCCGTCGCCCCCGCTCGCCGCGGGTGGCGCCGGCGGCGCCCCGCAGCCGGCCGGGCGCAGTGGGACCCCTTCGTGCTCCTCCCGCAGGTGGCCAGAGCGGCGGGAGGGCGCGAACGGGTGACGGAGCCCGGCCGGACCGGGGCAAGCCGGCGACAGGACCCGCGGCGAGCCGGCCACGGCGTGCGGCGCCACCCGCGGCGAGCCGAAGCGACCGGCGACAGGACCCGCGGCGAGCCGGCCACGGCGTGCGGCGCCACCCGCGGCCGGCGACCCGCGCTTGCCGAGCCCGTCACGGCTTGCGGCCGATCACGGCATAGTCCTGCGCGCCCCACAGGAGGTCGTTCAGCCGCGCGAAGTTGTCGTTGATCGCCTGGAGGAAGGCCTCCTCGTACCGCCGCATGTACCAGAGCGGCTCGAGCGGCTGGAGCCGCATCTCGGGCGGGTACGGGTTCACGTACCGCACCTCGACCTCGCGGAAGCCGGCCGCCTCGAAGACGAACACGGCCGCTTGCGGGTGGATCGGCTTGACGTGGGTGAGGTCGACGTAGAAGGCGCCCGAGAAGACGGTCAGGCACGCCGGGTTGGGCGTCTCGCAGATCAGGACGCCGCCCGGCCGGAGCTTCGCGTGCGCCAGGCGGACCAGGGCGATGAGGCCCTCCGGCGGCAAGTGCTCGATCACCTGGGCACAGAAGACCGCGCCGAGCGAGCCGTCGGGGAGCGCGCCGAGATAGGCGAGGGCATCGGCCTGCTCGACCTCGAGGCCGGCCTCGCGACACGTCGCCACCATGGCCGGGTCCAGGTCGAGGCCGCGCGCCTCGAGCTTCGCCTCGCGGCAGAGCTCGAGGAACTCGCCGCGGCCGCAGCCGACGTCGAGCACCGGGCCGGCCGTGACGAGCTCGAGGTAGGCGCGCTGGCGCTGGCGGATCTCCTCGCGGCTCCCGCGGTGCCGGTCCTCGAACGCGAGGTACGCCTCGGCCGGCAGCGCGCCCGCGCCCGGGGGGAGGGCAGGCTCGCGGGGGCGGGCCGGCAGGGCCTGGGGGCGCCGGACCCGATCGAGCGCCGCGCGCACCGCCCCCAGCTCGGCGAGCAAGCCGTCCACGCGCTGGCACAGCTCGCGGTGCCGCCGGAGCGCCTCGGCGTGCTCCACCGTCAGCCGCTCGTGTACCGTCAGGGACAGCTCTTCGCCCCGCCGCTGGATTCCGGAGAGCTGGTCGCGCATGGGCAGGACGAAGGCGTTGAGGAGGTGCAGGAGCCGGCTGTTGAAGTCGACCTGCCGGGCGAGCACGAGCGTGATGTAGGGCCGGGTCAGCCGGCGCAGCAGGCGCTTCGCGCCCACGATGAGCGGCCCGAGCCCGCGGCGGTGGGAGGAGATCGCGGGCTCGGCCGCGGTATCCCAGCCGTCGTTCAGCGCGGCCAGGTGCTGCTCGAGCTCGCCCTGGAAGCCCGGGACGGCCTCGGTCATCTCGAGCTCCATCTGGGCGATCCGCCGGACTTCCTCCTCCGAGTAGAACCCGGACGCCCGGCGCTGCCGGACGCGCTCCTTGATCTCCTCCATCAGCTGCCCGACGTCGGCCCCCCGTTCCTCCGCCACGCTACCGCCCCCCGCCCTCGTGGAGCCGCCATTCGTGCGGCAGGCGCACGATCCCGGTGTCGCGGACGCGCGAGCGCACGGCGAACGCGTAGAGGCGGCTGTGGTAGTCGTAGGGGTGGCCGTCGCGGGCGTGCACGGCCACGTCGAGCAGGTATTCGCCCTCCACGAGGTCGAGCCGGCCGATCTCCACCCTCAGCTCGCCGTCGCCCGATACCTTCCCCCAGGCGAGCCCGTCGATGGCCGTGTTCGTGCCGTAGCAGCAGACGCCGTCCTTGCGGAAGATCCCGATGCCGAAGACGGGGTCCTCCACCGGGCGCTGGGCGCGGAACGCGAGGCGGATGGCGCAGGCCTCGCCGCTGTCGTAGAGGTAGCGCTCCTGGCCGGCCCCGTCGGTGAGGCGGACGCTCGTGATCTCGACTTCCCGGCTGCCCCACCGGTGCGCACTGCCGGCGGCCGCGGCCGCCTCCGCCGCGCGGTGCTCGGCCCCCAGCGCCTGGGCCTCCTGGCGCGCCACGTGATTGAGGTAGCGGTCGATGGTCTCCCGGGTGCCGCCGTGCGCGGCCACCCGCCCGCCGTCGAGCCAGACCGCCCGGTCGCACAGCCGCTCGACGCCCCCCAGGTCGTGGGAGACGAGCAGGATCGTCTTCCCGCGCGCCTTGAACTCCTGGATCTTCCCCACGCACTTGTGCTGGAAGGCCTCGTCTCCGACCGCCAGGACCTCGTCGATGAGGAGGATGTCCGGATCGACGGTCACCGCGATCGCGAACCCCAGGCGCATGTACATGCCCGACGAGTACGTCTTCACCGGGTTGTCGATGAACGCGTCCAGGCCGGCGAACGCCACGATGTCGTCGAACCGCTCGCGGATCTCGCTCCGGCTGAGCCCGAGGAGGATGCCGTTCACGAAGACGTTCTCGCGCCCGGTGAACTCGGGATGGAAGCCCGCGCCCAGCTCGATCAGCGCGGACACGCGGCCGGCCACGCCGATCGAGCCCGTGGTGGGCTTGAGGATCCCCCCGATCAGCTTGAGCAGCGTGGACTTGCCGGAGCCGTTGGACCCGATGATCCCGACCATCTGTCCCCGCGGCAGCTCGAGGCTCACGTCCCGGAGCGCCCAGTGCTCCTGGCCGGCGAAGAGCGCGCCGCGCCCGCCCCGGACGAAGAGGTCCTTCACGGTGAAGACCTGCCGACCGCGGTAGAGCCGGAACCGCTTGGACACGCCGCGGACCGAGACCGCGATCTCGGCCGCCGCGCCGGCTCCGAGAGCCTCGCCGCCGCCTGGCGGGCGGAGCGCGGTCATCGGAGCCTTCAGACCTCCTCCGCGAGGCTGTCGCGCAGCCGGTCGAAGATCCAGTAGCCGCCCAGGAAGGCGACGGCGGCGACGACCGTGACCATCCCCAGGTGGATCCAGTGGGGCTCGCGGCCGAAGAAGAAGACGTTCTGGTACGCCTGGATCAGCCCCGCCACCGGGTTGAGGAAGTAGAGCGGTCGGAGGGGCACGGTGAAGACCTCGCCCAGACGGAGCGTGACCGGCACGGTGGAGACGGGATAGAGGATGGGGGAGAGGAAGAAGAGCAGCACGAGCAGATTGGACAGGATCTGCTCGATGTCGCGCAGGTGCACGTTGAGCGCGGAAAGCGGCAAGGCGAGGCCCACCGTCAGGAGGAGCTGGATCCCCAGGATCAGCGGCAGGAACGCGAGGACCGGCCCCGGCCGGATCCCGAAGACCAGCAGGAAGAGGAAGAGCAGCGGCAACGAGAGGAGCAGGTTGGCCAGGTTGGACAGCACCGAGACCAGCGGGAGGATCTCCGCCGGGAAGAGGACCCGCTTCACCAGGGCGCCCGACCCGACGATCACGCCGGTGGCGTGGGCCAGCGAAGAGGAGAACCACAGCCACGGGAGGAGGCCGGTGAAGAGGAACACCGCGTACTTCTCCATCGGCACGCGGAGGTACACGGCGAAGACCAGCACGTAGACCAGCATGAGGAGGAGCGGGTTCAGGAAGGACCAGAGGAAGCCGAGGAACGAGCCTCGGTAGCGCGCCCGCAGCTCGCGGAGGACGAGCGTGAGGATGAGCGCCCGGAAGCGATAGAGCTCGGCGACCCGCGCGACCATGGAGGCTTATTCTACATCGGCTTTGGCCGAGAGGCTGCGGTCGGGCCCGGAACCGAGCCGGCCAGATGCGACGGTTATCGGCCCGCCCCCGGGACGCGGGCACGCCAGTCCGCCAGCACGTCCACGAAGCTCTGCTCCAGCGGCACCACCGGCTTCCACCCGGTGAGCGCGCGCAGCCGCCCCGCGTCGCCCAGGAGCAGCGGGATGTCCACCGGACGCACGCGCGCCGGGTCGATCCGGACCTCGATGGGGCGCGTGGCCAGGGCGAGGAAGCCGTCGACCACCTCGCGGATCGCCAGCGCGCGGCCGGAGGCCGCGTTGTGGACCTGGCCGGGGGCGGCCCGGTCGAGGAGAAGCCAGTACGCGCGGACGATGTCCCGCACGTCGGTGAAGTCGCGGCGCGTGGTCAGGGTGCCGACCTCGAGCACCGGCGGCTCCCGGCCCGCCTCGATGCCGGCGATCTGGCGCGCGATGTCGCTCCAGACGAAGCCGAGCCCCTGGCGGGGCCCCACGTGGTTGAAGGCGCGGACGATGACGATCGGCAACCGCTCGGCCCGCACGTAGTAGTCGGCGTAGAGCTCCTGGCACGCCTTGGAGAGGGCATAGGGCGAGACCGGCCGCAGGGGCTGGGTCTCGCCGATGGGCTGCTCGGCCTCGGGCACGGCGCCGTAGACCTCGGCCGATGAGACGAGCAGGCACGGTGCCGGCACGGCGCGGAGGCCCTCCAGCAACTGGAACGTGCCGTCCAGGTTCGCCCGCAGCACCTCGGCCCGATGCGTCCAGGAACTGCCGACGACGCTCGCCCCGGCGAGGTGGAAGATGCGGTCCGGCCGGACGTCCTGGAGGACGCGCGCCACCGCTCCGGGCTCGGTGAGGTCACAGGCGACGGTGTGGATCGCGCCGCGGAGGCCGTGGAGGTTGTCCACCGGAGCGCCGGGGAGCACCGTTCCGGTGACCTCGGCACCCTCGGCGAGGGCGAGCTCCGCGAGGTGGCTCCCCGCGAACCCCGCGATTCCCGTGATCAGGACTTTCAGGCCCAGCTCATCAGGCACGTCCACCCTGCCAGGACTCCGCCGCGGGTCCTGCCGCCGGCTCGCCCCGGTCCGGCCGGGCTCCGTCACCCGTTCGCGCCCTCCCGCCGCTCGGGCGATCCGCGGGAGGAGCGCGAAGGGGTCCCACTTCGCCCGGCCGGCTGCGGGGCAGCGCCGGCGTCACCCGCGGCGGCCGGCCTGCAGTGGCTAGACGCGCTCGCGCCAATATTCCAGCAAATCCTTCAGCGTCAGCTCGAAGGGGATCGTCGGCTCCCACCCGCAGAGCTCGCGGAAGCGACTGCTGTCGCCGAGCAGCATCTCCACGTCCGACGGTCGGAGCCGCGCCGGGTCCTCACGCACCTCCACCTTGACCTGGGCGAGTCCGACCAGGATCTCCAGCACGTTGCGGATCTGGTAGGCGCGCCCGGAACAGATGTTGTACACCTCGCCCGGGACCCCGTGCTCGAGGGCGAGCCAGTAGGCCCGCGCCATGTCCCGCACGTCGGTGAAGTCCCGGATGGGCTCGAGGTTGCCCACCCAGACCACCGGCTCCCGGACGCCCTTCTCGATCTCGGCGACCTGGCGCGCGAGGTTCGAGGTCACGAACACCTCCCCGCGCCGCGGTCCCGTATGGTTGAAGCCGCGCGTGCGGACCGTGTGGAGGCGGTGGCTCATCCAGTACTGATAGGCCAGGTAGTCCTGCGCGACCTTCGACACCGCGTAGGGCGAGAGCGGGCGGAGCGGCGAGTCCTCGCGCAGCGGCAGCTCCTCCGGCTTCACCAGGCCGTACTCCTCGCTCGAGCCGGCGATGTGGATGCGGACCGGCAGGCGCAGATCGCGCGCCGCCTCGAAGACGTTGAGCTGACAGGCGACGTTGCCGGTGACGGTCTCGACGGGCGCCATCCACGATGCCGGCACGTAGCTCTGCGCCGCGAGGTGGAAGATGCGGTCCGGCCGGACCGAGGCGAGCATGCGGCGCGTGGCGCCGGCATCCCGAAGGTCGCATTCGACGAGGCCGATCCGGCCCCGCAGGTGTTCGATGTTCTCCATCCGGCTCCGCCAGCGGTGACTGCCGAAGATCTCGACGTCGCCGCGGCCGACGAGATAGTCGGCCAGGTGGCTCCCCACGAAGCCGGTCACCCCGGTGATCAGGACTCGCATGCCGCTTCTCCCCTGAAGAACGCGCGGATCGCGTCGATCACGGCGTCTACCTCCTCCCACATGAGTTCCGGGAAACAGGGCAGCGAGAGGACCTCCTGCGAGGCGGCCCACGCTGCCGGATAGGCCCCGGGGTCGTAGCCGAGCGTGCGGAAGACAGGCTGGCCGGGCACCGGCTGCGGGTAGTGACACGCGGTCCCGATTCCGGCGGCGGCCAGGTGCTTGGCGAGGGCGTCGCGGCGCGGCGTCCGGATCGTGTACTGGTGGAAGACGTGGCACGCGCCGGCCGGCTCGGCGGGCCGGCGGACCGGGCAGTCGGCCAGGCCCGCCGTGTAGCGGGCGGCGATCCGCCGTCGGCTGTCGGTCCATGCCGCCACGTGGCGGAGCTTGACGCGCAGGATCGCGGCCTGGAGCTCGTCGAGCCGGCTGTTCCAGCCGAGCTCGACGTGCGCGTACTTCTGCGTCTGCCCGTGGTTGCGGACACGGCGGAGTCGCGCCGCCAGGTCGCCGTCGGACGTCGTCACGAGCCCCGCATCGCCGTAGGCCGCCAGCGTCTTCGTCGGATAGAAGCTGAACGCCGCGGCGCTGCCGAGGTCGCCGACGGCGCGCCCACCGAGCCGCGCGCCGAATGCTTGCGCGGCGTCCTCGACCAGCGCGAGGCCGCGGCCGGCGGCAAGGGCCCGCAGGCCGTCCATCGCCACGGGGAGCCCGAAGAGGTGGACGGCCACGATCCCCCGGGTCCGGTCGGTGAGCGCGGCGGCGGTCGTCTCGGGCGTGAGCGTGAGGGTGATCGGGTCGACGTCGGCGAAGACCGGCCGGGCGCCGGCCTGGAGCACCGCGGTCGCCGAGGCCACGAACGAGAACGCCGGCGTGACGACTTCGTCGCCGGGGCCGATGTCGAGCGCCTGGAGCGTGAGCCGCAACGCGTCGGAGCCGGAGGCCACGCCGACGGCGTGGTCGACGCCGAGGGCGGCCGCACACTCGGCCTCCAGCGCCTCGCCCTCGGGGCCGAGGATGAACCGCCCGCTGCGCAGGACCCGGCGGACCGCCGCTTCGATCTCGGGCTCGATCGCCGCGTACTGGCGGCGCAGGTCGAACTGCGGGATCCTCATCAGGCCGCGCTCACCAGCTTCCCCCGCCTCTCGGCCTGGCCGGCTCACTGGGAGGCGAACGCGCGGCCAAAGCCGTAGTGGCCGAGCTCGAGCAGGTTGATCGTGATGCGGAACTCGTCCTCGTTCGTCCGGTCCACCAGGGCGACGGACACCGCCCAGCACTGCTCGCGGAACTCCACCTCGACGCGGTTCTCGATCACCGTGCTGGTGTCGACGCTGTAGTTGCTCGCGAGCCGGACCGACCAGCGGGCCCCCAAGCGGGCCTGAAGGTCGCCCTGGATGAACTGGAGCCGGCCACCCTCGCCGTGTCGGGTGCCGAAGCTCAGGCGCCAGTCGCGCGTCTCGTACGAGGCGTCGGTCGTCGCGTTCCGCACGTCCTGCTCGTACGGGTTGAACGCCGCCGTGCCCCGGAACCGGAGCCCGAAGACAGGCTCGAAGAGAAGGTCTCCGATCAGGTCGGAGAGCCGGTGGCGCGGGACCGTCGTCGTGGTCGTGGTCGGGGTCGTGCCCGGCGGCGTCGGCGTGGTCGGGGTGGTCGGCGTCGGCTCCTGGCGAAGGCGCCGGGCGGCCGCGGTGCCCGGCGTCGGGGTGGGGGTCGGCGTCGGCGTGGGGACCGGCGCCGGCTGCCCGATGGGGGAGACGGGCTCGACGAGCGGCGGCCGATCGAGGTCGTAGGTCTGGCTGAAGGTCAGGCGCAAGAGCTCCCAGACCCGTCCGGGTCGCTCTTCGGTCCCCACCTCGCGTGCCTTGACCCGGTTCGTGAGCGAGTAGGTGACGCCGTTCGTGCCGCGGATCTTGTCGATCGCGTCGAACTGCGGCAGGTCGTCCTGATTGACCTCGGGGATGTAGTTGTAGCTCACCCGCGGCTCGATCACGTGCTGGATCCGCTGGATGTCGAGCATTCCTCCCATGTCGAAGACGCGATAGGCGCGGGCCTCGAGGTCCATGCCGCCCTCGAACAGCGAGCGGTTCACGAACTCGTTCCGCGTGTCTTCCACCAGGAAGTCGCGCTCCACCTTCGTGCCGACCACCTTGGTGTCGTAGATGGTCTCGCGCCCTCCGATCCGCGGCGTCACCGTGAAGTAGCCGCCCGGTCGGAAGGGGTAGAAGAACCGGGGATGGAGGTCGAGGCGCTGCCCCTCGGATCCCACGTCACGGACGAAGTTCGTGTAGGAGCTCTCGACCTCGAACAGGAGATCGCTGAGCGGATGCTCGGACTGGGGGACCGGGCTGATCGTGCCCGTCGCGGGCGGCGGGAGCACGGGGCCGCCGCCGAACAGCGGCTGCTGAAAGGCGTTGACCCGGATGTCGGGCAGCCGATTGAGCTCGATCGGCACCTTCGTGGTGAGGTCCTCGTAGGTGAAGAGCCGGGCGACGAGGTTCCACTTCTCCCAGCGCTGGGTCAGCGAGAGGTTCGACTCGAGCCGCTGCCGGCTCCGCTCGTCGAGCGTGTCGCCGAACTCGCTGAAGTACTGGTCGTCGCTGACCTGCGCCAGGTCGGCCTTCAGCGAGAGCCGCGGCGTGATCTGCTCCTCGTGCCGGAGCCCGATGACCCACCGGGTCTTGTCCGTCTCGGTGTCGTTCAGCACGAACCCCTCGATCTCGCCCCGCGACTCCTCGCGGCGCACGTACCGGTAGGCCGCGCCGAGGCCGAGCCCGCGCTTTTCGTAGTACGTCGGGAGGAGCAAGAGGTCCTGGCTGTCCGAGATGGCCCAGAAGAACGGCTGGCGGAAGGTGAAGCCCTTGGTGTTGCTGGCGCCGAGGGTGGGGAGGAGGAAGCCGGTGTGCCGATCCTTCCGGAGGCTCGCCCCGAAGATCGGCAGGAACGGCACGAGCGGCAGCTTCCAGACCCAGAAGGAGGCGTTCGTGCCCCACACGTAATCGTCGAGGTAGGCCGTGGCCCGTCCCCACCGCACGTGCCAGGCGGGCGGGTCGGTGTCGCAGGTCGTGAAGGTTCCGCCGGTGAGGCGATAGGCCTTCTCGCCGAAGCGCTCCATGCGGCTGCCGGCGAAGAAGAAGTGAGGCTCCGCAAACGCCTCGGCCCGGTAGACGATGCCCGTCCCCGTCCGGAAGTTGTACTCGAGCCGCTCCCCCACCAGGCGGTCACGCCCGTCGAAGAACACGACGCGCCCGACCGCCACGGTCTCCGCCGTCTCGGTGTTGATCTCCGCGCGGTCGGCCTCGAGCCGGATCTCGCCCTGCTCGATCTCCACCTCCCCGTCCGCGATGAGGAGGTTGTCGCGCTCGAGACTCTCGAGCCGATCGGCGAAGACGGACACGGGGGCTTCACCGGAGCCGAGGGAGAGCTCGCGCCGCTCCTGCGCGAAGGCGAGCGCGGGGATCGCACAGATCCATGCGAGGACGACCCAGGTCGCACGGGTCCCCGGCACCAACCTCCCCCTGAGTGATGGCGGCGCTTGAGCCAGCGAACGCGGACGGCGGAGGCGACGACTCGGGGCATCCTATCAGATGGCCCGCCGACCGCGCAACGGTCCCGACCGCTGTGGGGGCTCCCGGCGGTCACGGGACGGCGCCCGGCCCGCCCGCGGCGAGGTCGCCGCGGGGCCCCGCGCCGGAGCGCTCCCGGTCCGCGGCGTCGCGCTCGACGGGCGGCGCGTCGAGCGCGGGGGCCTCGAGCCCGAGGAGCCGCTTGACGTCGAGCGCGTTCCGCACGGGATAGTCGCGGTTGTTGTTGTTGAGCTTGACGGCGACCCGGCGCGCGCGACCGTCGAAGGCCCGGGCGCGTCGCGCGATCGTGTGGAGCTCTCCGGCGCTGTAGAGGTAGTCGTACTTCTCGGCGACCGTCGGCTCCTTCCCCGCGAGCTGATCGAGCCAGCCCTTGACGTTCTGGCCGTGCAGGCGGAACACCACCCAGCTCGCCGCCGTGGCGGCCGGGACGAAGGGCTGCCACGGCGCGTCCACGCAGACGAAGACGAGGCCGTGCTGGGCCAGGAACGCGAGCACCTCGTCGGTGCGCTCGGGGATCCACGTCGCGTTGCGGAACTCGACGGCGATGGACCAGCCGGGCAGCCGGTGCGGCAGCGACGCGAGGTAGGCCAGGGCGGCGTCGCCGTAGCGGACCCACGGGGCGAGCTGGAAGAGGACGTAGCCGAGCTTGCCGGCCTCGACGAGCGGGGCGAGGCCTTCCCGGAAGAGCTCGAAGCACCGGGCGAGCGCCTCCGCGGGGAAGCGCTCGCGTTCCACCTCGCCTCGCGGGCGCAGGGGGACGTCCTCGGGGAGCATCAGGCGCAGGTCTGCCGGCAGGGTCTCCACGCGCGGGTGGTGGCCCGTCATCAGGCTGTACGCCTTCACCTGGAAGAGGAAGCCGGGCGGCGTCCGCGCGACCCAGAGCGCGGAGTTGCGCGGCGAGGGGAGCGCGTAGTACGTCGCGTTCACCTCGACGCAGTCGAAGAAGCGGGCGTACCAGCGGAGCCGGGCCTCGGCCGACATGTGGCGGCGCGGGTAGAAGTGCCCCTCCGCGACGAGCGAGCGGTCGAGCCAGGACGCGCAGCCCACCCGGTACTCGGTCGGGCCGGGCGGGACCGGGGCGAGGATGAGCGGGCTGTCCGGATCGGGGAGCGCGGCGAGCCGGGACGCGGTGGGCCGATCAGCGCCCAGGAGCGGCCTCCCTCACGCCGGGACCTCACGTCCGAGGACGCCCTGGTCGCGGAGCCAGCGGAGCGCGTCGGCCACGAGGAAGAGCGAGCCCGCGACGCAGACGACGTCGGCCGCGGGGTCGGCGAGCGCCCCGCGAAGCGCCTCGGCGGCGTCGCGGGCGAGCGCCACCTCCGCCTCGACCGGCTGAAGCTCGGCCAGGAGCTCCCCCGGCGGCGTGGCGCGGGGATTGGCGGCCGCCGTCAGGACCAGGCGCGCCGCGAGCGGGGCGAGGGCCTTCAGGATGCCCGCGCGGTCCTTGTCGGCCGAGATCCCGAGGACGAGCGTGAGGCGGCGATCGCGGAAGTAGTGCGTGAGCGAGGCCGCGAGGGCGGCGGCGCCGCCGGGGTTGTGCGCGCCGTCGAGGACGAGCGTCGGGCGGCCCGCGGGTCCCAGCTCGATCACCTGGAAGCGGCCGGGCCAGCGCACGGCCGCGCAGCCCGCCCGGATCGCGGCCTCCGGCAGCGGAAGCCCGGCCGCGCTCGCGAAGGCCCGCGCGGCGGCGACACCGAGGAGGGCGTTGGCGGGCTGGAAGAGGCCGGGCAGGGCCACGTCCAGGTCGCGGAGCGCCCAGCCCGGACCGGCGACGTGGAGGCGGTGGCCGCGGAGGTCGCTCCGGACGGCGGTGACCCGGAGATCGGCGCCCTCCACGAGCAGCGGGACTCCCAGATCCCGGCAGCGCGCCGCGATGACCTCGCGCGCTTCGGGGAGCTGCGCGGCCGAGAGCGCCACGCCGCCCCGGATGATGGCGGCCTTCTCCGCGGCGATCTCCTCGAGGCGGCTGCCGAGGTAGGCCTGGTGGTCGTAGTCGATCCGGGTGATCACCGAGGTGAGCGGGGCGCCCACGTTGGTCGCGTCCCAGCGCCCGCCCATGCCGACCTCCACGACCGCCGCCTCGACGCCGGCGTCGCGAAACGCCGCGAACGCCACCGCCGTCATGGCCTCGAAGAACGTCACCCCGCCCGCGTCCAGCGCGGGCGCGAGCTGCGCCACGTGGGCGGCCAGCGCCGCCGGCGCGATCGGCGCGCCGGCGATGCGGATCCGCTCGGCCGGGTCGAGGAGGTGCGGCGAGGTGTAGAGCCCGGTCCGTCGGCCGGCCGATCGCAGGATGGACTCGGCCAGTGCCGAGACGGAGCCCTTGCCGTTGGTCCCGCCGACGTGAAGGATGCGGAGGGCCGCCTCGGGATGTGAGACGAGCGCGAGCAGGCCCTCGATCCGCTCGAGCCCCGGCCGGATCCCGAACCGCTCGAGCCCGAGCAGCCGGCCGAGCGCGGCCTGGGGCGTCATGGCGCGGGCGTCTCCGCCGAGTCGGCGAAGAAGGCGAGCAGCCGCCGGAGAAGGTCTCGCAGCTCCTTCCGCTCCACCACGAGGTCCAGCATCCCGTGCTCGAGGAGGAACTCGGAGCGCTGGAACCCCGGGGGAAGCGGCTGCCGGATCGTCTCCTGGATGACGCGCGGCCCGGCGAAGCCGATGAGGGCGTGGGGCTCCGCGAGGATCACGTCGCCCAGCATCGCGAACGACGCCGTCACCCCGCCGGTGGTCGGGTCCGCGAGCAGGGCGACGTACGGGACGTGCTCGTCCGCCAGCCGCCGGAGCGCCGCGCACGTCTTGGCCATCTGCATGAGCGAGAGCACGCCTTCTTGCATCCGCGCGCCGCCCGAGCAGGTCACGATCAGGAGCGGCGTCCGCTTCCGGGCGGCCAGCTCGATGGCCCGGGTCACTTTCTCCCCGACCACGGACGCCATGCTGCCGCCCATGAACGCGAACTCGAACACGCAGACCACGACGGGGAAGCCGCCGATCCGGCCGAGGCCGGACAGCACGGCCTCCTCCGTCCGCGTCTTCTCGCGCGACGCCACGAGACGGTCGCGGTACCGGCCGCGATTGTCCTTGAACCCGAGCGGATCCTGCGAGCGGAGCCCGGCATCGCGCTCTTCGAAGGACCCGGGGTCGAGGAGCATCGCGAGGCGCTCGCGGGCCGAGACGCGGAACGGGCTCCCGCAGCGGGGACACGTCCTCGCGTTCTTCTCCACGTCGGCGCGGAAGACGATCTCGCGGCAGGCCTCGCACTTGACCCAGAGGCCCTGGGTGATGACGACCTTCCTGTCTCCCTTGCCGAAGATCCACGCCATGGTCTTACTCGGGGGGGGGGG
>JBIOTN010000165.1:0-4635 GCA_044866005.1 Candidatus Rokuibacteriota bacterium | reverse complement strand
CTGCCACGGCCGGGACATCGTCCCGGCCGCCGATCGATCGAACGGCCGCGGCTTTGCCGCGAGGGCCGAAAAACTACAGGACGGCGCCGCGCGCGGCGATCGGCCAGAGCGCCTCGACCCGGTCGCCGCGGACGCCGACGTACCAGTCGTAGAGGTTCACGGTCGGGTCGCAGTGGCCGGGGATGAGCCAGAGCTTGTCCCCGACGGAGAGCGGCGTCCCGGGGTCCCGGACCAGGAGCTTCCCGTGCTCGTCCGAGGCCCGGACGACTTCGAGCTCGGGTCGTCCACGGACCACCGGGAGGCCGGCGTCCACGCTGAACGCCTTGAGCCCGGCGTCCACCAGCGCCCGGTCGGCCGCGGGGCGGCTCATGACCGTCGCCAGGACGAAGAGCGCGTTCTCGAAGGCGGAGGGGAAGCCGGCGACGCGCTTGTAGTCCACGTCCATGAAGATGTAGGAGCCGGCCTGGATCTCGGTGTAGAGCCCGCTGGCCGACTCGAACTCGTAGCTGCCCGTGCCGCCGCCCCCCACGGTCTCGCAGGCGAGCCCGGCCCGGCGGAGCTCGGCGACGGTCTCGCGGACCTTCCCCACGGCCTGCTCGATCGCCTCCCGGCGCTTGGCGACGTCCTGGATGTGCTGGGCCGAGCCGTGATAGGCCTGCAGGCCCGCGAAGCGGAGCCCCGACCGGCCGGCGACGAGCTTCGCCAGCGCGACCGCGGGCGCACCCGCCTCCACGCCGCAGCGCCCCTGGCCCACGTCCACCTCGACGAGGACCGGCAGGCGGACCCCGAAGGCGCGGGCCGCCTCGTCGAGCTGCCGGACGTTGCCGGCGTCGTCGGCGCAGACGGCGACCTCGGCCTGCTTGGCGAGCGCCACGAGCCGCGCGAGCTTCGGGGCGCCCACGACCTCGTTGCTCACGAGGACGTTCCGCACCCCGCCGTAGACCAGCGCCTCCGCTTCGCTCACCTTCTGGCAGCACACGCCGACCGCCCCGCGCGCCACCTGGTGGAGGGCGATGACCGGGCACTTGTGGGTCTTCGCGTGCGGGCGGAGCCGCGCGGACTGCCGGGCCATGAAGGCCGCCATCCGGTCGAGGTTCCGCTCGTAGGCGTCGAGGTCCACGACCAGGGCGGGCGTGTCGATGTCGGCGGCCGGGATCCCGACCTCCGCAGGCGGACGGGTCATGCTCGACTCCTTTTCCGCTGACGAATCGCGGCCCGGGCGCTTGACAGGCCCGCGCGACTGGATGAGACTACAGGCCACCCGGAAGGCGCAAGCGGAAACCTCACCGCCCCATCGCCGCGCCCGCGGACCCGAGGAGGAGGGCATGTCCACCCATCGCGATGCGCCGAGTCCCGTGACGGCTCCCGTCTCCCGCCGCGCCGTGCTGAAGCTCGGCGGCGCCGCGCTCGCCGGCGCGGCCGCCGGTCCCTTCGTCTTCACGCCGGCGCGGGCCCAGGGGTTCAACTGGAAGCGCTTCCAGGGCAAGGAGCTGTTCCTCCTGCTCACCAAGCACCCCTGGATCGAGACGATGGAGAAGCAGATCCCCGAGTTCGAGTCGCTCTCGGGGATGAAGGTGAAGTGGGAGACCCTGCCCGAGATCCAGGCCCGGCAGAAGCTCACCGTGGAGATGACGGCGGGCGCGAGCGGCGTGGACGCCTTCTTCACCTCCCTCCACGTCGAGAAGAAGCGCTTCTGGAAGTCCGGCTGGTATCAGCCGCTCAACCGCTTCCTCGACGACCGGACGCTCACCAGCCCCGACTACGACTGGAACGACTTCGTGGGCGGGGCGAAGTCCCAGGTGACGCAGCCCGACGGGAGCATCTCGGCCCTGCCGGCCTTCGTGGACCCCTGGGTGCTCTTCTACCGGAAAGACCTCTACGAGGCGAAGGGCTGGAAGCCGCCGAAGACGCTCCAGGAGCTGGAGGCCCACGCCCAGCAGCTCCACGCGCCGAGCGAGCGGAATCCGCTCTACGGCTTCGTGGCGCGCGGCCTCAAGAACGCCAACGCGCCGGCCTGGGACTGGGTGCTCTTCTCCATGGGCGGCACCTTCCTGACCCGGGACGGGAAGGCGGCGATCGACACGAGGGAGGCGGTGGCCGCGATGGACTACTACGCCGGGATGCTGCGCCGCTTCGCGCCGCCCGGCGTCGTGAACTTCAACTGGTACGAGTGCTCCGCGGCCTTCATGCAGGGGCAGGTCGCGCTCTACTTCGACGGCGTCAACTTCGCCAACCAGTTCGAGGACGCCTCGAAGTCGAAGATCGTCGGCAAGGTCGGCTACGCCACATTGCCGGGCGGGCCGGGCGGCCGCTTCTCGCCGATCTTCGGCACCGGCATGGCGGTCTCCGCGCTCTCCCGGAACAAGGAGGCGGCCTACCTCTTCGCCCAGTGGGCGACCAACAAGCAGAACGCGGTGCGGGAGCTCCTGGCCGGCGTGGGCGTCGGGCGGAGCTCGCCCTGGACCAATCCGGAGGTGAAGGCGAAGCCGAAGATGCCGGCGGACTGGTACGAGGCCTACCTCGACTCGCTCAAGATCGGGCGGCTCGGCCTGCCCGAGATCGTGGGCGTCACCGAGTACCGCGACATCATCGGCGTGGCCATCCAGCGCGCGATCGAGGGCGCGCCCTCGGCGCAGGTCCTGGCGCAGGCGCAGAAGGACTTCCAGGAGCTCCTCGCGAAGACCGAGGGTTAGCTCTCGGAGGGGGCCTCGACGGCCCCCTCCGACGGCCCTCGCGGCAAAGCCGGGCCGTTCGGCCGTCTTTCACGGCCGAGCGGATCGGGCCTGCCTCCCCCAGCAGGACTCAGGCGTGAGGGGCACCGACGACCGGGGACGACCGGAGGTCGGAACGGCCGGGAGGTCCCGAGCCGACCACGGCACGACCGAGACGAAGCTCGCGGCGGTCATCGGGCCGGTAGGACGGTGGGCGCACCGGCACGCCCCCTGGCTCTTCCCCGCCCCCGCCGCCCTCCTCGTCGCCGCGATCATCGCGTACCCGATCGCCTACACGGGGTGGATGAGCCTCCAGGAGTGGTACGCCTCGAGCCTCACCGCCCCGAAGTTCATCGGGGTGGCGAACTACCAGAAGATCGTGCTCGGCGACCCGCGCTTCCGCGAGGCTTTCGTCCGGACCGTCTACTTCACGGTCCTGGTCGTGGCCGCCGAGACGCTGCTGGGCGTCGCCATGGCCCTCCTCTTCAACCGGGAGTTCTGGGGGCGCGGCCTCCTCCGCACGCTCGCCATCCTGCCCATGGTCGCCACGCCGACGGCCATCGGCCTGGTCTTCGTGATGATGTACCACCCGACGCTCGGGGTGGCGAACTACCTCCTGACGGTCGTCGGGCTCCCGCCGTTCCGCTGGACGTACTCCAGCCAGACCGCGCTCTACGCGCTCGCGCTGGTGGACGTGTGGGAGTGGACGCCCCTCATCATGCTGATCGCGCTCGCCGGGCTGGCCAGTCTCCCGCGCGAGCCCTACGAGGCGGCCCGCATCGACGGAGCGTCGACGCCGCAGGCCTTCTGGCACATCACCCTGCCGCTCCTCCGGCCGACGATCGTCGTGGCGGTCCTCTTCCGCGCCATCGACGCGCTCAAGACCTTCGACATCATCTTCGTGATCACCCAGGGCGGCCCGGCCAACTCGACCGAGACGATCAACATCCTGCTGTTCAACCAGGCCTTCTCCTACTTCAACATGGGGTACGCCTCCTCGATGGCGGTGGCGCTCTTCGCCATCGTGCTCGGCGCCTCGCTGCTCCTGATGAAGGTGCGGCGGGCGGCGGCCGGCTGATGCACGGCCGGAGCCGCGTGGCGCGAGGGGCGCGGACGGCGGGGTTCTATGCCCTGGCCGTCCTGTTCATGCTGCCGACCGTCTTCGTCTTCTACTGGATGGTCACGCTCTCCCTGAAGCCGCAGGTCGAGGCGACCGCCTATCCGCCGTCGTTCGTGCGGTTCAGCGTCACCACGCGAGGCTACCGGGAGGTCTTCACCAAGTACCCGTTCCTCCTCTACACCTGGAACAGCCTGGTGGTGGCGCTCGGCGCGACCGCGCTCGGCCTCGCGGTGGGACTGCCGGCCGCCTACTCCATCGCGCGGTGGCGCCAGCGCGGGCTCGCGCTGGCGATCCTCGTGGCGCGGATCATCCCGGGGATCTCCTACCTGATCCCCTGGTACATCTTCTTCCGCCAGCTCCGGATGGTGGACACCTACGGGGCGCTCATCCTCACCCACCTGATCGTCGGGCTGCCCATCATCATCTGGGTCATGATCGGCTTCTTCGAGGACGTGCCGGCGGACCTGGAGGACGCGGCGCTGATCGACGGGTGCTCCTACTACGGGAGCTTCTGGCGGGTGGCGCTGCCGCTGGTCAAGCCCGGCGTGGTGGCGACCGCCATCCTCTCGTTCGTCTTCTCCTGGAACAACTTCCTCTTCTCCGTGATCCTGGCGGGCCGCCAGACCCGGACGCTCCCCATCGCGGTCTTCAACATGATCTCCTACGAGGAGATCAACTGGGGCACGCTCGCCGCCGCCGCGACCCTCATCACGCTGCCGGTGCTCGCCCTGGCGCTGATCGTCCAGCGCCACATCGTGACGGGCCTGACCTTCGGCGCCGTCAAGCAGTAGGGCCGGCCAGGCC
>JBIOTN010000164.1:0-3414 GCA_044866005.1 Candidatus Rokuibacteriota bacterium | reverse complement strand
CGAGCTCGGCCATGCTCGCCCGGTTGGCATTCAGCGTCGCGGTATCCACAGCTGGGCTCTACGTGCTGGCGATGCTGATCATTGCCATCGCACGCAATGGTCCTTCCCTGGGGGTGCTCAGCTTTCTCGCAATCATCGTCGGCCTCGGCACATTGGTGCTTGGTTCCGCTCTCGAGCCTGGCCGGGACGCAACTGATCAGATGGCCGGAAGTTGTCTCGTACCGGTATGTCGGCCCCAAGTGGTTGCGACGCAGCCGGCCATTCGGGCCGGCAGATGAGGGCGACGTCCTGGTCGTGTTGCGTTATCGATCCGAAAGCGCGCACGACGGTCGGCTCTCACGGGCGATATTCGTGATACCGGGCGTGGAGTATGACTTTCTCCGCCGACCGGGTGAGTACCGGACCGCCCTTGACACGTACGTGCCCGAAAGGCGCCGTTCATGACGAACGCCGAACTAAAGACGGAGGCCAGCACATCGAGGATCCGAGCGTTCTCACGAGCCGGGCGGGCCGGATTGGTGTTCGATGGGGATCCGAAGTACTGTCTGGCCGCTGGGGATCCTGGCCGTGCTGGCCTTCACGCCCCCGGTCGGGCTAGCCGGAGCGTTTCTCGGGCGGGCGACCGTGAGACGACGTCGCGGCGGCTGAAGACGGCGATAAGCTGCAATCGGGGTGCGCCGACCCCTTAGGCCCGGCCGACGGCCGGACGGCCTCGACCGCGACCGCCCAGTACCCCCCGGTCGAGTTGAACCTGACCGTCAATGCCTCGGGGCCGACCCGGGTGGCGGCCTCAGCTCCCCAGCATCGCCACGGCGGCGGCGGCCATGACGGCGGCGGTCGTCCAGCCGAGCCAGCGGAGGAGCGGCGGGTTGACCCGCGCGCCCATCACCGTGCGATCGCTCGTGAGCAGCACGACGAGCACGATCAGGGGCGGCGCGAGCACGCCGTTGACCACGGCGGACCAGAACAGCATCGCCACCGCGTCGAACCCCGCGAAGTCGAGCCCGAGCCCCACGAGCATCGAGACGGCCATGACCGCGTAGAACTTGCGCGCCAGCCGGGGTCGGTCCTCGAGCGAGCCGCGCCAGGCCCCGGCTTCCGCCACCGCGTAGGCGCACGCGCCGGCCAGGACCGGCACACCCAGCATGCCGGTGCCGATCAGGCCGAGCGTGAAGAGCCAGTACGCGCCGTCCCCGGCCAGCGGGCGCAAGGCCTCGGCCGCCGCTTTCGCGGTCGTGATGCGGGTCTCGCCGTGGGCGTGCAGGGTCGCGGCGGTCGTCAGGATGATGAAGTACATGATGACGTTCGAGAAGAACATGCCGGTCACGACGTCGAGCCGGGCGCGGCGGAGCTCCGCGCCGGTCGCGCCCTTGCGCTGCTCGAGGGTCCGACGGCCGAGCGCGCGCTCCTCTTCGACTTCCTGGGACGCCTGCCAGAAGAAGAGGTAGGGCGAGATGGTCGTCCCCAGGATGCCGACGAGCGTGACGAGGTAGGACGACGACCACTGGATCCGGGGAACGAACGTGGCGCGGAGGACCTCGTGCCAGTCGGGCTTCGCCAGGAACGCCGCGGCGACGTACGCGAACAGCGCCAGCGTGAGCCACTTGCACACGCGCGCGATCGTCCGGTACGAGGACCAGAAGAGCAAGGAGACGATGAGCGCCGCGTAGAGCGGCGTCCACGCGAGCGAGTCGACGCCGGTGACGAGCTCCGTCGCCCCGGCCATGCCGCCGAGGTCCGCCCCGATGTTGATCACGTTGGCGACGACGAGCAGCGTGCACGCGCCCCAGAGGATGAAGCGGGGGTAGCGCCGGCGCACGACCCCGGCGAGCCCGCGGCCGGTCACCAGGCCGAGCCGGGCGCACATGAGCTGGACCGCCGCCATCAGCGGGAAGGAGAAGAGCGCCGTCCACAGCCCCGCGTAGCCGAGGGCCGCGCCGGCCACCGAGTAGGTCGAGATGCCCGAAGGATCGTCGTCGGCGGCGCCCGTGATCAGGCCCGGGCCGAGGCTTCCGAAGAAATGCCCCACGACTCCGTGGCCGCGACCTCGGGCGTGCCGCGCGGAGGCGCGGGGCGTCGTCATGCGGTGTCCATGAAGGCGCGTGGCGCGGGCGGGCTCAGCCGTCGCGGGTCCCCGGCTGGCCGCGGCCCGGCGCGCGCCCGGTCCCGTCGAGCGTCGCGAGGATCTCCGCGCCGAACGCCTCCACGCGCCAGCGGCGGAGGCCGGGCACGGCGGCGAGGGCGGCCCGATCGGCGGGCGGGGCCGCGGCCAGCAGGTCGATGAGCCGCTGCGGCAAGAGGACGCCCGGGTCGAGCCCCGCGCGCTCCGCCGCCGCGGCGCGCCAGCGTCGGAGGGCGTCCGCCCGCTGGCGCACCGCCGGCGGGACGACGGGCGGGCGCGGCCGGCCCCCCGCCGTCCGCGTCGCGGGCGGCGCCGTGAGCCCCCGCGCGACGGCCGCGAGGATCCCCTCGCCGTAGCGCGCCACGAGGTGCGGGGGCAGGCCCGGGATCCCGGCCAGGGCCGCGCGATCCCGCGGCCGCGCCGCGGCGAGCGCGACGAGCGTCTCGGGGCTCAGCACCTTGAAGGGCGGCCGGCGCTCGGCCCGCGCCCACACCTCGCGCTGCGCGTGGAGCGCGCGCAGGACGGCCAGCCCGGCGGGGTCCAGGCGCGAGGCCCCGCGCAGGCGACGGTAGCCGTCCTCGTCCGCCGGGCGCTCGACGAGCGGCAGCGCCGCCAGCGCCTCGCACTCCTCGGCGAGCCAGGCCTCGCGGCTGGCCGCACGGAGCTCGGCGAGGAGCCGCTCGCGCAGCGGGATCAGGTAGCGGACGTCCTGGGCGGCGTACGCTTCCTGGGCCGGGGTCAGCGGGCGGCGCGCCCAGTCCGCCTTCTGCTGGGAGGGCAGCGGCTGGAGGCCGAGGCACCGCTCGAGCAGGGCGTCGAGCCCGAGCTCGCGGAGACCGAGAAAACGCGCCGCGAGCATCGTGTCCCAGATGTTCGCGAAGGTGAACCCGAACCGGCGCTTGAAGTGGGCCAGGTCGTTCTCGCCGCTGTGGAAGACCTTGACCGTGGCGAGGTCGGCGCAGAGCGGGCGGAGCGGCTCGAGGTCGGCGAGCGCGAGCGGGTCCACCAGGTAGACCGCACCCGCCGGGTCGGCGACCTGCACGAGGCAGAGGCGCTCGGGGTAGTGGTGGAGGCTGTCCGCTTCGGTGTCGAAGGCGACGGCGTCCGCCCCGGCGAGCGCACGGGCGAGCGCGACGAGCGCATCCGCCGTCCGGATCCAGATGGGCGCCCCGGGCACCCCTTCAGGATACCCCACCCCGGTTCGCCCGCGGCCGCCGGCGTGACGGACGCGTCATGACGGTCGGCCTCGGCTGCGCGTGCCCTCCGAGCGCCCGCTCCGCCGGCGCAACGAT
>JBIOTN010000163.1:0-3305 GCA_044866005.1 Candidatus Rokuibacteriota bacterium | reverse complement strand
GCCGGCCAGGCCTCGGCGAGCGCGCCGACGAGCGCGAACAGGACCGGGCGTCCGGCGAGCGGGACGGAGCGCGCCGGGCCGCGCACCGCGCGCCGGCAGGCGTCGACGACGAGGTCGCCGGACGCGAGCAGGGCCTCGACCTCGTCGAGGCGGACCGGGCGGACCACGCCGCCGCGGATGAGGCGCGCCGACGGCGCCGACAGGGCGCGCCGGGCCCGGCCGATCTCGGCGACCAGGGCCGGGATGCCGGCGGCGAGGGCGGCGGCGTGGGCGCGGCCGAGCGCGGCGGCGGCGTCCGCGACCCGGACGCGGCGGAGCGCGAGCTCGGCGCGGGTGAGCTCGGCGCGGGCCGCCAGCGGCGGCGGCGCGCCGGCGGCGTCGACCGCGGCGAGCGCCTGCTCGGCGGCCTCGAGCTCGCCGACGAGGAGCTGGCGGCGCGCCCCGACGAGGCGGGCGTGGAGCGCGTTGGCTCGATCACCCAGCGCGTCGAGCGCCTGGGCGGCGGCGTCGAGCGCGCGCACCGGACCGCTCAGATCGCGCGCCGCGAGCGCGACCTCGGCCTCGGCGACCTGGCAGCGGGCCTGGGCGAGGCGCTCGCGGGCGCCGAAGCCGCGGGCGGCGCGCCGCAAGAGCTTGCGCGCGCGCTCGTAGTCGCCGAGCTGGGCCATCGCGATGCCGCGCAGGGCGAGCGCCGGCGGGTCGTCGCGCAGCGCGACGCGCTTCAGCGCGCCGAGCGGATCACCCGCCGCCAGCGAGCGCGCGGCCGAGGCGACGAGGGAGTCCATGTCGTGGAGGATACATGCCGATCCAGTGCGGCGCGCACCTCGATACGGATAGGGACACGCGTCGAGGCCCGAATTCAGGCCAAGCCCGCGCCGCGCCTGCGTGCGCCGCGGTCGGCGGCGCTGGCGCCGGCGTTGCTATGGCGAGCGGACACAACGTGTCGTCAGGAGAACCCATGTCCGAGGCCAGAGGCTAGTCGACATAAAGCCCCCTCCCTGAACATCTGGCGAAAACACGGCCCGGACCAAACACGGGGTCGAATCCGGTCTGCGGTGCTGTCACTCACACCCCGCGACAGGCCGCAGTTGGCCGCAACATGGCGCGACGACATGTGCGTGCTGGGGAGAGGCCAATTCATTGGAAAGATGAGGGCCGCGGGCGATCGGAAGTGAGACCTGAAAATCCCGGTCTCGGGAGTTCAATTCTCCCCCTGCCCACCATTTCTTTCTGCGATTCGGGAAAGCAGACACCGCCTCCGCTCCGTGGATCCTCCGAGCCACGCGATCCTGATCTTCGGAGAGATCGCGATATGGGCGACCGCGATCGGGCGGGGCGCCGCGGCAGCCGGCGCGGCGGCGAGCCCCGTCAGAGGCGCCCCCGGAGGCGGGGGTCCAAGAGGTCCCGCAGCCCGTCGCCGACCAGGTTGAACGCGACGACCGTCACCAGGATCGCCAGCCCCGGGAACGTCGAGATCCAGGGGGCGGTCAGCATGAAGGAGCGGCCCGTGGCGAGCATCGAGCCCCACTCCGGCGTCGGGGGGCTGGCGCCGAGACCGAGGAAGGAGAGGCCCGCCGTTTCCACGATCATGAAGCCGACGGTCAGGGTCGCCATGACGATGATCGGGGAGACGATGTTCGGCAGGATGCAGCGCGCGAGGATCCGGGGCCCGCCGGAGCCGATGGCCTGCGCCGCGTCGACGAAGTCCTGCTCCTTGACCGACAGCACCACGCTCCGCACGACCCGGGCGAACTGGGGCGTGTACACGAGGGCGATCGCGATCATGGCGTTGGTCAGGCCCGGCCCGAGGATCGCCACCACGATCATCGCCAGGAGCAGGTACGGGAAGGCCAGCATGACGTCGAGGACGCGCGTCACGAGCGCGTCGACCCGGCCGCCCACGTACCCGGCGACCCCGCCCAGCAGGACGCCCAGCACGGTGGCGATCAGGTCGGCGACGATCCCGACGTTCAGGGCGATGCGGGCCCCGAAGAGCACGCGGGAGAAGATGTCGCGGCCGAACTCGTCGGTCCCGAAGAGGTGGGTGGCGGAGGGGGGCCGCAGCTGGTTGGCGAACTCCTGGTCGATGGGGTCGTACGGCGCCAGGTAGGGCGCCAGGAGGGCCGCGGCCACCACGGCCAGCATGATCACGGCGCCGACGGCGAGGTTCGAGCTCCGCCGGAGGCGCCGCCAGGACAGGGCGGCCGCCCGGCGCGGGGCCGCCGCCGGCTCGGCGGCCACGGCCGCCGCGCTCAGCTGTAGCGGATCCGCGGGTCGAGCCACGCGTAGAGCACGTCCACGACGAGGTTGGCCAGGACGAAGATCACCGCGCCGGTCACCACCACGCCCTGGACGACCGGGTAGTCCCGGGCCAGCACGCTGGTGATCGTCAGCCGGCCGAGGCCGGGCAAGGCGAAGATCGTCTCGGTGAGGACGGCACCCGAGAGGAGCAGGCCCAGGTGGAGCCCGATGAGCGTGACGACGGGCAGGAGCGCGTTCCACAGCGCGTGCCGGGCGACCACGCCGCCCTCGGAGAGGCCCTTGGCCCGCGCCGTTCGCACGTAGTCGAGGTTCAGGACGTCGAGCATCGTGGAGCGGGCCATGCGGGCGATCGTCGCCATCAAGGCGCTGCCGAGG
Organism: Candidatus Rokuibacteriota bacterium; assembly: GCA_044866005.1. Lineage (GTDB taxonomy): Bacteria > Methylomirabilota > Methylomirabilia > Rokubacteriales > DASRDR01 > JBIOTN01. The sequence goes on along the minus strand of JBIOTN010000163.1, from coordinate 668 downwards.
GTGACCGCGGGAAGGACGAGATGCTCGAGCCCGCTCCTCGCCGCGGGCCAGTCCCCCTGGAGGCAGGCGTCGAGGATCGGCAAGCCCGTGACCCGTCGGATCATCATCCCGCTGTCCAGGACGCCGCCGAGCGGCAACCATCCCAGGAGCCCGCCGAAGACGAGCAGCAGCAGGATCCCGGTCCAGAACACCGGCATGGAGACGCCGATGAGCACGAAGACCATCGCCCCCGTGTCCAGCGCCGAGTGGGGGCGCCTGGCCGTCACGACGCCGATCACGACGCCCACGACCACGGCGAACAGGAGCGCGGCCAGGGACAGCTCGATGGTGATCGGCAGGGCCTGGCGGATCTCCCAGATCACGGGCTGGCGCGTCCGGATGGAGACCCCGAAGTCGCCCCGCAGCGCGTCGACCAGGAAGCGCAGGTACTGGACGTAGACGGGCTGGTCGAGCCCCAGCTGGTGCCGGAGGCGCTCGAGCTCGGCCTCGCTCCCCTTGTCCCCGAGGAGGAGCAGCGCCACGTCCCCGGGGACCAGGTGCATGCCGAAGAACACGAGCACGCTGACCCCGAAGAGCACGGGGAGGAGCTGGACCAGCCGCCGACCGACGTAGGCCCACATTCGCGAACTCCAGCCGAGGTCGGCGAGACGCGCGAGACGTCGGGGCCC
>JBIOTN010000162.1:0-56350 GCA_044866005.1 Candidatus Rokuibacteriota bacterium | reverse complement strand
GCACCGCCCGCGCAACCTCGGGGGGCGGCTCGGAGGGGGGCGCAGCCCCCCTTCGATGACCTCAGCCGCCGCGCTTGAGGCGATCCAGCTCCGGCTTGACGTGCGTGTCCCGGCACTCCGGACAGATGCCGTGGGTAAAGGTGGCGTCCGTCCGGCTCGTGATGTACGCCTCGAGCCGCGTCCAGGCGTCGTGCTCGTCGCGGATCCGCTTGCAGTACGAGCAGATCGGCAAGAGCCCCTCGAGCTGCTTCACCTCCGCCTGGAGCCCGAGGATGCGCTCGGCGACGCGCAGGCGCACCCGCAGCTCGTCGAGCGCGAGAGGCTTGATGAGGAAATCGTCGGCGCCGGCGTCCATCCCTTCCAGGTACCGGCTCCGGCCGCTCAGGGCCGTCACCAGGATGATGTAGCTGTACTTCGTCCGGTCGGCGACGCGGATGCGCCGGCAGAGCTCGACACCGTCGAGCTCCGGCATCATCCAGTCCGAGATGACGACGGCGAAGGCTTCCCGCTGGAAGGCCTCCCAGGCGTCGCGGCCGTTGGACGCCGCCACGACCTCGTGCCCGAGCTTCTGCAGGGTCGAGGCGAGGAACTGGCGGGCGACGGGTTCGTCTTCGGCGATGAGAATCTTCATGGCGCGTTCTCTCGGAGCTCGCGCTCCAGCACGACCCGGACGCGCGCGAGCTCCGCCTCGAGCTGCGCCACCAGCGCCGGCGGGGGCGGCGCCGAGCCCGTGGCGTCTTCCAGCTCCTGGCAGATCCGGACCAGGCCCCGCGCCCCGACGTAGCCGCTGCTCCCCTTGAGGGTGTGCGCGGCGAGCTTCACGGCGTCCGCGTCGCCGACCGCGGCGGCCCGGCGCACCGTCTCGACGTGCTCCGGCGCGTCGACGAGAAAGATGCCGATCAGCTCGCGGAACACCGACAGGTCGCCGATGTCGGCGCGCGTGGCACGGAGCTGCGGCAGGTGGACGGGCGCGACGGCCTCGTCGCGGGAGTCGCGGGAGGCCACGTCAGGCCCTCAGCAGCCCGGCGACCCGGTCGCCCAGCTCCCGTAGCGACAGGTCGGCCTTCACGAAATAGCCGACGACCCCGAGTCGCGTCACCTCGTCGATGTCCTGCTGACGTGAGGAGTTCGAGAGGACCAGCACCGGGATGTCGCGCGTCGCCTCCTCGGCGCGGAGCGCGCGCAGCATCTCGAGGCCCGTCACCTTCGGCATCAAGAGATCGAGCAGGATCAGGTCCGGGGCCTCGACCCGCGCCAGCCGCAACCCCTCCTCACCGTCCACGGCGGTCAGGACGGTCAACCCGCGCTGCCGGAGGCTCGCCTCGCAGGCCCGGCGCAGGAACCGATCGTCCTCCACGACCAGCACGCGCTTGGTTGCCGTGGTCATGGCCGTTCGCCGGCCAGCGGCAGGGTGAAGATGAAGGTCGCCCCCTGCCCTTCTTCGGACTCGCACCAGATCTGCCCGCCGAACTGCTCCACGATGAGCCGCACGAGGTAGAGCCCCAGCCCCGTGCCTTCGGTCTCCACCGACAGGACGTTGTCCGCGCGAAAGAACTTCTCGAACAGGCGGCGCTGCGCCTCTTTCGGGATCCCGATGCCGCTGTCCTGGATGGCCCAGCGGACGCGACCGCCGTGCGCGCTCATGCGGATGGCGATCGATCCGCCATGGCGCGTGTACTTGATCGCGTTCGAGACCAGGTTGAGGATCACCTGCCGGAGCAGCTGGGGATCCGCCGTGACCGTCGGCACCGCCTCCGCCCCCGACACCGACAGCCGGTGACCCTGCTCCCGGACCAGGCTCTCCAGCTCGTCCACCACGCTCCCCGTCAGCTCGCCCAGGTGCGTGGCTTGCGGGACCACGGTGAGCTTTCCGCTTTCCAGCCGCGAGACGTTGAGCAGGTCGTTGACGAGGCGGATCAGCCGCTCGTTGGACTGTCGCGCGTCGTCGATGTAGGAGCGGATGACGTCCGGCGGCTCGTCGCCCTGCGTCGCCAGCTCGAGCAGCCACTTGATGCCGGCGAGCGGCGTGCGGAGCTGGTGGGTCACGAAGGAGACGAAGTCCGACTTCATCTGGCTGACCTTGCGCTCCTCGGTGACGTCCTGGAAGGTGAGGGTGAGGCCGATCGCCGTGCCGGCGGCGTTGCGCGTCGGCCGGCCGACCCAGTGGAGGATGCGCCGCACGGGGAGCATGACCTCGATGTCCCCTTGACCGCCGCGCTCCGGATCCTGGACCAGGACGCGGAGCAGGGTCACCAGCCGCTCGTAATCGCCCGGCGCCTCGAACTGCCCGGCGAGGAGCTCGCTGAGCCCGATCCCCACGATCCGGGCGGGTTCGAACCCGAGCAGCTCCGCGGCCCGGCGGTTGGTGGCCTCCACGCGGCCGTCGCGGCCCAGCAGGACGATGCCGTCCGAGGTCGAGTCGAAGATGAGGCGGAGGCGCGTCCGCTGTGTCTCCGCTTCCTCGTAGAGCTTGAGCTTGTCGATCGCGATCGCCGCGTGGTCGGCCAGCAAGCCCATCAATTCCTGCTCCTCGGCGAGGAAGCCGCGCCGCTCGCCGAAGAGCAGCGACAGGACGCCGACGACGCGGTCACCCGTGACGAGCGGGATGCCGGCGTGGGCGTGGAACCCGGCATCCCGGGCCAATCGCTGGTTCCGCCAGCGGGGATCCTGCTGGACGTCCTCGATGAACTCCGGCACCTGCGATTCGAAGATGCGGCCGACGAGGCCCTGGCCGTACCCGAGCGCGGGCAGCATCTCCCGCTCGAGCGCCGGGTCGAGCCCGAAGCTCCCCGCGACGCGGAGAACGCGTTCCAGCGGATTCGCGACCCACACGCGGGCCCAGGCCGCACCGAGGAGCGTCGCGGCGGCCTTGGCGATGGCCTGGCACAGCTCCCGGCTGTCCTGGGCGGAGGTGATGAGCCGGGTCAGCCGGCTGAGCGCGGTGAGCTTGCCCGCGCGGGCCTCCACGGCCCGCCGCCCTTCCTCCGCCTCGCGGAGCAGCCCGCCCTTCTCGATCGCGAGCGAGGCCTGGTCGGCGAAGCCCGAGAGGAGCGAGATCTCCTCGGGGAGGAAGCGCCGGCGCCCCTTGGTGTAGACGTTGAGCGTGCCGACCGTCTGGCCGCGGGCCCGCAGGGGAACGCCGAGAAAGCCGTGGAAGCCGCGTTCGACCGCGCTTCGCTTGTGCGCCGGGTCGTAGCGTGTGTCGTCCGCGAGGTCTTCCACCGCGACCGGCTCGCCCGTGGCCACGACGATGCCGCTCAGGCTCTCGCCGATCCTGAGGCGGGGGCGCGACATGATGGGCGCGGCCGACTCGTTGCGGGCCGCCAGGACCAGCTCGTCTCCCTGGACGAGCCGGATGCCGGCGCCCTCGGCGCGCAGGAGGCGGCTCGCCTCGTTGACGATCAGGGAGAGGATCTGGTCGGTCTCGTGGACCGCGGCGAGCCGCCGCGACACCTGGTAGAGGGTTTCGAGCAGAAGCCGGTCGCGGTCGGCCTGCTGATAGAGCCGCGCGTTGTGCAGGAGCAGGGCGGCCTGCCCGCTGACCTGCTCGAGAGACGCGAGCTCGGACTCGGCGAAGGCGCGGCGGACGCGCCACCAGACGAGGTAGAAGGCGCCCGCGACCTCGTCGCCGAGGACCAGCGGAAGGAAGAGGCCGGACTGATGCGGGATGGCGGGGAAGAGCGCGGACGCCAGCCGGGGATGGCGCCCCACGTCGTCCGAGTGCACCGGACGGCGGTCGGCCGAGCGCTCCGCGCCCGGCCAGGGCCCGTGGAGCGGAATGGCGCAGGTCTGCAGGGTGTCCAGGAGCTCCTGCGGGACGCGATAGGCCGCCGCCGGAGAGAGCTGCTCCCTGCCGTCGTCGCGAAGGAACGCCGCCGCCGCGTCCGCTCCCGTGAGTCGGACCAGCTCCCGGGAAATCCGCCGCAGCGCCTCGTAGAGGTCGAGCGTCGAGCCGACGGTGCTCGAGATGGCGAGGAGCGCCTCCGCCTGCGCCAGGCGGTCGGCCAGCACGGCGCTGAGACGGCCGGTCTCCTGCGTGACGGTGCGGCGCTCGATGGCGCGCGCGACGATGGCGCCCAGGCGGCTCGGCTCGAACGGCTTCCGGAGGTAGCCGGCGGCGCCGGCCTCGATGGCGGCGATGGCGGACTCGAGGGACGGGCGCTCCGTGATCACGACGATGTCCGGCGGCGACGGGAGCTTGAGCGACTCGTGCATGAACGCGATCCCGTCCACGTCGGGCAGGGCGGGGTCGATCAGCAGGACCGCCACGGGCAGCTGCCGGAGCCGCTGCCGCGCCGCCGCGCCGGTCGCCGCCGCGACGGCGCAGTAGCCCTGCGCCTCCAGGAACCCGCGGAGCCCGGCGGCCAGCTCGCGGTCCGGGTCCACGAGGAGGATCGTGTCCCGGCCGGGGGCGGGCTGCGGCTCGGCCAGCGCCATCGTGCTGTCCTCGGTGCCCCGACGGCACGGACAGGCCGTTTTCCCTTCGGAATCGAGCGTGGGAACGGGGCAGGTCAGGTTCGTATGGGAGGCGACCCCTTGTCAACTTTTGCGGTCGACCCCGCGGGGCCCGTCACGCCGCGGCCGACGAGCGCACGCCGCGCGCGAGCCGGGCGCGCGGCGAAGCCGCGGGACGAATCGCGTTCCACGCGCATTCCAGGCGGGCGCGCGCGTCGTTCGCCATTTTTCGCCCCTTGCGTCCGGACCGGAATCGGCTTAGGATCGGTCGCTGTGAAGCGGGGCCGGCGCACGCCGACCGGAGGTTCGCTCGTGGAGTTCGGCTTCTCCCTCCCCAGCCGAGGACCCCTCGCCAAGCCGGCGATCCTTCTCCGTCTGGCCCGGAAGGCGGAGGCCCTGGGCTACGCCTGCGTGACCGTCTCGGATCACGTCGTGCTGCCGACGAAGAGCTCGGCGCCGTATCCGTACAGCCCGAACGGTGAGCTGCCCGGCGGCTCGCGCCAGGATTACCTCGAGCCCCTCACGCTGATGGCCTGGATCCTGGCCGCGACCCGCCGGATCCGGGTCGGGGTCAGCGTGCTGGTGGTCCCGTACCGGAACCCCGTGGTCACCGCCAAGCAGATCGCGACGCTCGACGCCATCTCGGGCGGGCGCGTGATCCTCGGCTGCGGGGTCGGCTGGTGGCCCGAGGAGTTCCAGGCGCTCGCGGCGCCGCCGTTCGCCGAGCGCGGCGCGGTGACCGACGAGTATCTGCGCCTGATGAAGGAGCTGTGGACCAAGGAGGAGCCGCGCTTCTCGGGGAAGTACTACCAGGTCAGCGACGTGACCCTGCTCCCGAAGCCCGTCCAGAAGCCCCACCCGCCGCTCTGGATCGGCGGCCACACGCCGGCCGCGATCCGCCGCGCCGGCGAGCTGGGGGACGGCTGGCACCCCATCGGGCTGCGGGGGCCCGTCGGACTCAGCCCCGAGGAGTATGCGGCCAAGGCGGGGGAGGTCCGCGCCCACGCCGCGCGGGCAGGGCGGTCGCCGGACGCGGTGCGGCTGACGTTCCGGGCGCCCGTCGAGGTCTGGCCCTCGCGCCGCCGGCCCCCCGCGGGAAAGGGCGGGGCGCTGGTCCAGGGCAGCCCGCTCCGCGGGCCCGCGAAGAAGGTGATCCAGGACATCCAGGCGTACCAGCGCGCGGGGGTCGGCTTCTTCGTCTTCGATTTCACCGAGCAGGACCCGAAGGCCATGGTGGAGACCATGGAACGCTTCGCCGAGGAGGTCCGGCCGAGAGTAGCGCGGGCGCCGCGATGACGCGCGCCGCCGCGCTCGCGACCCTGACCACCGAGAGTCGCGTGGCGCGGCTGGCCACGGTGGACGAGACCGGGCATCCGCACCTCGTGCCCGTCTGTTACGCGACGGACGGCCGCGCGTACTATTCGGCCATCGACGAGAAGCCCAAGCGCACGCCGCCCGAGCGCCTCCGGCGGGTGCGGAACATCCACGCGAACCCCCGTGTCGCGCTCTTGATCGATCACTACGAGGAGGACTGGCGGAAGCTCCGCTACGTCATGGTGCAGGGCCGAGCCGAGCTCATCTCCCGCGGCCCGGAATGGGAAACGGCGCGCGGGCTCCTCGGGGCGAAGTATCCCCAGTACACGACGATGCCGCTGCCCGAGGCCGGACTCATGATCAAGATCACGCCCGAGCGCGTGATCGCGTGGAGCGCGACGGCGTGACCGGACGGGCCACGCTCACGCCCCCGGTCGCCCGGGCGCTCGATCGCGCGATGGCCGGGCGGGCGCTCGATCCCGCCGACGGCGTCGCCCTCATCGACGCGTCACCCGCCGAGCTGCCGGCGATCCTCGAGACCGCCGCCGCCATGCGGGACGCGGGCAAGGGCCGGACGATCACCTACTCGCGCAAGGTCTTCCTCCCGCTGACGAACCTCTGCCGCGACGACTGCGGCTACTGCACCTTCAAGCGCGATCCGGGGCAGTCCGGCGCCCACACGATGAGCCTCGACCAGATGCTCGAGGTGTGCCGCGCCGGCGCGCGGCTGGGCTGCAAGGAGGCCCTCCTCAGCCTGGGGGACAAGCCCGAGGCCCGTTTCCCGGAGCACCGGGCCTGGCTCCGCGCGCGGGGCTACCGGACGACGATGGACTACCTCGCGGCCGCCTGCCGCGCCATCGTCGCGGAGACCTCCCTCCTGCCCCACGCGAACCCGGGGCTCATGAGCGAGCGCGACCTCGTGGTCCTGCGCGAGACCAACGTCAGCGTGGGCCTCATGCTGGAGACGGCCGCCCAGCGGCTCGCCGCGCCGGGTGGGCCTCACGAGCGGGCGCCCGACAAGCGCCCGCGCCTCCGGCTGCGTACCCTCGAGACCGCCGGCCGGCTCGGCGTCGCCTTCACGACCGGCATCCTGATCGGCATCGGGGAGACGCGGGCCGAGCGCGTCGAGGCGCTGCTCGCGATCCGCGACGTCCACGCCCGCTACGGCCACGTGCAGGAGGTCATCGTCCAGAACTTCCGGGCCAAAGCCGGCATCCCGATGGCGCGGCACCCCGAGCCGGATCTCGACGAGCTGCGCCGGACGATCGCGGTCGCGCGCCTGCTCCTCGGGCCGGCGATGAACGTCCAGGCGCCGCCGAACCTCTCGCCCGGGACGTACCCCGGCTTGATCGCCGCCGGGCTCAACGACTGGGGGGGGATCTCTCCCCTCACGATCGACTACATCAACCCCGAGGCGCCCTGGCCCCAGATCACGGCCCTCGAGGCCGCCACGGCGGCGGCGGGCTATCGCCTGCGCGAGCGGCTGGCGATCTATCCCGAGTTCGTGGGGCGCCCGGGCTTCGTGCCCGACCCCCTGCGGGCGCGTGTGGCGGCCTGCGTGGACGCGACCGGCCTGGTCAGGACGCCGCCGCCCTCCCACGCCCGCCTGGCCCCCCTCGCGGCGGCCGGATAGGAGCCGGCAGTGCGCGGCCTCGAACGGCTCTGGGAGACGGTCGCCCGGCCGACGCGCGCGGCCCTCAGCCGCGCCCTGGACGGCGGCGAGGTCTCGGTCGCGGACGGTCTCGTCCTCGCGGAGGCGAGCGGCCGGGCGCTCTCCGCGCTGGCGCTGGTCGCGGACGCGCTGCGCGCCCGGCAGGCCGGCGACCTCGTCACCTACGTCGTCAACCGCAACATCAACTTCACCAACGTGTGCATCAAGCACTGCACCTTCTGCGCCTTCAGCCGGGACCACCGGGAAGAGGAGGGGTACTTCCTGCCGGTGGAGGAGGTCGTTCGCCGGGCGCGGGAGGCGTGGAGCCTGGGGGCGACGGAGGTCTGCATCCAGGCGGGGCTTCCGCCGAAGCTCGACGGCCGCTTCTACATCGAGCTCTGCCGCGCCATCAAGCGCGAGCTGCCGGAGCTGCACATCCACGCGTTCTCGCCGGAGGAGGTCCTCTACGGGGTGACGCGGTCGGGGCTCTCCCTCCGCGACTACCTGGGCGAGCTCAAGGCGGCCGGCCTGGGCACCCTGCCCGGCACCTCCGCGGAGATCCTCGACGACGAGCTGCGCGAGGTCATCTCGAAGGGCCGGATCTCGACGCGCCAGTGGCTCGAGGTCATCACCACGGCGCACCGGCTCGGGATCCGGACGACCTCGACCATCATGTTCGGCCACGTCGAGACGCCGGCCCACTGGGTCCGGCACATGGCGCTCTTGCGCGACGTCCAGAAGGACACCGGCGGCTTCACCGAGTTCGTGCCACTGTCGCTCGTCCACCAGGAGGCGCCGATGTACCGGCGGGGACTCGTGCCGGGCACCCGGCCCGGGGCGACGGGGGCCGAGGTGGTCCGGATGCACGCGCTCGCGCGGCTGATGCTCGGCGCGACCTTCCACAACATCCAGTGTTCGTGGGTGAAGGAGGGCCCGAAACTCGCGCAACTGCTCCTGACCGCCGGGGCCAACGACCTGGGCGGCACGCTGATCAACGAGAGCATCTCGACGTCGGCGGGCGCCCCGTACGGGCAGCTCATCCCGCCGAGCGAGCTGCGGCGGATGGTGCGCGACCTCGGGCGCATCCCGGCGCAGCGCGACACCACGTACGGGATCATCAAGGTCTACCGAGACGAGCGAGACGACGATCCGGACCCGCTGGCTCATGTCGGGGATGCCGACGCGCGGTTCGGCTCGTACCGACGGCTCACCGCGACGCAAGAGTTCCGCTTCACCCATTCGCTCGCGGCGAGCGGCGCGCGGTCGATGCCGTGTACCTCCGAGGCCGAACATCCAAGGGAGCGAGCAGCACGTCCCAGCGTGCCACCGCGTGGCGGTGGCATCACCACAAGCCCCTGAGAGGAGGGAGTCCATGGCGAAGATGATGACCAAGTCTGCAGTCGTCTCCAGCCTTGCCGAGAAGTGCGGCCTGACCAAGAAGCAGGTCACGGGTCTCATGGAAGAGTTCCAGTCGCTCGCCGTCAAGGAGGCCAAGAAGACCGGCTTCATCGTCCCCGGCTTCGGCAAGCTCGTGCTCTCGAACCGGAAGGCGCGGATGGGCCGCAACCCGCAGACGGGCGAGCCGATCAAGATCCCCGCCAAGCGCGTCGTGCGGTTCCGCGTGGCGAAGGCCATGAAGGACGCGATCCTCGGCGCCAAGAAGTAGCCGATCCGTGCCGCGGTCGGCCGGCGGCCGGTTCCGGTCCGGCGGCCGAGCCGGCGTGGCAGCGGCCTCACGCCAGCCGTGGCGGGTCGAGAACCGACCAGACCCAGACCGCAGGGAGGAGGCCCGCCGCGGCGTATGTCCCATACGTCGAGGCGGGCCGCCGACCCCGGTGATGCAGCAGGACGCCACGACGCGACGGCGAGCCGCCCGCCCCCCCCGCCCCGGACCTGGCAGGGCATCCTCTACCGCCCGTGCCAGGCTGGTGGGGCCGAGGCCCGCCGCCTGTTCGACTTCGCCGGCGCGTGGACGCCGCCGCCGAGCGCCGGCGAGCTCGGCTGGGAGGCGGTCGCCGAGGAACGAGTGGTGGGCGGCGTGCTGGTCGAGCGCCAGGGCGAGCAGGGGTTCGTCCACGGCCCGGTCGTCGTGGAGCCGCCGGCGGGCGCCGAGCCGCTCGAGGTCGCGGCGCAACTCGTCGCGCCCCTCCTCGACGAGGCGACGGCTGCTGGATTGAACACGCTCTTCACGCGCCCTCAGGGCCTCGACCGCCTCTGGGTGCGCTTTGGCTTCGTTCCGGTCCCCGAAGCGTCGCTGCCGGCGAGCCTGCGCGGGCGGCCCGGAACCGGACTCCACGCCTGGCGGCGCCCCGGCAGCTATACGATCGCCACGCCCGATCTCGAACGCCGCCGCCGCTAGCTCCTGCCGTGCCGATGACCGTCGGATCCCGTCGTCCTCGGGCTTCCTCCGCGGCCGCAGCCCTGCGTGCCGGCCCCGCTCGCTTCTCGGCCTGACCGAGGCTAGACTGGTCTCACCATGCTCGTCGCGCTCGCGGGGGGCACCGGTGCCGCCAAGCTCCTGCGGGGCCTGAGCCGCGTCACCGACCCCGCGCGGCTCCTCATCGTCGGCAACACCGGGGACGACCTCGAATGCTGGGGCCTCCACGTCTCCCCGGACCTGGACTCCGTCGCGTACGCGCTGGCGGGCCTGCTCGATCCCGTCCGGGGCTGGGGCATCCGGGACGACACCTTCCACTGTCACGCCGCCATGGGGCGGCTCGGCCGGGATACCTGGTTCGGCCTCGGGGACCGCGACCTGGCGACCCACCTCCTCCGCACCCACCTCCTGCAGGCCGGCGCGACCCTGTCCACGGCGACGGCCGCCGTCACCGCCGCGCTCGGCCTGACGGCGCGCCTCCTGCCCATGTCGGACGACCGCGTCCGGACGCGAATCCGCACGCCCGAGGGCTGGCTCGCCTTCCAGGAGTTCTTCGTGCGCGACAAGGCCCAGCCCGAGGTCCTCGAGGTCGCCTACGCGGGGGCCGAGGCTGCGCGCGCCGCCCCGGGCGTCCTCGACGCGATCCTCGAGGCGGAAGCCGTGATCGTCTGCTGCTCGAACCCCGTCACCTCGATCGGGCCGATCCTCGCGGTCCCCGGGATCGTCGAGGCCCTCGGCCGGACCGCGGCCCCCATCGCCGCCGTGAGCCCGATCGTCGGAGACGCGCCCGTGAGCGGCCCGGCCGGGAAGCTCATGCGCGCGCGCGGGCTGCCCGTCACGGTCCTCGGCGTGGCCGAGGCGTACCGGCCGTGGCTCGACGTGCTGGTCTTCGATCGGCGTGACGCGGCGGCCGCGTCCGACCTCGCGCGGCGCGGCCTCCGGTCCGCCCCCACGGAGACGCTCATGACCGACGCCGCCGCGGAGAGCGCCCTCGCGCGCGCCCTCCTCGATGCCGTGGGAGTCCGGGCGTGAAGGTCGCGGTCGTGCCCGCCAAGGACTTCGGCAGCGCCAAGCAGCGCCTGGCCCGGGCCCTGCCCGGCGACGCGCGGTCGGGCCTCGCCCGGGCGATGCTGGAAGACGTGCTCGCCGCGCTGGCGGCGGCGGCGCTCGACCGCATCATCGTGGTCACGCCCGATCCCGGCGTGGCGGCGCTCGCCGAGCGGTACGGCGCGACGGTGCTCGAGGAGCGCGAGAGCGCGGGGCACACCGCGGCGGTGGGTCGGGGGCTCGCGGCGTGCCGGGAGCTCGGCGCGCGGCTCATGCTGACGGTTCCCGGGGACGTGCCCTGCCTGACGACCGAGGAGGTGCGCGCCATCCTGGAGGCCTGCGGCCCGCCGCCCGCCGCGGTCTTCGTCCCCTCCCGCAGCGGCGTCGGGACGAACGCGGCGTGCCTCGCGCCCCCCGATGCGGTCCCGCTCCGGTTCGGCGAGCCCTCGTTCGCCGACCACCTCGCCGCGGCCCGGGCCCGCGGCATCGAGCCGGTGGTCCTCGCGCTGCCGGGCGCGGGGCTCGACATCGACGGACCCGAAGACCTCGAGGCGCTCCGCACCCAGGGAGCGGCCACGCGCGCGGCCGGGGCCCTGCGCGCCTCCGGCCGGGGCGGCCGCGGCGCGCCCCGGGTCGAGGTGCTGGGGGTCCGTGGCCTTCCGGAGGTCCACCCTGGCGACGACCTCGCCGCGCTCGTCGTCGCCGCGGCCGACGCCCAGGGCACCCCGCTCGCCAGCGGCGACCTCCTCGTCGTGAGCCAGAAGGTCGTCTCCAAAGCCGAGGGGCGCCTCGTGCGGCTGGCGGAGGTGACGCCGTCGGCCTTCGCGGCCGAGGTCGGGCGCAGCTTGAAGAAGGACGCCCGGTTGATCGAGGTGATCCTCCGCGAGTCACGCCGGATCGTGCGGATGGACCGCGGCGTCCTGATCACCGAGACGCACCACGGCCAGATCTGCGCCAACGCCGGGGTGGACCAGTCGAACGTCGGAGCCGGCTGGGTCAGCCTCCTCCCCGCGGACCCCGACGCGTCGGCGCGCGCGCTCGTCGAGCGCCTCCGCGCCGTCGCCGGCGCGGAGGTCGCCGTCATCGTCGCGGACACGTTCGGCCGGCCGTGGCGGGAGGGACTCCAGAACGTGGCGCTGGGCGTCGCCGGGATGCGGCCCCTGCGGAGCTACCTCGGCGTGCCGGACGCCCACGGCTACACGCTCCAGGCCACGGTGCTGGCGGTCGCCGACGAGCTGGCCGGGGCAGCCGAGCTGGTGATGGGGAAGCTCGACGGCGTCCCCGTGGCGCTGGTCCGCGGCTACGACTGGACCCCGGGCGCGGGCTCCGCCCGCGAGCTCTTGCGGGACCCTTCGCAGGACCTCTTTCGCTAGCTAGCCCCTTCTCACCCCCGCCGCGGGTCCTGTCGCCGGCTCGCCACCCGCGGCGGTGTCCGTCGATCGGCACGGTCGGACGGCCAGCAAGCCCGACGCGCCCCGCGGCGGGGCCGGCGACCCGGGGAGGCCGCCGAGGCCCCCTCCGACCAATCAGTCGAGGAATTCGTTGGGGGCGTCGAAGATCGCGAGAAGGAGCGCGCCCTCGGGAGCCCGGGCCGTGTGGACCGAGCCGGGCCGGCGCCACACGAAGTTCCCCGCCCTGCAGGCCCCGTCCTCGTCCACGAGCGCGCCTTCCAGGACGAAGCTCTGCTCGATCCCCACGTGGCGATGCCGCGGGAGCGTGGCGCCGGGCGCGAGCCGCGTGAGGACGGTCCGGCGTCCGGAGCCGTCCGCGTAGAGCACCTTGGTCTCGACGCCGGGATAGGGACCGGGCTCCCACGCGATGCGCGAGACGTCGACGTAGGTGGACCGCGCCGTTTCCTTGCTGATCACCGTCGTCCTCCCCCCATTCCTAAACACCAAAGCCCGGGGAGCCGACCGGTGCACCGGTGCCGTCCCCGGGCTTTCATGAGGTTGCGCAGGCTATACTGCGCGTCCCGGCAGGAGCCGGGATTCGAGACTACATCGCCGCGACGCGCGCCATCAGGCAGCCTGCCCCGATGACGCGCCCGGCAGGTCCGGTGGAGTTTCCATCGTTGACCTCCTCGTCGGTTCCTGCCACGACGGGTGAGGGCGCCTCATCACCCCGTCACGGTGTAGTGAAACCCCGAAAGCGGCCCGTGTCAAGCCACGTCTCGCTCGCCGCTGGTGCCGCCCCCGCCTTCACCACGGGCCGGGCCGACCCGCTCGAGCGTCGCGCGGGCCGCCCGCGTCTCCCGGGCCACCGGCAGGGCCACCACCAGCACGCCGTTGCCGTAGGTGATCGTCGCCGCCTGCCCGTCCACCGGCGCCGGCAACGCCAGGTTTCGGTGGTATGGCCCGACCGACCACTCGTCGGCCAGGAGCTCTTTCTCTCCCCTGAGCGCACCGCGGAGCCGCCCGTTGAGGACCAGGTACCCGTCCGCCGTCACCTCGACGGTGATGTCCTCGGGGCCGAGCCCCGGCATCGGCGCGGCCACGGTCAGGCGGTCGCCCGAGCGATAGACCTTGACCGGAATCTGCTGGATCTCGACCTGCTCCTGCATCGCGTCACCTGCCGATCGTCGGATTCTGGAGCGCCGGAGTGACTCATGCATGGCGCGTACCGACCCCGCGCGGCGCCGCGTCCTTGACACCTCGCGCCCACGTTCCCTACACTGGGAAGCCGTGCACGGCAAGTGCGCGGCACGCCGTGACTTTCACGGTCCGGTCGCGGCGCCCTGATGGGCGGAGCGGTCCGCGGCGGCGATCGCCTCTACGCGCTCGTCCGCCTCGTGGTCCGGTTCTGGGTCTGGTTCTTTTTCAGGACGGTGGACGTGCGCCACCCGGAACGGCTGCCGCGGACCGGGCCGGTCGTCCTCTGCATCAACCACCCCAACAACCTCATCGACTCGCTGCTGGTCGGCGCGATCGTCGCAAGACCCGTCCACTACGTCGCGACGGCCGCGTTGTTCCGGCACCCGCTCGTCGCCGGCTTTCTCCGCCGGTGCGGCGTGATTCCCGTCTACCGCGCGCAGGAGGGACCCGACGCGGTCGACCGGAACGCCGAGGCGTTCGCCGCCGGTCTCGCCGTCCTGCGCGCACACGGCGTGATCGCGATCTACCCGGAAGGTCGGACGCACGCCGGCGCGGGGCTCGAGCGGATCAAGCCGGGCGCGGCCCGCCTCGCGCTCATCTACGAGGCGGCGCGCCGCGCGGCCGCGCGGCCAGACACGGCCGCGCTCGCCGTGATCCCCGTCGGCCTGAACTTCGCGGCGCGCAAGTCGTTCCGACGGCGCGTCCTCGTCGCCTTCGGGCCGCCGGTCCCCGTGGAGCCTCACCTCGCGCAGTACCGCGAGGATCCGGCCAAGGCCGTGGACGCCCTGACGATGCGGATCCAGTGGGGGCTCACCTCGCAGGTGATCCACGCGGACCGGATCGACATGGCGGAGCTCGGGCAAGCCGTCGAGGAGCTCTTCCGGGACGAGCTCGTCCGGCAGCTCCGGGCGGCGCGCGGCCTCGGGCCGGGCGAGATCGACCCGTTCCGACTCTCCCGCGCCATCGTCGAGGCCGCCGGCCACTTCAAGAGTCTGGAGCCGGCCCGGGTCGAGCGGCTCTGGCACCGGATCCAGGGCTATCGGGCCATGCTGGCGGAGCACCGCGTCCGGGACGAGGCGGTCCGGGCGCGACTGGCCCGGCCGACCGCGGCGCGCCGACTCCGGCTCTCGGGCCAGGCCCTCGTCGGGCTGCCGTTCTTCGTCTACGGCGCGGCGGTCAACGCGCTGCCCTACCTCGTCCCCCGGTGGCTGTCGCGGCGTCTGGCGAGGAAAGAGACGAACTACGCCACCGTGCGGTTCCTCGTGAGCATCGTCGCGGTTCCTCTCTTCTGGGGAATCGAGGTCTGGCTCGTCGCGCGCCTGACGAGCCCGGCGTGGGCCCTGGCCTTCGCGCTCTCCCTTCCCGGGAGCGGGCTCCTCGCCTACCACTACCTCGTCGGGCTCGGCCGGCTCCGGAGCCAGCTCCGGCTGGCGACGCTCGGCCTCACGCACCGCCAGGCCGCGGGACGCCTCCTCGGCGAACGCGCGGCCATCGTCCGCGAGCTCGAGCGCGCGAGGGTGGATTACCTGGCCGCGGTGAAGGAGCGCCTGTCGTGAGCGTGCACCGGCTGGAGGAGATGAGCTCGCCGGCGCTGGACGCGCTCGACCGCGGGCGGACCGTCATTCTCCTCTCCGTGAGCCCGCTCGAGGAGCACGGCCCCCACCTCCCGGTGGGCGTGGATGCCATGAGCGCCCGCCACTTCGCCCGGGCTCTCGCGGAGCGGCTGGTGGCCGAGCGCCCGGACTGGCGCGCCGTGCTGGCCCCGACCCTCTTCCTCGGCAGTCACACGTTCGACGCGGTCGGCACCGTCCGGGTGCGCCAGCGGGCCGTGCGGGACGTGGTCGTCGACTACGGCGCCTCGCTGGCGCGCGCCGGGTTCCGGTTCATCGTCGTGCTCAGCGGCCACGGCGGCCCGGGTCACCTGGTCGCGCTCGAAGAGGCCGCCGCGATCGTGTCGCGCCGCCACGGCACGACGATGGCCGCGCTCACCGGGCATCTGGCGTGGGCGTTCCGGCGCGGCCGGTACCTGGGACAGGTGGAGTCCGCGCTCGGTCGACCGCTCCGCGCCGCGGAGCGCGAGGCCTTCGCGGAAGACGCCCACGGCGGCTTCTGGGAGACCTCCCTCATGCTCCTCCTGCATCCGGACCTGGTGGGCGACGGCTACCGCGCGCTCCCCGCGGCACGATACCCGCTCGCGGCGCGATTGCGTCCGAACTACCCGCTCCGCGGCGGCGGGCTGGGATACGTCGGGCACCCGGCCCTCGGCGACCCGGCCTTCGCCACGGCCACCCTCGGCGTGCTGCTCGACGAGGCGGCGACGGTCGTGACCGGCCTGCTCGACGGCCGCATCCGGCCCGCCGAGCGTCGCTCGCCGTTCTTCGGCGTCCCCCCCTTCCGGACGAACTTCTGGCGATGGGTCGGTGCCGCCGCGGGGGCCGGCGCCGCCGCCTGGTGGATCTTCGTGTGAACGTCGCGATCCTCGGTGGGACGGGCAAGGAAGGGACGGGGCTCGCGCTCCGCTGGGCCCGGGCCGGCCACCAGATCCTGATCGGCTCGCGGAGCGCCGATCGCGCGTGGGACCGGGCGCGCGACCTCGCGCGCCGGGTGCCCGGCGCCGCGTTCGAGGGCGGGACGAACGACGCGGCCGCGCGCGACGGCGACGTCGTGGTCGTGGCGGTCCCGCACGCCGGGCACCGCGCGCTCCTGACCGAGCTGCGCGCGACCCTGGCGGGCAAGGTCGTCCTCGACGCCGTGGTGCCGCTCGATTTCGGCGGCCCTCGGCTCTACGCGCCGCCGCCCGAGGGCTCGGCCGCGGAGGAAGCGCAGGCCGTGCTCGGCCGCGAGACGCCCGTCGTGGCGGGCCTCCACTCCCTGGCCGCCCATGAGCTCGTGAGCGTCGGCCAGCCGCTCGACGCCGACGTGCTGATCTGCGGCGACGACGCCGCGGCGAAGGCCACGGCCGCGACGCTGATCGAGACCCTGGGGGTGCGCTGCCTGGACGCCGGCCCGCTCACCATGGCGCCGATCCTGGAAGGGCTGACCGCGGTGATGGTGCGCCTCAACCGTCGCTACGCGTCGAAGTCGGCCGCCATCCGCATCACCGGGATCGACAAGGGCAGCGCCGCCTCGTGACCGACGGGCCGCTCCTCGTCCGCCACGACGCGCTCCGGGCCCTCGCGTGCGCCGTCCTCGAGCGGTGGGGGACCAAGCCCGACGTCGCCGGGCTCACCGCCGACCTCCTGGTGCGCACGGACCTTCGCGGCGTGGACTCGCACGGCGTCGGGATGCTGCCGAAGTACCACGAGTGGCACCGCGCCGGCTACATCGTCCCGACGGCGGAGCCGCAGGTGGTACGCGACGAGGGGGCGACCGGCGTCGTGGACGGCAACCAGGGCTGGGGCCACTACGTCTCGACCGTCGCCATGCAGCTCGCCATCGCCAAGGCCCGCGCTCACGGCGTGGGATTCGTCGCCGTCCACAACTCGAACCACTTCGGCGCCGCCGCCAACTACTCGATGATGGCGCTCGCTCACGACATGATCGGGGTGAGCATGACGAATGCCCCGTGGCCGGCGACCGTCCCCACGTTCGGCAAGAAGCCGATGCTCGGCACCAACCCGCTGTCGGTCGCCGCGCCCGCCGGTCGCGAGTACCCGTTCGTCCTCGACATGGCGACCAGCACCGTGGCGATCGGGAAGCTCCACGTGGCCTCGCGCTGGGCCAAGCCCATTCC
The DNA here is from genome assembly GCA_044866005.1 of Candidatus Rokuibacteriota bacterium. Lineage (GTDB taxonomy): Bacteria > Methylomirabilota > Methylomirabilia > Rokubacteriales > DASRDR01 > JBIOTN01. The sequence goes on along the minus strand of JBIOTN010000162.1, from coordinate 39,182 downwards.
CGCCGGGTGGGCGCTCGATCCGGCGGGCCAACCGACGACCGACCCGAACCTGGCCCTGGCCTCCCGGCTGCTCACCCCGCTCGGCGGCACGCCGGAGCAGGGAAGCCACAAGGGCTACGGGCTCTCCGTCATGGTGGACATCCTGGCGGGCGTCCTCGCGGGGGCCGCCCACGCGTGCCTGCCGCCGCCTGCCGCCGCCGCGCCGCCGACGCGCGCGAACGTCGGCCACTTCTTCGGCGCGATGGACGTCCGGCGCTTCCGCCCGCTCGAGGCGTTCAAGGCCGACCTCGACGACCTCCTCCGCGCGCTCAAGGACTCGCCGAAGGCGGAGGGCGCCCAGCGCATCTGGGTGGCCGGCGAGCCCGAGTGGGAGTGCGAAGCGCGCCGCCGGCGCGAGGGCATCCCGCTCGCGCCGGGGCTCGTCCGCCAGCTCCGCGCCCTGACGGCCGAGCTCGCCCTCCCCTTCACCCTCGACATTCCCCGCTGACCCGCGCCGCCGTCACGCCGAGCGCCCGCGCGGCGCCGCTCGTCCGGCCCCCGCGGGGCGAGTTCGGCAGGAAGGCGAGGCCGCGTCGAGGACGATTCCGCCGCCGACGTTCGATGGATGGCGGACACAGTGCGGCGGCGCCTACACCGCATGGCCACCTCCGTGGGGAAACACGTCGATGGCCACGACCCGGGGTTGATACCTTCTGGAAGTCCCCGAAGGCACGGCGGACCTCGTGACGGATCTGGTTCCGAGGCCGCCCCCGATCGCCGGGCTTCTGTCCGGGGAAATCGGGTCCGGGGCTACGGGGAGCTAGTCGCCGGCGAGGCGACCGTTCACGCCCCAGTGCGACTTCTCGACGTCCTGGAAGACGATGTGGACCTGGTCGGGCGTGGTCTTCCCGATTCGCACCATGGCCTCGGTGATGGCCGCGACGATCTCCCGCCGCTGCTCCGCGGTCCGGCCCGCGAACCACTGGATCGTGATGTTCGGCATGGCGACTCCCTCTCTGTCGGAGGGGGCCTTCGCCCCCGCCGAGAAATTCACCGACCGCGGCTGATGCCGACACCGAGGAACAGGACGACCACCGCCAGGCCGAGCAGGATCCGGTCGAGCCGGCGGAGGCCGCCCAGTTCCGTGGCCGGCGGCTCGCCCTGCGCGATGGCCCGCGCCGCGCGCGGCAGCAGGGCGAAGTCGCGGTGCGCGGCGAGCGCGAGGAGCGGGATGACCAGGGCGACCTTGGCCAGGAGCCACGGGCTGTCGAGCCGCGCGTGACGGAGGTTCTCCAGGCCCGTCGCGATCAGCAGGCCGATCGCCGCCCACGCCGCCGCACGCGCCCGCGTGAGGAGGGGCAGACAGGCCCGCTCGCCGCGGGCCAGCGCGGGGACGACCAGGTGGCTCCCGTAGAGCAGGCCGCCCACCCACACGGCCGCCGCGAGCACGTGGAGCCAGACGACGACGAGGCGAGTCACGGCGCCCGCGCGCCGTCGAGGATCGCCCCGATGAGCCGGGGCGTGTCGGTGAGGTCGCTGAAGACGTGGTCGGGGGCGCACGCCGCGAGGTCCGCCACGCTGTGGCGTCCGGTGGCGACGGCGACACAGGTCGCGCCGAACGCGCGGCCGCAGCCGACGTCCCGCGGGGTGTCCCCGATGACGACGAGGTCCGCGCCCACGAAGCCGCGCCCGACCAGCGCCTCGGCGCGCCGGGCCGCGATCGCGGGCAGCCGCGTCCGGTCGGCGTCGTCGGAGCCGTAGGCGCCCAGGCGGAAGCGCGGCCACAGGCCGGTCGGCTGGAGCTTGATCCGCGCGCCCGCCGCGATGTTCCCGGTGAGGAGCCCCACGACGCAGCCGGCGTGGCCGGCGAGCGCCTCGACGAGGGCGGCCGCGCCCGGGCAGAGCTTGACGCCCTGGCCGTCCCCGATCTCGGCGGCCAGGCACTCCACGTAGCGCGCCCACAGCCCCCCCTCGCGCGCCGCGATGGCCGCGGGCGGGACGCCCGCGGCTCCGAGCAGGTCGCGGATGATCTGGGGGTCCGTCCCGCCATGGAAGTCGTAGCTGTCGATCGGCCCGGCCGTCCCGTAGACCTCCACCAGGGCGCGCCCCAGCGCGCGGCGGCCGGCGCCGCTGGCGGTGAGCAGCGTCCCGTCGACGTCGAAGAGGACGAGCTTCACCGGGCGGGGGACTCAGGCATACGGCGAGACGGCTCGCAGGCGTTCCACGATCGGCGGGAGCTCGGCCAGGCAGATCTGGATGTCCTCGGCCCGCGTCCAGCGACCGAGCGTCACGCAGAGCGAGCCCTCCGCCGTGCGCGTGTCGAGCCCCAGCGCGCGCAGCACGTGGGACGGCTCGCGGGTGAGCGCGCTGCAGGGCGAGCCGGTCGCCGCCGACACGCCGACCAGGTCGAGCGCGAGGACGAGGCTCTCCCCTTTCACTCCCGGCACGGTGATGCTGGCGTGGTGGGGGAGCCGGCCCTCCCGTGGCCCGGTCAGGCGCACCCCGGGGCAGGCCGCCGCCAGCCCCTCGAGGAGGCGGTCCCGCAGCGCCTGGAGCCGCGCGGTCTCGGCGGTCCCGTCTCGGAGCGCCAGTTCCGCCGCGACGCCGAGCCCGACGACCCCGGCCAGATTCTCCGTGCCCGAGCGGAGGCCGTCCTCCTGGCCGCCGCCCAGCAGCTGCGGCACCAGCCGGATGCCCGGCCGCACCCAGAGGGCGCCGACCCCGGGCGGGCCGTAGAGGTCGTTCGCCCCGAGCGTCAGGAGGTCGATCCCGTCGGCTTCCACCGCGAGCGGGACGCGGCCCACGGCCCCGACGCCGTCGACGTGGAACGGCACCCCGGCCTGGTGCGTGACCGCGGCGATCGCCCGCCACGGCTGGATGGCGCCGATCTCGACGTTGGCCGCGCCGACCGAGACCAGGCAGGTGTCGGGGCGCAGCGCCCGGCGCACCCCGTCCGGGGTCACCCGGCCCTCGGGATCCACGGGCAGGAAAGTGACGTCGAAGCCCGCCTTGACGAGGTCCCGGCACGGGGTCAGGACCGACGGGTGCTCGATCGCGGTGGTGACGAGGTGGCGACCGGATCCCCGGAGGGCGAGCCCCTTGAGCGCCAGGTTGTTGGCCTCGGTGGCGCCGCTCGTGAAGATGATACCGTCCGGACGCCCGCCGACCAGCCGCCCCAGCTTGGCTCGCGCCGCGGCGAGCGACTCTCGCGCCTCCTGGCCGAGCATGTGGAGCGCGGAAGGATTGCCGACCCAGCCCTCGAGGAAGGGGGTCATGACGGCCAGGACGCGGGGGTCGACCGGGGCAAAGGCCCCGTAGTCCAGGTAGATCCGGCGCCCGGAGCCAGGCAGCTCCGGCCTATCGGGTCTTTCGGACCAGGAACCGGTAGATCGGGCCGTCCTTCGTAACCGCAACGAGCTCGTTCCCGGTCCGCTTGGCCCAGCTTCGCATGTCGGCGTCGCTCGCCGGGTCGTCGGAGAGCATCTCGAGCAGTTCCCCGACCACCATGGCCTTCATCGCTTCCCGAGTCTTGACGATGGGCATGGGGCAGAACAGGCCGAGACAGTCGAGGGTCCGGTGGGCCTGGATTGCCGTGTGCATCGCGGGCACCCCCACCCTACCCCACCCCGGAAGGGAGTGTCAAGCCAGCCTCGGAACAGCAATTTTCCCGACCTCGGCGATGCGGCATGGCTGCGCGCGAGCGGCCCGGCTGCAAGCTGATCAAAATAGGCTCGACTCGGCCAGAAAAGTGAGCAGGATTCGGCCGGCCAAAAGGCCCACCGGCGGCGACGGCCGGGTCCCCGAACCCCTTGCCCGAGCGCACCTTTCCCGGCACCCCGCGCCATTGGTACTCCCGTTGCACCTCCGAGGAGGTGCACCGTGAACCAAGGGGCCTCGAGCCAGGGCTCGGGCCGGGAGGGAGTCTCATGTCTCCACGCGGCAACCGGTCGGAAGCTGGGCGAACGAAGGAGATCGACGGCGTCTCGGTCGATCCCGCCCCTTTTCGCTTGACACCTTCCCGTGCGGGTGGAATTATGTCGCCCTACGCGGAATTAACGTCAACAACGTTGAGGGATGCGCAGGCTTCCGACGGGGGCTCCGGTCGGCTGGCCGGTGAGGGGCGACCGAGCACGGAAGGAGAGATGGCCGACGGGTCGGAGCGCAAGAGCCGCGGGGCGACGGAGATCCTGACGATCCGGGACGTCGCCCAGTACCTGAAGCTCCCCGTCTCGACCGTGTATCGGCTCGCCGAGCGGCGGGAGCTGCCGGGCCACAAGGTGGGGCGGCAGTGGCGGTTTCACAAGTCGATCCTCGACGACTGGTTCCGCCAGCACGCGGCCACCCTTCGCGTGAACATCCTCGTCGTGGACGACGAGGACGTCACGCGGCAGTTCATCGTCTCGATCCTGCAAACCCCGCAGCGGCAGATCCTCACCGCGGCCAGCGGCGAGGAGGCGCTCGAGATCGTCAAGCAGAGCGACCTCGATCTGGTGACCCTGGACCTCGTCATGCCGGGGATGAACGGCGTCGAGACGTTCCGCCAGATCCACGCGCTGCGCCCCGAGCTGCCCGTCGTCATGGTCACGGGCTTCCCGGATTCCGAGCTCATGTCCCGGGCACTCGAAATCGGGCCGTTCACCGTGATCAACAAGCCCGTCGACGTCAACCATCTCCAGAAGGTGGTCGACGTCATGGTGGGGAGCTGACGCCGGAGAACCGCGGCAGGCTCCCTCCCCCGGGCGCCCCCGAGCGCGGCCTCCCGAAGGCCTGTGACGATCGGCCCACCCCGAGCCGCGATCCGGCCGGGATCGCGGTCGGGCTCGGCGAGTCCTGATTCTCCGCGGCCAGGGCGGCCGTCCATCCCCGCACGCCCGCGTCGTCCCGATCCCCGCACACCGCCGGCGCCGACCCCCTCCGGATGGCTTATTATCCGAGGGGGGGCCGCCGCGGCCCCCCCGCCGCCAGGGCCGGCCGGCGGCCCGGCTGCCGGACATCGAGCGGGCCGCCGCCGAGACGGCGAGGGCGTGCGCCCCCGTCGGGGAGCGCCCAAGAAGCGAGGACGCAGACGATGCCGACAGAGACCACCGTGAGCAAGGGCCTCGAGGACGTGGTCGCCGCCGCGACCCGGCTCTGCCACCTCGACGGCGCCCAGGGTCGGCTCGCCTACCACGGGTACGACATCGAGGGCCTCGCCCGCCACGCCGGGTTCGAAGAGGTCGTGTGGCTCCTCTGGCACGGCGAGCTGCCGGGCCGCGCCCAGCTCGACGGGCTCCGCAAGGAGCTCGCGGACGCGCGGCCGCTCCCGCCGCTCGTCGGCAAGTCGCTGAAGCTCTTCCCGCCAGAGATGCACCCCATGCGCGCGCTCCAGGCGGGCGTGGCGCTGCTGGGGGCGCTCGACCCGGACGCCGAGGACAACTCGCCCGACGCCAATCGCCGGAAGGCCATCCGGCTCGTGGCGCAGGTCGCGACGCTCACGGCGGCCTTCCACCGCATCCGGAGCGGGAAGCGGCCGGTCCCGCCGCGGCCCGAGCTGTCCCACGCCGCGAGCTTCCTCCACATGATGGCCGGGCGGAAGCCCAAGGCGCTGGCCGTCCGCGCCTTCGACGCGGCGCTCGTCCTCTACGCCGAGCACGAGCTGAACGCCTCGACGTTCACGGCGCGCGTGATCGCCTCGACGCTGGCCGACATGCACTCCGCCGTCTCGGGCGCGCTCGGCGCGCTCAAGGGCCCCCTCCACGGCGGCGCGGGCGAAGCCGTCATGCGGACCCTCCAGGAGGTCGGCGCGCCCGACGCGGCCGAGGCGTTCACGCGCCGCGCGCTTGGCGAGAAGCGGCGCCTCATGGGATTCGGCCACCGGGTGTACAAGGCGGGCGACCCGCGAGCGCGGATCCTCCGCGCCCTCGCCGAGAAGGCGTGCCGGCAGTCCGGCGAGGGCGTGTGGTTCGAGACGGCGGTGCGCCTCCACGAGGCCGTGCAGCGGGAGAAGGGGCTCCTGCCCAACGTGGACTTCTACTCGGCGCCGCTCTTCTACGCCCTGGGGATCCCGGTGGATCTCTTCGTGCCGGTCATCGCGGTCGCGCGCGTGGCGGGCTGGACGGCGCACGTGCTGGAGCAGCATGCCGACAATCGGCTGATCCGGCCGCGCGCCGAGTACCAGGGCGCCGCGCACCGGCCCTTCCGGGCGCTCGCGGCCCGCGGCTAGCAGGTAGGCGTCCTGGCCGTGCCGCACACCGTCTTCCAGAAGCTCCTCGCCAGCCACCTCGTCGCGGGCGAGCCGGTCGCCGGTCGCGAGATCGGGTTGCGCGTGGACCAGGTCCTCCTCACCGACACGAACGGCACGATGGCCTGGCTCCAGTTCGAGGCCATGGGCTTCCCTCGCGTCCAGGTGCCCACGGTCGTGACGTACGCGGACCACAACGTCTATCAGTTCGACTCCCGGAACACCGACGACCACCGGTACCTCTCGACGGCCTCCCGCCGGTACGGCGGAGCCTACTCCAAGCCCGGCAACGGCATCTGTCACCAGGTCCACCTCGAGACGTTCGGCGCCCCCGGCCTGGTCCTCATCGGCTCCGACAGCCACACGCCGCTCTGCGGGGCGCTCGGCATGCTCGCCATCGGCGCCGGGGGGCTCGACGTCGCGTGCGCGATGGGGGGCGGTCCCTATTTCTTCCCCATGCCGCAGGTCGTGCGCGTCGTCCTCGGCGGCCGCCTCCGCGGCTGGGTGAGCGCGAAGGACGTGATCCTCGAGCTGCTCCGCCGGCTGACGGTGCGGGGCGGCTTCGGCAAGGTCTTCGAGTACGCGGGTCCCGGCGTCGCGACGCTCACGGTGCCGCAGCGGGCGACGATCGCCAACATGGGGGCCGAGCTCGGGCTCACCACCTCGGTCTTTCCCTCGGATGAGGTGACGCGGAGCTACCTGGCGAGGGTGGGGCGCGAGGCGGCGTGGCGACCGCTGGCGGCCGATCCCGGGGCGGCCTACGAGGACACGATCGAGCTCGACCTCGGCGCGCTCGAGCCCCTGGTAGCGCTCCCGGGCTCGCCGGATCAGGTCGTGCCGGTCGGCGAGGTCGAGGGCACGTCGATCGACCAGGTCCTGGTCGGCTCCTGCACGAATGGCTCCTGGGAGGACATGTACGTGGTCGCGGAGATCCTCCGGGGACGGCGCGTGCATCCCGACGTCTCCTTCGTCCTCTTCCCCGCGAGCCAGCAGATCCTCGAGACGATGGCCCGGCGCGGGCTGGTCGCCGACCTCCTCGCGGCGGGCGCCGTCGTGTCCGAATCCACGTGCGGCGCGTGCCCGGGGATCGGCCACGTTCCCGCGTCGGGGTCGAAGAGCCTGCGCGCCTTCAACCGGAACTTCCCGGGCCGCAGCGGGGTCAAGGACGATCAGGTCTACCTCGCCTCCTCCCAGACGGCCAGCGTCTCGGCCATCCGGGGGGTCATCACGGATCCCCGCCGGCTCGGCCGCGCGCCCGAGGTCGTGTTCCCGCCGCGCTTCGCGCCCTCCACGGCGGGGCTCGTGCCACCGGCGCGGGACGGCGAGGGGGTGCCGGTGACCAAGGGGCCGAACATCCGCGAGGTGCCGATGGGGCCGCCCGTCGGCGAGACGCTCGCCGGACCGGTGCTCATCAAGGTCGGGGACAAGGTCTCGACCGACGACATCCTCCCGGCCGGGGCCCAGGTGCTGGTCTTCCGCTCGAACGTCCCCGCCATCGCGGAGTTCACGTTCCGGCACCTCGATCCGGACTTTCCGGCGCGCGCCCGGGCCGTCGGCGGCGGGTTCATCGTCGCCGGGCAGACCTACGGCCAGGGGTCGTCCCGCGAGCACGCGGCGATCGCCCCGATGTATCTCGGCGTGCGGGGCGTCCTCGCGAAGACCTTCGCCCGCATTCACCGCGCCAACCTCGTCAACTGGGGCGTGCTCCCGCTCGAGTTCGCCGACCCCGCCGACTACGACGCGGTCGCCGCGGGCGACCGGCTCCGCATCAGCGGGATCCCGGCCGGCCTCGCCGCGGGCGCGCTGACGGTGGAGAACGAGACGGCGGGAGGACGGATCGCGGTGCGATGCGTGCTCACCACGCGGGAGCGGGAGGTGCTGCTGGCGGGCGGGCGGCTCCGTCACACGCGCGAGGCCAGGGCCCGGTGACCACGCCGGCCCCGCAACGCCGCATCCGCGCCGTCTTCGTCCGGGGCGGGACGAGCCGGGCGCTCGTGTTCCACCGGCAGGACCTTCCGGAAGCGCGGGGGGCCTGGGATCCGATCTTCCTCGCCGCCCTCGGCAGCCCGGACCCGGCGGGGCGGCAGCTCGACGGGCTCGGCGGCGGGCTCTCCTCGCTCTCGAAGGTCGCGGTGGTCGGGCCGCCGACCCGCCCGGACGCCGACGTGGACTACACCTTCGGCCAGGTCGAGGTGAGCCGCCCCTTCGTCGACTACGCGGGGAACTGCGGGAACATCTCCTCGGCCATCGGCCCCTTTGCCATCGACGAGGGCCTCGTCCCCCCGCGCGCGCCCGAGACGCTGGTGCGGATCCACAACACGAACACGCGGCGGCTCATCCACGCCCGCGTCCCGGTCGTCGGGACCGCGGCCGCCGTCAGCGGGGACTTCGTCCTGCCCGGCGTGCCGGGCAGCGGCGCGCGGATCACGCTCGACTTCCTGGATCCGGGGGGCGCGGTGACGGGCCGCCTCCTGCCGACGGGGCGCGCGCGGGACGGGCTCCCGGTGCCGGGGCTCGGGGCGGTGCCGGTCTCGCTGGTGGACGCCACGAACCCGATGGTGTTCGTGCGCGCCAAGGACCTCGGCCTCGAGGGCACTGAGCGGCCCGAGGAGCTCGACGCCGACCAGGCGCTGGCCGCTCGGCTGGAGGCCATTCGCGGCGCGGCCGCGACGGAGATGGGGCTCGCCCGCGACGCCGCGGAGGCGACCACGCGGAGCCCGGCGGTCCCGAAGCTCGTCCTCGTCGCGCCGCCGGCGGCCTACCGGACGCTCGCCGGTGATCCGATCCCGGCGAGCGCCATGGACCTCGTGGCACGCGTCGTCTCGATGGGCAGGGTGCACCGCGCCTTCGCCCTCACCGGGGCCATGTGCCTGGCCGTCGCGGCGCACCTCGAGGGCACGCTCGCGCACGAGGTGGCGGTCGGAGTCGGCGCGGCAGGAGACGTGCGGATCGGTCATCCCTCGGGGATCCTCACCGTCGCGGCGGCCGTGCGGCGGGACGGCACCGTGCCGGTGGCCGAGAAGGTGACGGTCTACCGCACGGCGCGGCGGCTGATGGAAGGCTTCGTCTGCGTCCCCGCCTGACGCGGGGCCACCCATGCTGGTCGAGCTCGGCTACCTCTCGACCCCGAAGGCCCCACCCGCCGACGCGGCGGTGGCGGCGGCCGCCCGCGCCATCGAGCGCTGCCGCGCCGACGGCCTCTCCCTCGCCGGGATCCGCCTGGGCCTCGACTGGTGCCAGTACCGGCAGACCTTCCGCGAGCCCATCGTCGAGCGCCGCTCGGTGGAGGCCGGGGGCGGCCCGCCGGTGCGAGAGCTCGCCGTGGACCTCCGGCAGGCCGAGCCCGAGGCGCTCGAGCGGCTCCTCGAGACGGCGCTCCGCCGGCTGGCGGGAGACGACCGCGCCGCGGCCGCGACCCCTTCCGAGCGGCTCTACCTCGAGGCGTGGGGGCCGCTCCGCCGGAGCGTCGTCTGGCAGTTCAACGCGCTCTACTGGCGGGAGATCGAGCACTGGGAGCGCACGTTCCAGCGCGGGTTCGAGGCGGCGTTGCCGGGCGGCAAGTCCGACGCGTCGAACCCGGCGCAGGTGGAGGAGGCGGTCCAGCAGGTCTTCGACAGCCTCCGGACGCTCGACAAGCGGGGGACGCTGCCGCCGGAGCTCTTCGTCCTGGAGATCGGGGCCGGCACCGGCGAGCGCGCCGGGCTCTGGCTCGACCGCTTCCGCGACGTCGCCGAGGCGCACGGGAAAGATTACTATGGGCGCGTGCGCTTCCTGCTCTCCGACTACTCCATGCCCATGCTGGAGCGCGCCCACGGGAACGTCCTCCATCACCTGGACAAGGTCTCGTTCATCGCGCTGGACGCGCTCGACCCGCTCAAGACGCTGGCCTTTCTCCGTTACAAGGTCCTCGCGATCCACGTCTCGAACCTCTACGACAACCTGCCCACCGACGAGGTGGCCCGGCGCGACGGCCGCTTCTACCTGGTCGAGGGCCGCGCCTACGTCCGCCGTGACGCGGCGGTCGAGCTGGCGAGCCGCCACGGACTGCCCGCGGAGCGGCTCCCCCGGCAGGTAGAGCTCCTGCTCCGGATCGGGCCGGATGCCTTCCCCGACCCCGCCGACGGCGTGCGGTTCTGGCGCGAGCTCTGGCAGCTCGTCCGCGTGGAGGAGCGCTACACCGCGCTCGACGATCCCGGCGAGGTCGCGGCCCTCCCGGGGCTCGCCCCCGAGCTCGTCGCCGACTGCCTGGGCGAATGGCCCGGCGACTTCCGCTGCCACCTCTCGAACGGCGCGCTCCAGTCCTTCGTCCGCACGCTGCCGCTCCTCCACCCGAAGGGCGTGCTCCAGGTCCAGGACCTCTTCGTCACCGACGCGGCCGGCTACCGGGGGGCCTTCCGCGGGCCCGGCAAGCTCGACGGCAGCATCGTGAACTGGGTCAACGGGGCCCTCATCCGGGCCGTGGCGGACCGCCTGGGCTACCGGGTGGAGTTCGCGCCGTTCCGTTACCGGCCGGGGTCGGCGATCACGATCCTGACGACCTCCCTGAAGGACTAGGACGAGTGGCGATGATCAGCCGCTGGCGGAGCGGACGCCGCCGCGGGTGGCGCCGGCGGCGCCCCGCAGCCGGCCGGGCGCAGTGGGACCCCTTCGCGCTCCTCCCGCAGTTCGCCAGAACTGTGGGAGGGCGCGAACGGGTGACGGAGCCCGGTCGGACCGGGGCAAGCCGGCGACAGGACCCGCGGCGACGCCGGGATGCGACGTGGTCCCGGCCCGGCGCGGCACGGACGTGAGCCTCCCGGTGGACGGCCCGCCCCTGCCCCTCCTGCCGACGACCGGCGTGGGCTCCTACGCGATGCCTGGCTGGCTCGAGCGCCTGAAGACCGACTTCTTCCTCCGCCGGATCAGCGCCCACGAGCTCGACGAGATCCACGACGCCGTGGTGAAGGCCGCCATCAAGGACCAGGAGATGGCGGGCCTCGACATCGTCACCGACGGCGAGCTGCGACGCGACAACATGGTCGACTACTTCGTCGCGCGGCTGCCGGGCGTCCACGTCGACCACGCTTCCAAGCGCTTCTACTACGACTTCTACGACGCCGCGGTCCGGGGCAAGATCCCCACCGCGCCGCTCCGGCTCGGAGCCGACCTCCAGTTCCTCCTCCGGAACACCGACCGCGCGGTCAAGTTCACGGTGACCGGGCCGCACTGTCTGACCAAGCGCGTCCGCAACGAGCACTATCCGAGCGAGGAAGCGCTCGCGCTCGACCTGGCCCGGCTCCTGAACATGGAGCTGCGGGACCTCGCCCGAGCGGGCGCGACGATCATCCAGATCGACGAGCCCTACTACTCCGGCTTTCCCGAGGACCTGGAGTGGGGCGTCCGCGTCCTCAACGCGATGGTCGACGGGGTCGACGCGAAGATCGGTCTCCACGTCTGCTACGGCAACCGCTACGGCAAGCCGACCTGGGAGGGCTCCTACCGCTATCTCTTTCCCCGCATCCTCGAGGCCCACGTCCACCAGCTCACCCTCGAGTTCGCCCGCCGCGGCTACGAGGAGCTGGCCCTCTTCCGTGAGTGGAAGTGCCCGTTCGAGCTCGGGCTGGGCGTGATCGACGTGAAGTCGGCCGACGTCGAGTCGCCGGCGACCGTCGCGGAGCGGATCCGCGGCGCGCTCGACGTCCTGCCACCCGAGCGCCTCCACGTGAACCCCGACTGCGGCCTGCTCCACGTGCCGCAGGACGTGGCGTTTCGGAAGCTCCGCGCGATGGTCGAAGGGACGGCCCTCGTCCGGCGCGACCTGACGGGACGATGAACCGCGTCGTCGTCAACCAGCTCCGGCAGCGGCTGGCCCGCGGCCAGACGGTCGTGATGGTCGAGATCACGCCCGGCCGAGGCAGCCGGCTGGCGGAGCACGTCCGCGCGGCCGCGGCGCTCACGGCCATCCCGCAGCTCGCCGCGGCGAGCATCACGAGCAACGCCGGCGGTCATCCCGGCGAGGACCCCATCCCGGTGGCGCGCGCGGTCGCCGACGTCGGGCTCACGCCGAACGTCCACCTCACCTGCGTCTGGATGGACCGCCGGGGCCTGGCGCGCGACCTCGACCGCCTCCAGGCGCTGGGGCTCGAGAACGTCTTCGCGATGACGGGCGACTGGCCGGCCGAGCAGACCCGGGTCCGCCCCCGCTTCGACGTCGACTCGGTCCAGCTCACCGCGCTCATCGCCGAACGCCGGGCGGCGGGGTTTCCCTTCCACGTGGCGGTGGCGGTCTCCCCCTTCAAGTACACGGAAGCGGAGACCATGCTCCAGTACCTGAAGCTCGGGAAGAAGCGCGCGGCGGGCGCGGACGTCGCCATCACCCAGCTGGGCTTCGACGTCGCGAAGTTCGCGGAGCTGTCGCGCTACCGGGACGAGCAGTGTCCGGGCTTGCCCCTCGTGGGCTGCGTGGCGGTACTCACGCGCCGCGTGGCCGAGAAGATCGCGGCCGGCGAGCTGGCCGGCTGCACCATCGCCCCGGCGCTCCTGGCCGCGGTCCGGCGCGAGTCCGCCGCGCCCGACGGCGGGCGGGCGGCCGCCCTGGAGCGGACCGCTCAGCTCATCGCGGTGCTCCGCGGGCTCGGGTATGCCGGCGTCTACCTGGTCGGGCTCACGCGCCGGCCGCGCGAGCTGGGCGAGCTGCTCGGGCGGGCCGAGGCGCTCGTCCCCCAGTGGAAGAGCGCCGCGGAGGCGCTCGCCCCCGGGCGCCGCGAAGGCTTCTTCCTCTTCGAGCGCGGCGCCCCCGAGCGGCGGTGGTGGCGCGTGTCCACGGGGCGCCACCGGCTCTTCGACGCGGCGAGCCGCCTCGCCCCGCTCCCCGGCACGCGGCTCCACGGCCTCCTGCGCCGCGTCGCGGCCGCCGTCGACCGGCGGCCCGGGCTGGTGACGCTGACGCGGACGGTCGAGCAGGCGGTGAAGATCCCCGCCTTCGGCTGCAAGGAGTGTGGCAACTGTGTCCTCTCCTACATGGAGTACGTCTGCCCGATGACCTGTCCCAAGGACCAGCGGAACGGGGCGTGCGGCGGCTCGAGCGACGGCTGGTGCGAGGTGGAGCGGAAGCCGTGCATCTGGCTCGAGGTCTACGAGCATGCCAGGCGAACGGACCGGCTGGACGGGCTCTCCGTGTACGTGCCGCCGCCCGACCGGTCGCTCCACGGGAGCTCGTCCTGGCTCAACTATTTCCTGGGCCGCGACGTCCGGCCGGAGGCTCCGGCCGGGACGCGCCCGGGCCAGCGGGAAGGAGACTGAACGGCGATGGATCGACGGCGATTCCTCGGACTCACGGCCGGAGCGCTCACGTACACCCTGACCGTCCAGCGCGGCTTCGCGCAGGACGCCAAGGTCGAGATCCTGTGGCTCGGCCAGGCGGCCACGAAGATCACGACCCCCTCGGGCAAGGTGATCGTCATCGATCCCTTCCTGACCCAGAACCCCAAGACGCCGGCGGCCTACAAGAACCTCGACGCGCTGGGCAAGGTGGACGTGATCCTCGTGACGCACGGGCACGGGGACCACGTCGGCGACGTGAAAGAGCTGGCCGCGCGGACCGGCGCCAAGGTCTTCGGACCGGCCGGGCTGATCGCGACGATGATGGAGCTGGGCTGGGTGAGCGCGGAGCAGGGCGTCCGGTTCGGCAAGGGCGGCACGGTGACGCCGCTGGGGCCGCAGATCCGCATCACCCAGGTCCGCGCCGAGCACTCCTCGGAGGTGACGGTCACCGACCCGGTCACCAAGAAGAGCACGACCTACCCCGGCGGGGAGCCGGCCGGGTTCGTCATCCAGTTCGAGAACGGGTTCAAGCTCTACCACATGGGCGACACCGGGCTCTTCGGCGACATGCGGCTCATCGGCGAGTACTACAAGCCCGATCTCGTCCTGATCCCGATCGGCGGCCACTTCGTGATGGATCCGCGGGACGCCGCCTACGCGACGAAGGAGCTCCTCAAGCCCCGCTACGCCATCCCCATCCACTACGGGACGTTCCCGGTCCTGCGGGGCACGCCGCAGGAGTACCAGAGCGCGCTGGGACAGGCCACCACGCAGGTCTTCCCGCTCAACCCGGGCGACAAGCTCAGCTTCTGACGCGGAACCGGAGCGACCATGACGGACCCCCCGACGCCGCTCCTCCCGGCCTCCGTCGTCGGCTCCCACGGAAAGCCCGGCTGGTGGTACGTCGCCGTGAAGGCCTGGGAAGCCGGCGAGCTCGGGCCCGCGGACCTCGACGAGATGCTGGACGACGCCGCCGACACCGCCATCCGCGACATGGAGCGCGCCGGGCTCGACGTCATCACCGACGGCGAGGTCCGGCGGCTCGACGGCTACGTCGACTCCTACTACGCGATCGTCCAGGGGATCCAGCCGTACCCGGCCCGGCGCAAGGTCGGCCCCTGGGGATACGACCAGCAGACGCGCTACGAGGCCGTGGGGCCGATCGAGGTCCCCGAGGGCGGGCTCGGCATCGTCAAGGAGTTCGAGTACCTGCGCGCGCACACCACACGCGCGACGAAGGCCACGTGCGCCGGGCCGCTGACCTTCGGCTCCCGGATCCACCCGGGGCGCGTCTACAAGGGGGTGGTCGACGTCGCCGAGCGGTTCGCGGAGGTGGTCAACCGGGAGCTCAAGGGCCTCGTCGCCGCCGGGGCCGACTTCATCCAGATCGACGAGCCGGCGCGCGGCAACGTCACCGGGCAGGAGATGGCGCGACTGTTCAACCGGGCGACCGACGGCGTCCGGGCGAAGCTCGCCTTCCACGTCTGCTTCGGCAACCGATTCGGCCGCTCGCGCTTCAACCGGACGTATCGTCCGTATCTCCCCGGTCTTCTCGAAGCGCGCTGCGACCAGTTCGTCCTCGAGTTCGCGGGGCGCGAGATGGCCGAGCTCGACCTCTGGGCGCAGTACGCGACCGAGGGACGCGAGCTGGGCGCCGGCGTCGTGGACGTCAAGGGGTTCTACCCCGAGACGGCGGAAGACGTGGCCGATCGGATCCGGCGGGTCCTGAAGGTCTGGCCCGCGGAGCGGCTCTCGGTGAACCCCGACTGCGGCTTCGGCTGGAGCCCGCGCGCGATGGCGAACGGGAAGATCCGCGCCCTGGCCGCCGGGACCCGGCTGGTGCGGAAGGAGCTCGGCGGCGGCTGACGAGCGACCGCCCGCCCTGGACAGCCGCCACGGGGCGGAGCACACTCCCCCCTCGAGGACCATGGCCAAGCGGAAGGCCCCGAAGCCCGCTTCGGGCGGCCCCCCTCGCCGCGCCGCACGGGCCGTGCCGCGCCCCCGCGCCGGTTCGCCGCCGAGCGTCCCGCCGAGCCTCCTCGCGCGACTCACCACCCAGCTCGACGCGCTCCCGGCCGTCCTGGCCGCGGCGCCGCCCCACGGCGTCGAGGCCCGCCCGTCCTCCGGGGAGTGGTCGGCACGGGAAAATCTGGCCCACCTCGCCCGGCACGCGGAGGCCTTCCTCGAGCGGTTGGAGCGGATCCGGCGGGAGGACCGCCCTGACCTCGGCCGGTACCGCGCGGAGGAGGACCCCGAGTGGCCGGCGCGATCCCGCCTGCCGCTCGCGGAGGTCCTGGTGCGGCTGGCCGACACGCGGCGCCGACTGCTGTCGTGGGTGGCGTCGCTGACCCCGGCCGACGCCGCGCGGACCGGGCGCCATCCGACGTTCGGCGAGCTCACCGTGGCGCAGTGGCTCGAGTTCTTCCTTCTCCACGAAGCGCATCACCTCTACGTCGCGATGCTGCGCGTCGGCGAGGCCCGTCGGGCTCGGCGAGCGCGCGAGGACTCGCCATGACGACGGGCCGAACGATGCGGGCGCAGTTCTACCAGGGCGCGAGGCGCTTCCAGCCGGGAACGGTGCCCGTCCCGCGGCCGGAGCCGGGGCAGGCGCTGCTCCGGGTCCGGCGGGTCGGGATCTGCGGGACCGACCTCCACATCTATCAGGGCCACCTCGACCACCGCGTCCCGCGAGGCGGCGTCATCGGGCACGAGACGTTCGCCGAGGTCGCCGAGGCGCCGCCCGAGAGCGTGTTGGAGCGGGGCGACCGGGTGGTCGTGGAGCCGCTCGCCTTCTGCGGGAAATGCCGCGCCTGCCGGCTCGGCGCCTCCTACATCTGCTACGACCTCAAGGTGCTCGGGGTGGACCTGCCCGGCGGCATGCAGGAGTACTGGGCCGTGCCCGCCGCGCGGCTCATCAGGGTGCCCGACTCGCTCCCCGACGACCAGGCGGCCCTCATCGAGCCGCTCGCCGTCGCCACCCACGACGTCCGGCGCGCCGAGGTGCGGGCCAGCGACGCGGTGCTCGTCTTCGGCGGCGGCCCGATCGGCGCCCTCATCGCCCTGGTGTGCCGCCACCGCGGTGCCCGGGTCGCGGTCGCCGAGATCAACCCGCACCGCGTGCAGCTCCTGGCCGGGCTCGGGCTCCAGACGATCGGCCCCGAAGCGGACGTCGTCCGCTTCGCCGAGGAGTGGACGGGCGGCGACGGCGTGGATGTCGCCTTCGAGGTCACGGGGAACCCCGCCGCGGTACGACTCGTGACCGACGTGGTGCGCGTGTGGGGGACGATCAGCCTCGTGGCGATCCATGCGGAGCCGATGCCGGTGAACCTCTATCGCATGTTCGCGCGCGAGCTCAGCATGCACGGGAGCCGCCTCTACGCGCGCGCGGACTGGGAGGAGGCGATCCGGCTCGCCGCCTCGGGCGCCGTGCCGCTGGGGCCGCTGGTCAGCCGGCGGATCCCGCTGGAGGCGCTCCAGCAGGGCATGGAGCAGGCGCTGGGCGGCGGCCCGGTGATGAAGGTCCTGGTCGACCTGACCAGCTAGGTCGGCTCTCGGAAGGGCCTCGAGCCCTCGTCGCGCCGCCGTGGCCGACGCCCCCGCCTCACTCGCGCGACGCCTCGATGTACACCTCGTTGTACAGGCGGAGGCGACGCTCGTACTCCGCCCGGCACTCCTCGACCTGACGCCGGACCGTGAAGCGCTCGGGACAGCGCCGGGCCTCGTTCGCCATCTCGTCCATCTTGGCGAGCGCCCAGCGGCGCCGCGCGGCGCGGGCCTCCGGATCCGTCGCCTGTCGACGCCCGGGTGGCGGCACGCCGGGCGGCTCCGATGCCGGGGCCGCGGCCGCGATGACTCCCTGCGCCGCGAGCGCGAATACGATCGCCCTTGCCAGCCTGCCGATGCCTCCCCTGGCCATGACGCCCCCCCCTCGCCCCGCGCGCCGTCAGCGCGTGGGCACACGCCGTATCCATCGCCAGCCGCCCACCCGCGGCGCGGCGGCGCCCGCCTCCCGCGTCCCCAATGACGCGCCCGCGCCGCCGGCGAGCCAGCCCGAGCCTCGACGATCCGGTGCGAGCAAGCCGCGTGCCCACGGCTCGATGGAGGTCGCCCTTGACGGCCCGGCTCGGGCTTGATAAGGAAGGATGCCGTCACACCTGACGCGACGGGGCGCTCACACGCCGGCCGGCCGCCGGCGGCGACGACGGGAGAGGCGGATGTCCATTGGAGAGCTGAACGTCGGCGAGCTGAGGTCAGCCGTCGAGGTCGTGCGCCGGATCGTGGCCGAGATGAGCCGGTTCATCGACGTCATGGAGACGCTCGGCCGCGAGCACGAGGAGCTCCAGACCCGATTCCAGGCGATCGGCTCGGAACACCGGGCCCTCGAGGCCAGCCACGAGCGCCTGCGGGAAGAGGACGGGCGGGTCGCCCGCGAGCTCGCCGAGCTCCGCGCGGCTCACGCCGCCCTCGCCGCGGAACACGAGAGGACCACCCGCGGGCTCGCCGAGCTCGTCGCAGCCCACGCGGCGCTCGCCGCGGAGCACGAGACGACCAGTCGCACGCTGACGGAGGTCCGGGCGGCGCACGCCGGGCTGGCGGAGGAGCAGGAGAAGACCTCACGCCTGCTCCACACGCTTCGCGACCGCTACGACGGGCTGCTGCGGGAACGCCAGGACGCGAGCGACGCGCTCGAGGCGGTCCTCCGTCGCCTGAAGCCCTGACCGTCCGGCGCGGCCGGGCCCGGGCCCCCTTGCCCCGCGCCTTCTACCTGCGGCCGGCGCCGGAGGTGGCGCGGGACCTCCTGGGCTGTGTCCTCGTCTCGCGCGTCGGGGGCGCCGTCACCGCGGGCCGGATCGTGGAGACCGAGGCCTACCTCGGTCCCGAGGACGCCGCCTCGCATGCCGCGTTCCGCCCGTCGTCGCACGACCTCTTCTACGGCCCCGGCGGCGTCGCCTACGTGTTCCTCGCGTACGGCCTCCACGCCTGCTTGAACGCGATCACGGGCCGCCCGGGGACCCCGGGCTGCGTGCTGATCCGGGCGCTCGAGCCGACCCGCGGAGCCGCCACGATGGCCCGGCGGCGGCGCCTCCCGGCGGCGGCGGTCGGGCTCACGAATGGCCCCGCGAAGCTCACGGAGGCGCTCGCGATCACGCTGGCGGACAACGGCGCCGACCTCACGCGCGGGCGCCTCACGATCGAGCCGCCCGGCCCGGCTGCCGACGGGTCCGGCCCGCCGGGCGGGCCGGCGGTGGCGGCCGGCCCGCGCGTCGGCATCACCCGCGCGACCGATCTCCCGCTCCGCTTCTGGATCCGCGGCAGCCGCCACGTCTCGCGCCCGCGCCCGCCCTGGGCCGCGCCGCCCGGGCGTTGACACACCCGCACGCCCATGCCATCGTGCCGGGCATCGGGGAGTGACCTGGCGTTCCCGGGGAAGGAGACCACATGGACGCGACTCGGCGCGACGTACTGAAGATCGGCGTGAGGGCAGCGGCAGCGGCCGGCGCCCTCGGGTTCCCCGCGATCCTCCGGGCTCAAGAGACGATCAAGGTGGGGCACCTCACCCCGCGCACCGGCTTTCTGGGACCGCTCGGGGCCTACGCCTACACGGCGGCGCAGATGGCGGTGGACGAGGCCAACGCCGCGGGCGGGGTCCTGGGCCGGAAGGTCGAGCTCGTCAGCGAGGATACCCCGAACCCCGGCGTCGCCGTGACCAAGGCTCAGAAGCTCATCGAGCGCGACCGCGCCGCCTTCCTGATCGGCGAGATCTCGAGCGCCTCGGGCCTCGCGATCAGCGAGGTCGCCCAGCGGGCCCGGATCATCTACGTCAACACGGGCTGGAACTCCGACGAGGGACGCGGCGCCCGCTGCCAGCGCTACCTCTTCCACGTGGAAGGGTGCAACACGATGTACACCAAGACCATCGGCCTCTGGCAGGCCCGGGAGGGCAAGATCCGAGGGGCCCGCTGGTACTTCCTCACCGCGGACTACGCCTTCGGTCACGACCTCTATCGCGTCTCGTCGAAGTTCCTCGCCGAGCAGGGCGGCACGAACCTCGGGAACGACATGATCCCGACCGGCACGCTGGACTACTCCTCCTACATCGTGAAGCTCCGCAGCATCAGGCCCGACCTCGTGTACCTGAACCTCGCCGGCACGGACCAGACGACGTTCCTCAAGCAGTACCGGGAGTTCGGCGCCCCCTACCCGCTGGCCGGCGGCGTCATGGACACCGTCCCCTTCTGGGCGGCCGGGATCGACGCGCTGAGCGGGTACTGGCAGAGCCTCTGGTACCACGACCTCAAGGAGAAGGGCTCGCCCGAGTTCGCGGAGCGCTTCGTCAAGCGCTACGGCAAGCCGCCCGACAACCAGGCCTGGGGGGAGTACGTGGGGATCCGCATCGTGCTCCAGGCGATCGCCGAGACCAAGAGCACGGCGAGCGCCGATCTCGTCCGCTACTTCGAGAAGGGGGCGAAGTTCGACGTCCTGAAGGGCCGGGAGGCGTGGTTCCGCGACTGGGATCACCAGCTCCTCCAGACCATGTACGTCGTCAAGGTGAAGGACAAGGCGAAATCACGCGACCAGTGGGACATCTTCGAGATCGTCGAGGCGGTGCCGACCGCCGGCCAGTCCCTCGAGCTCATCCAGCCGACGAAGGCGGAGAACCCCTGCAACCTGCCTGCAATCTGACACGCCCGGTCGGACATCCTCGAGGGGGGCGGCCGGTCCGATGCGTTCGCCGCCACGGCCGGGACATACTCCCGGCCGCTGATTGATCAGAACGCCGCCGGCCCAGGCCGCGAGGGCCGCCGGCCCCCCGGTGGGGTGTCGCCACTCGCGCGCCGAAGGCGCGACGAGGGGCGACGGGGAGATGGAAAGGGGGGCGCAGCCTCCCTCCGAGTGACCGTGCCTCCCGTCTCGCCCGCGATCCTCCTCGAGCACCTCGCCAACGGTCTGGTCGTCGGCGCGTATTACACGACGCTGGCGCTCGGGCTGTCGCTCATCTTCGGGCTCGGCGGCGTGATCAACCTCGCCCACGGCGCCTTTTACGCGCTCGGCGCGTATCTGGCGGTGGAAGTCCAGCGCCTGGCGGGATTCGGCGGCGCCCTCGTCGTCTCCCCGCTCCTCGTCGCGCTCATCGGCATGGCGATCGAGACCGCCTTCCTCCGACGGCTCTACCGGAGCGATCCCCTGCTCGGGCTCCTCTTCACCTTCGGCCTCGCCATGGTGGGCGAGCAGGCCGTGCGGATCGCCTGGGGCGCGTCGGGCCAGCCGTTCCAGATCCCGGCCGCCCTGCGCGGGTTCGTCACCGTGGGCGATTTCGTCTACTCTCGCTACCGCCTCGTCGTCATCGGGATCACCGCGCTCGCGATCGTCGCGCTCTGGCTGGCGCTGGAGAAGACGCCCTGGGGAATCGTCGTCCGCGCCGGGACCCGGGACCCCGAGATGGTCCGGGCGCTCGGCATCAGCCTCCGCCCGTTCATGACCGCGGTGTTCGGCGTGGGGGTCGCGCTCGCCGCCCTGGCCGGCGTGCTCTCCGCGCCCCTCGCCGGCATCTACCCGGCGATGGGGAACGAGATCGGGACGGCCGCCTTCGTGGTCGTCGTGATCGGAGGCCTGGGGAGCTTCTGGGGGCCCGTCATCGCCGGGCTCCTCGTCGGCCTGATCCGCGCGGTGGCCGTGCTCGTCTGGCCGCCGGCCGCGGAGGCCTCGATGTACGCCCTGATGGCCCTCGTCCTGCTCGTGCGCCCGCGCGGGCTCTTGGGCGAGCGCTGGACCGAGTTCGGGGCCGAATGACCCGGCCGTGGCGTCACCCGCTCGCCGCGCTCGCTGCCGGTCTCCTCGCCCTCCCCTTCGCCGTGGGCGGGTTGGGGACGACGGTCTCCGTGGCGACCGAGATCGCGCTCTTCACCCTGGTCGGGCTCGGGTACAACCTCCTCCTCGGCTACACGGGCCTCACCTCGTTCGGCCACGGCGCCTATTTCGGCCTCGCGGCCTATGCCGCGGCGCTGACCCAGATCCACCTGGTCAAGGGCGTCGTGGCGCCCGTGGCGGCCGGCGTGGCGACGGCGGGCCTGCTCGGGGCGACCCTCGGCGTCCTCGTCCTCCGCCGGCGCGGGGTTTACTTCTCGCTCCTCACGCTCGCCTTCACCCAGATGTTCTTTTACATCGTCTACCGCTGGACCGCGGTGACCGGCGGCGAGAGCGGTCTCGGGGGCGTCGCCCGGCCGCGGTTTCTCGGCCTCGACCTCGCGGACCAGCGGACGTTCTACTGGCTGACCGCCGTCCTGGTCTTCGCCGGCGCCGCGCTCGTCTGGCGGCTCGTCCACAGCCCGTTCGGGACCGTGCTCCAGGCGATCCGGGAAAACGAGCGGCGCGCCAGCTTCGTCGGCTACGACGTGCAGCGCTACACCTGGCTCGCCTTCGTCCTGTCCACGACGATCGTCGGCCTGGCAGGCACGCTGCACGCCCTCCTCAAGCAGTTCGTGTACGCCGACCTCGTCCACGTCACGATGTCGGGCGAGATCCTCGCCATGACCCTCGTGGGGGGGATGCGACAGTTCCTCGGCCCCGCCGTCGGGGCCGCCTTCTTCGTCCTCTTCCGTGAGCTGCTCACGAGCTACACCGAGAACTGGCTCCTCTACTTCGGCCTGCTCTTCATGGCCTTCATCCTCTTCTCCCCGGACGGCATCCTTGGCGTGGCGCGCCGGCTGGCCCTGCCGTTCCGCCCCGAGGCCGCGGCGGTCGCGGCGATGGCGGCGCGCGCGACGCCTCGCCCGGCGCCGGACGGCTCCGGGCCGGCGGCCCGGGCCACCGGGGACGTCCTGCTCCAGGCCAGCGGCCTGGTCAAGCGCTTCGGCGGCCTGCTGGCCCTCGACCACGTGGACCTCCAGCTCCGCGCGGGCGAGCTCCGCGCCCTCATCGGCCCGAACGGCGCCGGGAAGACGACGCTCTTCAACGTCCTCTCCGGTCTGTTCCCGCCCGACGCCGGCACCGTCCTCCTGCGTGGCCAGGCCGTCACGGGCCTCGCCGCCCATCGGATCGTGGCCCGGGGGCTGTCGCGCTCGTTCCAGATCCTGACGATCTTCCGGGAGCGCTCGGTCTTCGAGAACATCCGACTCGCCGTCCAGGCGCGCAGCCGGGCCCGCTGGAACCTCTGGCGTCCGGCCACATCGTTCGAGGCGATCAACGAGGCGACCCGCCAGGTCGTCCGCCAGATCGGCCTGGAAGGCCTCGAGGACGCCCCGGCCTCGAGCCTCTCGCACGGCGGTCAGCGACTCCTCGAGATCGGCATCGCCCTGGCCACCGAGCCGGCGGTGCTGCTCCTGGACGAGCCCCTGGCGGGGCTCTCCCCGGCCGAGCGGGAGCGGGTGGCGGGGTTCGTCAAGGCCCTCGCGCGCGCGGTCACGGTGGTCCTCATCGAGCACGACATCGACCGGGTGCTGGCGCTCAGCGACCGGATCACCGTCCTCCACGGGGGCCGCGTCATCGCGGACGGCCCCCCGGCGACGATCCAGGCCGATCCGGGGGTGCGGGCCGCGTATCTCGGCGGGCGCGCGGGGCGGCCCGGCCGGCCGGCCGCCGCGGCCGGCCCCGTCCCGGCGACGCGCCGCGATGCCCTGCTGGTCCTCGACGGCGTCGAGACCTTCTACGGGACGAGCCACATCCTCCACGGGGTTACGCTCGAGGTGCGGCGGGGCGAGGTGGTGGCCCTCCTCGGGCGGAACGGGGCGGGGAAAACAGCGACGCTCAACACGATCATGGGCATCCGCCCGCCGCGCCGCGGCCGCATCCGCTTCCTGGGCCGCGAGATCGCCGGCGAGCCGCCAGAGCGGATCGCGCGGCTGGGGATCGGGCTCGCGCCCCAGGGTCGCCGCGTCTTCCCCAACCTGACGGTCGCGGAGAACATCATGCTCGCGCGGCTCGGCCGGCGCGACGGGACGGAGACCGGTCCGCACGATCGGACCCTCGAGCGGTTCCCACGGCTCCGGGGGCGGTGGCGCGCCCGCGGGGAGACGCTGTCGGGCGGCGAGCTCCAGCTCCTCGCCCTCGCGCGCGCCCTGGTGGGCGGCGTCGAGCTCCTGGTCCTGGACGAGCCGTTCGAGGGGCTCGCCCCGGCCGTCGTCGAGGAAGTCTATGCCGCGGTCGCAGCGCTGCGGGGCACGACCGCGATCCTGCTGGTCGAGCACAACCTCGACCTCGCCCTGGCCCTGGCGGACCGCGTCTACGTCCTCGACCGCGGCGCCGTCACCCACACCGGCCCGGCGCGCGACCTTCTCGAAGACCTGGATCTCCGCGCCCGCGTCCTCTGGTTCTAGAGGTCGCGCCCGGAACCCCGGCGATCCCGACCCAGCCGGGCCGAGAACCGAGCAGCCCTAGTTCTTCGGAGGGGCCTCGACGGCCCCCTCCGAGACCTCCCCCCAGGAGGGGTTGCGGCGGCAGAAGCCGCCGCTCGGAGGAGCCGCCATAACGTGCCGAGGCGCCGAGGCCCTCGTTACGTCTACTACTCCGGGATGCGACGGGTATCGGCACGGCGTCACCCGGGCGGGTCGGGGGGTCGGGCGGTCGGCCTCGCTAGCTCCGGACGCGCGCGCTCCGGGGGTCCCAGAGGGGCTCGGCCGCGACGACGCCATCGATCCAGTCGCCGAAGACCTCGACGGCCACCGCGCTGCCGGGCGCCGCGAGCTCGACCGGCAGGTACGCGTAGGCGATGCTGAGCCCGACCGTGTAGCCGAAGCCCCCGCTCGTCACCCGGCCCAGGACCCCGCCTCCGGCACGGACCGGCTCGCCTCCGAGCGCCACCGCGAGGGGATCGGCGAGGGTCAGGCAGGCGAGCCTCCGCCGGACGCCCGCGCCCTTCTGGCGCAGGAGCGCCTCGCGGCCGATGAACTCGCCCTTCTCCGGGCGGACCGCGAAGCCCAGCCCCGCTTCGTACGGCGTCTCGTCCGGGGTGATGTCGGCGCTCCAGTAGCGATACCCTTTCTCCAGCCGGAGCGAGTCGATCGCGCGGTAACCGGCGGC
Organism: Candidatus Rokuibacteriota bacterium; assembly: GCA_044866005.1. Lineage (GTDB taxonomy): Bacteria > Methylomirabilota > Methylomirabilia > Rokubacteriales > DASRDR01 > JBIOTN01. Next base: position 14,665 of record JBIOTN010000162.1, on the reverse strand, counting down.
CACGAGCGCGTGCGAGCGCCCCGCCTCCCAGAGCGTGTCCCAGAGCTCGAGCCCGTACTCGGCGGGGGCGTAGAGCTCCCAGCCCAGCTCGCCCACGTAGGTCACCCGGGCGGCGAGCACCGGGACGCGCCCGACCGCCAGCTCCTGGGCCGTGAGGTAGGGGAAGGCCGCATTCGAGAGGTCGGCGGGCGTGACCGCGGCCAGGATGTCCCGCGCCCGCGGCCCGAAGAGCCCGAGGCAGACGTAGGCGCCGGTCACGTCGGAGAGGGAGACCGTGCCGTCCGGCGGCAGGTGCGCCGCGATCCAGCCGCGGTCGTGCGTGCCGAAGGCCGCGCCGGTGATGATCCGGAAGCGGTCGAGGGCGAGCCGGGTCACGGTGAAGTCGCACTCGATGCCGCCGCGACGGTTCAGCATCGACGTGTAGACCACCGTCCCGACCGGCCGGTCCACGTCGTTGGCGGTGAGATGCTGGAGGAGGCCGAGCGCGCCCGGCCCCAGCACCTCGAGCTTGCTGAAGGACGTCTCGTCGAAGAGCCCGGCGCGCTCCCGGGTGCCGACGTGCTCGGCCTCGATGGCGGGCGACCAGTACCGGCCGGCCCAGCCCCGGGGGCGCCGCGTCGCGTCGCCGTCCTTGGCGTTCGGTTCGAACCAGTTCGGGCGCTCCCAGCCCGCCTTCTCGCCGAAGACGGCGCCGAGGTCGCGGAGCCGCGGGTGGACCGAGGACCAGCGCAGGTTGCGGCCCGCCTCGCGCTCCTGGTTCGGGTAGCGGATGTCGTAGTACGTCCGGTAGACCTCGTGCGTCCGGTCGAGCGCCAGCCGGCGCGACCGGTACTGCGACCCGAACCGCCGCAGGTCCATCTGCCAGACGTCCAGCCCCGGGTCGCCCTCGACGATCCAGTCGGCCATGATCCGGCCCACCCCGCCCGCCCCCGCGATGCCGTGGGCACAGAAGCCGGCCGCCAGGAAGAAGCCGCGCACCTCGGGCGACGCGCCCAGGATGAACTCGCCATCCGGCGTGAAGGCCTCCGGCCCGTTGATGAGCCGGACGACCTGCGCGGCGGCGACCGCCGGGACACGCCGCACGGCCTGCTCCATCAAGGGCTCGAAGCGCTCCCAGTCGGGAGCGAGCAGGCGGTGGTTGAAGTCCGCGGGGATCCCGTCCACGCCCCAGGCCGCCGGCTGGCGCTCGTAGCCGCCCACCACCAGGCCGCCGACCTCCTCGCGGAAGTAGACGAGGCGGTCCGGGTCGCGCAGCGTCGGCATCCGGGGGTGGACCCCGTCGATCGGCTTGGTCGTGAGGTACTGGTGAGCCATCGGGACGAGCGGGACCGTGATGCCGACCATCCGGCCGATCTCCGGCGCGAACATCCCGGCTGCGTTGACGACGACGTCGGTCCGGATGGCTCCTCGGTCCGTCCGGACCTCGCGAACCCGGCCGCCCTCGACCGTGACGCCGGTGACCCGCGTGCCCGTCCGGATGGACGCGCCCCGGCGCCGGGCGCCGTCGGCCAGGGCGGCGGCGAGGCCCCCCGGGTCCAGGTGCCCGTCGGTCGGAAGGTAGGCGGCGCCGCGCACGCCCTCGAGCGACATCACGGGAAACAGCCGGCCCGCCTCCTTCGCGCTGACCTCCTCGAGCGGGAGGCCGAAGGTCTTGGCCCAGCCGGCCTGGCGCTTGAGCTCGAGGACCCGCTCGGCCGAGCAGGCCAGCCGGAGGCTGCCCACTTCCCGCCAGCCGGGGTCCCGACCCGTCGCCGCGGCGAGGCCCCGATAGCACTCGACGCTCCACATCATGAGTCGAGTGAGGGCGACCGACGAGCGGAGCTGGCCGACGAGGCCCGCCGAGTGGAAGGTCGATCCGCTGGTCAGCTCCGCGCGCTCCAGCAGGACGACCTCCCGCCAGCCCCGCGCCGTGAGGTGGTAGGCGATGCTGCAGCCGGCGACGCCCCCGCCCACGATCACCGCCCGCGCCTGCTCGGCCATGGCGCCCTATTGTACCGGGCTGGACGGGCGAGGCCCGGCCGTGGCGGCCGGGCTCCCGGAACTGCTACGCTACGGCGTCAGCGGCTGTCCGCGATCTGACGACGGCAGAGGTCCCGGCGGGTCGCCTCAGGAGCCTCTCCCCAGGTACCGGTCGATGGCTTCGCGCAAGACGGCCGAGAGGTTCCGCTCCTCGGTGACGGCGCGTAACTTCAGCGCCTTGATCTGGTCGGGTCGCAAGTAGTAGGTAGCGCGCCGGTACGGTTTCAGGATATGTTGACTTGTTGATGTCGCCCCCGGCTTCCTTCGACGCATATCACCTCGTGGCGGTGCGGTTCGTCTGGTGGCCAGCCGGTGCAGACGACGTGCCAGCCCGGGCGCGCCCCGACACGGCGGCGCATGGGCGGACCGGCGAAGGTCGGCGACCCGCCTCCGGCCTCAGAACCGGTTCTCCTTCAGGTCGACCACCCAGTGCTGCCCGCCCGCCCGCACTTCGCAGGTGACCGTCACGCTCATCCCGACGGCGAGGCTCGCGAGGGAGATGTGCTGAGGCACCCACAGCTCGGTCCGACCCATGGAAATGACGCGGCGGGCGTGGTCGATGGACTCGATGCTGCCACTGATCACGACCACTGGTGCCCTCCATCAGCGGCTGCGACCCGGCTGGCCGCGCGGCGCGGCTGCGCCGGCGCGCGGGAACTGGATTCTACGTCAGAAGGGACCCGGCTGCAAGCCAATTCGGAGTAAATGTCATAAACGGGAACGTTGGGAAGGCGCGAGCATGCGGCGGAAGACGAAGACCCCGACCCGACGTCCGGCGACGGCGGCACGCAGGCCGGCGCCCAAGATCCGCGCGACCTTTCACCTGCCCGGGATCCTGTTCGAGGAAGCCCGGAACGCGGTCGTCTACCTGGCAGGCCCGCCGGCCCGGCTGACGCTGGCGGCGCTCGCGGAGAAGGCCTTGCGCCGGGAGCTCGACCGCCTCAAGAAGGCCTACAACGGCGGGCGGGAGTTTCCGCGCCGCGGCACCGAGCTGCGCGGCGGCCGGCCGATTCGCGGCTGACCGCGGCCCGGCCCGTGGCGAGCCGGCCCCCGAGGCGGCGGGGTCAGGCGGCGGGCAGCCGGAACAGCCGCTCGGCGTTGCCCGAGCGGATCAGCGCCTTCTCGCCGTCACCGATCGGCAGCGCCTCGATCCGCGCCGCGCATCCCCGCATGTCGCCGATCGTGTGGGGGTAATCGCTCCCGTAGAGGAGATGGTCCGGGCCGGCGAGGCGGTACGCCAGGAAGAGCGCGTGCTCGTCGTAGCAGACCGTGTCGTAGTAGAGCCGCCTGAGATAGTCAGACGGCGGCCGGCTGATCCGCGTGCGGGTCTCCGGAATGAACTGGTGGCACTGGTCGAGCCGTCCCGCGATGAACGGCAGCGTGGCGCCCGCGTGGCCGACGATGACCGGCCAGTCCGGGTAGCGCTCGAAGACCCCCGCGAGGGTGAGCCGCGTGACCGCGAGGGTCGTGTCGATCATGAAGCCGATGGACGGGACCAGCCCGTACTGACCCATCCCCATGGCCTCGACCCCCGGCGGGACCGTGGGGTGCAGGAGCACGGGGAGCCGCCGCGCGTTGAGCGCCGCCCACACCGGCTCGAATCGGGGATGGTCGAGCGGGGTCTCGTTCACGTTGGCCAGGATGATGAAGCCGACCATGCCGAGCTGATCGACCGCCCGCTCGAGCTCCTTCAGCGCGAGGTCCACGTCCTGGAGCGGAAGGCTCCCCAGCCCCCGGAACCGATCCGGCCAGCGCGCGCAGACGTCGGCGAGATGATCGTTCATCGCCCGCGCGACCGTCTCCGCCGCCCTGCCGTCGGCCCAGTAGCAGTTGGGACAGGTGTAGGAGAGCAGCTCCATCCTCACGCCGACTTCGTCCATCGCGCGGAGCCGCAGCTCGGGGTCGAACATGGCCTCGGTGAGCCCGAGGAACCGCGCGCCCTTGCGCAGGACGATGGTCCGTCCCTCCGGATCCTTCCCCGTCTGGTAGCGGTGGCCGCCGTACGCGGCGAGCAGCTCGACCCACGCCTTGGAGAGGATGTGATTGTGGACGTCGATCAGCCCCATGCTCCGCTCCTTCCGTCCGGACAGCGCTCCCGCGCGTCAGCGCCCCTGACGGCGCGGCGTGCGGCGCGGCGGGAAGAACGCCGGGCGCGGCATCCGGCCGACCGGCACCTCGACGAGGACCGGCCGCCCGAGCGCGATCGCCTCGCGCACCAGGTCGCCGACGTCCGTCGGCTCCTTGGCGCGTAAGCCCACGGCCCCGTACGCTTCGGCCAGCTTCACGAAGTCCGGGTTCACGAGCTCGGCCCCGAAGCTCCCGCCCCAGCCCTCGTCCAGGTCCCGCGCCACGTTGCCGTAGGCGTGGTCGTTGAACACCACGACCACCACGTCGATCGCGTACTGGACGGCCGTGGCCAGCTCCTGCGCGTTGAACAGGAAGCCGCCGTCCCCGCAGAGCGCGAGCACCGGCCGGTCCGGCCGCGCCACCTTCGCGCCGAGCGCCGTCGGGAAGGCGTAGCCGAGGTTCCCGGAGTACGAGGAGGTGAGGTAGGTCCGCGGGTGGTACACGGGCCAGAACCGATTGGCGTAGTAGCCGATCTGGTTCATGTCCGAGACGACGATGGTGTCCTCCGGCGTCCCGCCCCGCAGGCTTTCCAGGATGGGCCCCTGGGGCGCCTGGCTCGCGGCCGCGGCGGCGACGGCGGCCCGCACCGCCTCCCGCTCCGCTCGGCGTGTAGGGCGGGGCGGCCCCGCGGCACGGAGCCGCGACAGGAGGGCCTCGAGGGTGACCCGGGCGTCCCCCACCAGCGCGAACGTCCGCTCGTGATTCCGCCCCGCCTCCTCGGGATCGATGTCGAGCTGGATCACGGGCTGCTCGGCCCCGAGCCCGGCGATCGCCGACGGCGAGGACGAGGTCGGCGGCGTCCACGTGGGGTCGGAGCGGCCCCGCATGCCAGAGCGCGGCGCCCAGGGCAAGGTCACGCCGGTCGTCGACCGCGCCCTTCCCTTCGGGCGAGACCACGATCCCCGCCTCGAGACGCTGGGCCACCGCGGCGAGCGCCTCGTGGGCAGAGGCCGCGTGGACGCCGCCGCCCGCGTAGAGGACGGGGCGGGCGGCGGCGAGCAGCCTGCCGGCGGCTTCGGCCACGCGCGCCGGGTCGGCCGCCGGCCGGGCGACGTGGGTGGCCGGGACGAGCTCGGCCTCCCCCGCTTCTTCCAGCGTGTCGGGCGGCAGCTCGAGCTCGACCGGGCGCGGGCGGCCGCTCCGGAGCTGGGCCACGGCCTCGTGGACGGCCCCGGGCACCTCGGCGACCTCGAGGACGCGCCGCCGCCACTTGGTGACCGGCGCGATCGCGTCGAGCTGGTCGTCCACCTCGTGGAGGACGCCGACGCGCCGGCCGAGGCTGCGCCTGGGGACCTGGCCCGAGATCATCAGCACGGGGGACGACGCGGCGTAGGCCGTGGCGAGCCCGGCCGCCGCATTGAGGAGGCCGGGCCCCGGCACGACGAGCGCGGTCCCGAAGTCGCCCCCCGCGCGCGCGTAGCCGTCCGCCATGTAGCTCGTGGCCTGCTCGTGCCGCGTGACGATGAAGCGGATCCCCGGCGCCTCGCGGAGCGCCGCGATGGCGCCGTAGAGCTGGACACCGGGCAGCCCGAAGACGACGCGAACCCCTTCTCGGCAGAGCTGCTGGACGAGCGCCTCGCCGCCGGTCATCCGCGCCATCACGCCAGCATAGCCTGCCGCCGGCAATCGGCCAACCGGGCCCCGCCTGGGGCCGACCCGCCCGTGGCGCGGCGGCGGACCGATTGTCGTCGGGGCGCTCCGTCGGCTATCATGACCGAAGATGCCGGCGCCCCGCGTCTTCTTCGGGTGGTGGGTCACGCTCGCCTTCGCTCTCATGGTGTTCCTCTCGACCGGCATCCGGTTCACGGTCGGCCCCTTCCTCAAGCCCGTCGTCGCGGACCTGGGTATCGACCGGGCGAGCTTCTCGCTCGTCGTCTCGCTGAGCCTTTTCCTCTACGGCGTGTTCATGCCGTTCGTCGGGCGGCTGGTGGACCGCTTCGGCGCGCGTCCCGTCATGGTGGCGGGGACGCTCCTGCTGGCCGGCTCGGTCGGCGCGACCGGGCTCGTCACGCGCCTCTGGCAGTACTACCTCGTCTACGGCGTCACGGTGGCGATGGGGCTCGCGGCGACGGGGCACGTGGTGGCCTCCGCCGTGGTCGCCCGGTGGTTCACGCGCCGTCGCGCGACCGCGCTGTCGGTGATCGGCGGCGCCTCGATGGCCGGCATGAGCCTCCTCGTGCCGGCCGCCATGTGGCTCATCCTGACGATCGGCTGGCGCGCGACCTACGGCATCTTTGGGCTCGCCATCTTCCTCTCGATCATGCCGCTCGCCCTCTGGGTCGTCCGGGAATCGCCCGAGGCGATGGGGCTGCTCCCGGACGGGGGCCCGGCCGAGCCGGGAGCCCCCGTCCCGGGAGCGGCCGAGCGCACGGAGGTGGGGACGGCCGTCCAGACCCGCCCGTTCTGGCAGCTCTCGGGCGGGATGTTCGGCTGCGGCTTCTCCATGAGTCTGCTCTCCGCGCACGGCGTGCCCATGCTCACGGACCACGGCTTCCCGCCGATGCTCGCGTCGTGGGCGCTCGGGCTGCTCGGCGCCTCGAGCGTCGGGGGCGCGCTGCTGCTCGGCGTCATCGCGGACCGGACCGGCTGCCGCGTCGTGCTGGCCTGGCTCTACGCGACCCGCGCGCTTCTCTTCGCCGCGCTCTTCCTCGTCCACGACAGCCCGACGGCGCTCCTCGCCATCGCGTTGCTCGGCGGCGCGAGCATGGCCGGGAGCCTCGCCATGACCTCCGCGCTGACCGCCGACCTCTTCGGGCGCTTCTCCGTCGGCGCGGTGTTCGGCACGATCTTCCTCCTCCACCAGGCCGGCGCCGCCGCCGGCTCCTGGCTGGGCGGCTTTCTCTTCGAGGTGACCGGCGGCTACGGCGCGGCGTTCACCGTGGCGAGCCTCCAGCTCGTCGCGGCCGCGGTCGTGAGTCTGGCGATCGACGAGCGGGCGGGCGGCGTGGGCCGGCTCCACCCGGTCGCCGGCGGCCGCTGAGGCGATGAATCCTCGGCCGGTTCTCCGTCACGATCCCGCTCGCGCGCCGGACGCCCCGGTCCTCCGGCGTCTGAACTGGGGCTGCGGGTCGAATCCACCGCCCGGCTGGATCAATTCGGACCGGCGCGGCGGGCCCGGCATCGACCTCCCCGCGGACATCCGGGACGGCCTGCCGCTGCCGAGCGACGGCCTGGACTACATCGTCAGCATCCACGCGCTCCAGGATCTGCCCTACCCGGACATCCTGCCCGCGCTCGGAGAGCTCAGGCGCGTGCTCAAGCCGCGAGGGGTCCTGCGGCTGGGCCTGCCCGACCTCGACCGGGCGATCCAGGCGTATGCCCGTGGGGACCGCGACTACTTCCTGATCCCGGACGACGAGGTGCGGAGCCTGGGCGGCAAGCTCTGCCTGCAAGCGATCTGGTACGGGTCGACGCGCACGCCCTTGACCTTCGACTTCGTCGCCGAGCTGCTCGCGAAGGCGGGCTTCACGGCCGTCGCGCGGTGCCGCTACCGCGAGTCCACGAGCCCGTATCCGGAGATCGTGGCGCTCGACAACCGGGAGCCCGAGAGCTTCTTCGTCGAAGCGGTGAAGTAGCCCCTCCGCCCACAGCGTGCCGGGCTGTCCGGTCGACGGGCACCCCTGCCTCGCCGGGATCGAAGTCGCGCCGGTTTTGGCGGCGGTTGACCGCCTCGGCAGCGGAAAGATGCGCCCGGACGCCGGTGAGGCTGGCACACTGGGCCGAGAGGCCGGACCATGCGGAGCCCTCACGCAAGCCCGCTCGCCCTCGCGGCGGCCCTGATCTTTCTTGCAGTCCCGGCCGCGTCACAGCAGGACCAGCACCCGGCCCCCGCCACGAGCCACGCCGATGGATCGGCCGCCGGGACCCCCGTTCCGCCCTCCGCGGCGTCGCTGGCCCGCGGCCGCGAGATCTTCCGCCAGGAGTGCGCGCCCTGTCACGGCCTCGGCGGACGGGGCGACGGCCCGGCCGCCGCGTCGCTCCGGCCGAGGCCGTTCGACCTGACGGAGCACGCCGTGGCGCACCACTCCGACGCGGAGCTCTTCCGGATGCTGAGCGGGGGCGTGCCCGGCACCGCCATGCCGGCGTTCCAGACGCGCCTGTCGCACGATGACCGGTGGCACGTGCTGAACTACGTGAAGTCGCTCGCGCAGGCGAGCGGCGCCCTCCTCGCCCGGCACACGATCCGCGGCCGGGTCACCAAGCTCGATGCGGCCGGCGGGCGGCTGACCGTCCAGACCGCAGGGGAGGGCGATGTCACGCTCCGGCTGCCCCCGGCTGCGCTCGCCGCGATCCAGGAAGCCCAGGTCGTCGAGGTTACCCTGACGCTCCGACGCGCGCTGCCCGCGACCGGCGAGCACGGCGCGCACCAGCCCTGATCCACGGGCGCGGGCGCCGCGACACGACCGGGAGTGCCACGCCTTGACAGGCTCCGCCGGCGCGCCTAGACTCGCGCTGGTCCTGCAAGCCGACCGAGTCTGGCCATCAGGGGAGGCCGCTCATGCCCCTGGCGCCGCTCCTGGACAGCGCTCCCCCGCCCGCCTGCGCCACGCTCCCCGTGGCGCGCGCGAGCGCGCGTCCTTCGGCGCCGTATCCCCGTCGCTCGGCGTATCCTGGCCAGGGCCGCGCGCGGCGGCGCGGGACCTCGCGGCGGGCCGGAGCGGTGGGACAGGACGGCCGGCCGTGGCCGTGCTGAACCTCCGGGCCTGCGCGAACCCGGTCTGCTTTTGCCAGACCCCGGACTTCACCTGCTCCCCCTGGTGCAGCACACTCGACATTCCCGCAGGCGTCCGCTGTCTCTGTCGCCACGACGACTGCGCCGGCACACGGCGCCGCCGGGCGCCGCTGGCCGCCGACCGGCCAGCCGCGGCGCTGCCAGAGCCGCCTCCGGCCGATCGCGAGGAGCGCACCGCCTAATCCGAGCGACGTCGTCCGCGAGGCCGGCCGGCCGCCGGCGGGCTTGACCCCGGACGGGCGGCCGGGCGACAGTTCCCGCCATGACCGGCGGACACGCGGTGGCCGGCGCCGACCGGCTCGAGCGGGTCGGCTGGTACTTCTACGACTGGGCGAACTCGGCCTTCACCACGACGGTCGTCTCCGTCTTTCTGGGCCCCTACCTCACCAGCGTGACCCGCGCGGCGGCCGACGCCCGCGGCTTCGTCTACCCCTTCGGCGTGGCGGTCTTCGCGGGCTCGTTCTTCCCTTACGTCGTGTCGCTCTCGGTCCTCCTCCAGGTACTGGTGCTCCCGCTCTTCGGCGCGATCGCCGACTACTCGCACCGGAAGAAGTCGCTCCTGGCGCTGACCGCCTACGTCGGCGCCGCCGCCACGACGTGCCTCTACTTCCTTCACGGGGCGAACTATCTCCTCGGCGGCGTGCTCTTCGTCATCGCCAACGTGGCGTTCGGCGCCTCGATCGTGATCTACAACGCCTTCCTCCTCGAGATCGCGCCGCCGGAGGACCGGGACGCGGTCTCCTCCCGCGGCTGGGCGCTCGGCTACCTGGGGGGCGGCCTCCTGCTGGCGCTGAACCTCGTCCTGTTCTCGCGCGCCGCCGCCGTCGGCCTGACGGCGGGCCACGCGGTCCGCGTGAGCCTCGCCTCGGCCGGCCTCTGGTGGGGCCTCTTCACCCTCATCCCGCTCGCCACGCTCCGGAGGCGGGAGCCGGTCAAGCGGCTCCGGCCGGGCCAGTTCCACCTGGCGGTGGGCCTCGCCCAGCTCCGCCAGACGGCCCGCACCCTGGGGCGCTATCCGCACACGCTCCTCTTCCTCGTCGCCTACCTGCTCTACAACGACGGCATCCAGACGGTCATCAACCTGTCGTCCGAGTTCGGGCACGAGGAGCTCGGGCTGCCGATGGCGACGCTCACGCAGGTGATCCTCATGGTCCAGTTCGTCGCCTTCGCCGGCGCGCTCGCGTTCGGCTACCTGGCCCGGGTCGTGGGGGCCAAGCGCGCGGTGATGGCAAGCCTCATCCTCTGGACCGGCGCCGTGGTGTACGCCTACGGGATCCTGCGCACCGAGCGGCAGTTCTTCGCGCTGGCGGCGGTGATCGCAGTGGTGCTGGGCGGCAGCCAGGCCCTGAGCCGGTCGCTCTTCTCGGTCATGATCCCGCGCGGGCGCGAGGCGGAGTACTTCAGCCTGTACGAGGTGAGCGAACGAGGGACGAGCTGGCTGGGGCCGCTGATCTTCGGCCTGACGCTCCAGTTCAGCGGGAGCTACCGGCTGGCGATCCTCTCGGTCGTGGTCTTCTTCGTGACCGGCCTGGCCCTGCTGGCGCGCGTGGACGTCCGCCGGGCCGCCCGGGAGGCGCGCGACGGGGCGCCGGCGGGTGCCTGACCCGTCGCCTCGGTCGTCGGGGTCGGGTCGCTGCGTGCCGCCGCCGCCTACCCTTGCGGCGCGACGGCGAACGCCGGATGGATGGCGTAGTAGCTGGCGTACGCGCGCTCCGCCGCGCGGCGGGCCCCGTCCCAGTCCAGATTGCCGGAGGCGAAGCGCGCGGCCCGGACCGGACCGAGGTCCACGAGCGGCTCCTCGCCCACGATCGCCGCCGCGACGGTCGCGCCCAGCCCGGCCGACCCGGACACCCCGTGGGCGCAGCAGCCGGCGGCCATGACGAGGCCGCGGACGCCCGGCACCTCGCCGAGGCAGAAGTGTCCGTCGGGCGTGAACGTCGGGTACCCCTGGAACGTGGTCTGGACCCGCGCGTCGGCGAGCGCCGGGAGCACGTCGATGCCGTCCTGCCCGAAGCCGGCGAGCCGCTCCCAGTCCGGGGGCACCGGGAAGCGACGGTAATCGGCGGGCAGGCTCGCCGGGTCGAGGCTCTCCGGGTGGGCCTCGAAGCCGCCGACGAGCAGCCCCCGCACCTCCGCCCGGACGTAGAGGCGGCGATCCGGGATGCGCACGACCGGCAGGTCCGGGCCGACGCCGGCGACCGCCTCCGTGACGAAGTACTGATGCCGCACCGGGACCAGGGGCAGCGCCACGCCCGCGGTCGCGGCGAGCCGCGCCGCCCAGGGCCCCGCCGCGACGACAGCCGTCTCGGTCCGAAGCTCTCCCCGATCGGTGAGCACGCCGCTCACCGCGCCCCGGCGGCAGGCGAGGGCCAACACCCGGGTGCCCGTGTGGATCCGCACCCCCAGGGCCCGCGCACCCTGCGCGTACGCCATCGTCACGCCGTAGGGCTGGACGTACCCGTCGCTCGGGCACCAGATCGCCGCGCGGATGCGGGAGCCGTCGATCAGCGGAAAGCGTCGGGCGACCTCGCCCATCGGGACGAAGTCCACCTCGAGCCCCTCGCGCCGGCCGACGGCCACGAGCTGCCTGAACTCGGCTTCGCGCTCGGGGGTGAGCGCGAGCCGCAGGCTCCCGACCTGGCGGAAGTCCGGATCGTGGCCGGTCTCGGCCCCGAGCGCGGCGAAGGTCCGCACCGAGAACCGGGCAATGCGCACCCGGGCCGTGGAGGTGCGCACCTGCCCGACGAGGCCCGCGGCCTGGCTCGTGGTCCCCGACGCCAGCTCGTCCTTCTCCAGGACCACCACGTCCCGCTTGCCGGCCTTCGCGAGGAAGTAGGCGACGGCGCAGCCGAGCACGCCGCCTCCGACGATCGTCACCTCCGCGTGTGTCGGCAGCGTCACGCGCCGCGAGACCGCCAGGCCTGGGTGCGCCTCTCCAGCGCCCGGGCGCCCAGCAGGTGGAGGACCCGCGCGCCGACGTTCGTGTAGAAGATCATCATCGCCATCGCCGCGGCCGCGGCTGTCTGCCCGGCGTCGTCCATGTCGATCACGGCGACGGAGGCGAGCTCGGTGTTCGGGCCCCACAGGAACACCACGGCCGAGACCGTGGTCATGGCGTTGACGAACAGGTAGATGGCGATGTCGAGGATCGCCGGGAGGCACACCGGGACCGTCACCCGCCAGAAGGTCCGGTAGAAGGGCTGCTTGAGCGAGGCCGAGACCGTCTCGAACTCGGGATCCATCTGCTTGAGCGCCGTCAGGGCGGTCAGGTGCGCCACCGTGTAGAAGTGGGCGATCGTGTTCACGACGAGGAGCGCCATGGTGCGGTAGAGGCGGTTCAGCGGGTTGCCCGGGTCGTTGAAGAAGAAGATGTAGGCGAGGCCGAGCACGAGCCCGGGCACGGCCATCGGCATCATGGCCAGGAACTGGAACAGGGCGCGACCCGCGAAAAAGCCCCGGGCCTTCTCCACGAGGTAGGCCCCCGCGAAGACGATGACCGTGCCCGCCAGGGCCGTGTAGCCGGCCAGCCGGATGGAGTTCCCGTACGGCGCCCACCCGCCCGTGCCCCGCCCCTCGAAGTCGTAATGGAAGAGACCGAGGCTGAGGTTGTACGGGTAGAACCGCACGAGCGCGGCGTACTGCGAGACGGCGATGATGCCGACCAGGAACACGCCGATCGCGAGGCAGAAGCCGAGCATGGGGAGGTCGAGCCGCACGTCCGGCTTCGGCGCGTACGGCACGGCACGCGCCGTCAGGAGCGCCACCTGCCGGCGCCGCGCCAGGCGGTCGAGGGCGAAGGCGACCGCGGCCGGAACGAGCAGGAGCACGCTCACCACCGCGCCCATCGCGAAGTTCTGCTGGCCGATGACGTGCTTGTAGACGTCCGTGGCCAGCACGTTGTACTGGCCGCCGATCACCTTGGGCGCGCCGAAGTCGGTGATCACGAGCGTCAACACGACGAAGGTCGCGCTGACGAGGCCGTAGCGCGCCCCGGGCAGCGTGACGGTGAGGAAGGTCCGCCAGAAGCCCGCGCGGAGCGCGATCGCCGCCTCGTAGAGCCGGGCGTCCGTGAGGGCCAGGGCCGTGGCCAGGATCAGGAAGGCGTGCGGGAAGGTGTAGAAGACCTCGGCCATGATGATCCCGATCGGCCCGTAGATCGACTGGCCGAACAGCAGTCCCTTGATCATGCCCTGGTTGCCGAAGAGGTAGACCAGCGCGATCCCGGGGAGCATGGACGGGACCAGGATGGGGATCAGCGCGATGGTCTTGAACACGCTCTTCACGGGCAGACAGCTGCGCGTGAGCGCGTAGGCGTAGACGAACGCCAGCGGCACGGTGATGACCGTGCTCACGATCGCGACGTAGAAGCTGTTGTAGAGCGAGTAGGAGAGGGCCGGGGTGGCGAAATACCGGGCGTAGTTGGCGAGCCCGACGAAGGCGCCGTCGTGGTCCTCGAGGCTCTTGGACAGCATGACCCCGAGCGGCAGGGCGAGCGTCACGACGAGATAGAGCCCGATCACGCCGATCGAGGCGCGCATGATCAGGTCGTCCCGGCCGACCTTGGGCCGAACGACCGGCCGTTCGGCGGCGGCCGCGGCGGCGACGGCGTCAGCCACGACCCGCGCCTTCCGGATAGACGCGGATGCACTCCTGCGGCATCGTCACGGCGACGGCATGGCCCTCAGCGAGGCCCCGCCGCCGCACCAGCTCGATCGACAGCTCGGCGCGCAGCCGCCCCGCCCCGATCGCCTCCGCGGCGAGGTCGGCGCGGAAGAACGAACCGAGAAAGGCCATCGTGTCGATGCGCGCCTTGAAACTGTTCGCCCCCGGCTCCGCGCCCACCACGACGTCCTCGGGCCGGATGGCCAGGGTCACGGCGGTCCCCGGCGCGAGCCCGTCCGCCTGGCACGCGAATTCGAGCTCGCCGCAGCGCACGGTCCCCGGACCCACGACGGTCCCCGCGACGAAGTTCATGAGCCCGACGAAGTCGGCCACGAAGGGCGAGGCCGGCTCCCGGTAGACCTGGAGCGGCGTGCCGATCTGCTCGATGACGCCGTGGTTCATCACCACGATGCGATCGGCCATGGTCAGCGCCTCCTCCTGATCGTGGGTGACCATGATCGTCGTCACGCCGACCCGCCGCTGGAGCTGCCTGACCTCGTGGCGGAGATAGACGCGCACCTTGGCGTCGAGGGCCGACAGCGGCTCGTCGAGCAGGAGCAGGCCCGGCGACGTGGCGAGCGCGCGGGCCAGCGCCACGCGCTGCTGCTGGCCGCCGGAGAGCTGGGCCGGATACTTGTGGCCCTGGTCGGCGAGCCCGACCAGGTCGAGGAGCTCGCGGACGCGCCGCGTGACGTCCGCCTTCGACACCCGGGTGCTCTCCAGCCCGTAGGCGACGTTTTTCCACACCGTGAGGTTGGGGAAGAGCGCGTACGACTGGAAGACGATCCCGAAGTCCCGCTCCCTCGGCGGCAGGCTCGAGATGTCGCGCCCGGCCTGCTCCACCCGGCCGCTCGTCTGGATGTCGAGGCCCGCGATCGCGCGGAGGAGCGTGGTCTTGCCGCACCCCGAGGGACCCAGGAAGCAGACGAACTCGCCCTCCTGGACCTCCAGCGAGATGCGAGCGAGCGCAGTGAAACTACCGAATTTCTTGGTGAGATCCTCGATCCGGAGATAGGGCGCTCGGCCGGTCTGCCGCGCGGGGGCCGTCTCACGCATCCGCGTCGTCCCGCCGGGGCCGCCGCCCCGCCGGGGTCACGCGCTCTCCCCCGCCCGGGACGGCGAGGG
>JBIOTN010000161.1:0-20099 GCA_044866005.1 Candidatus Rokuibacteriota bacterium | reverse complement strand
CGGGCCGGACGCCGCCGGAGGCGCGCGCGGCGGCCGGCCCTGTTGCGGGAGGCGTGGATGGAGCTCGGGTTGCGCGGGCGGGCGGCGCTCGTCACCGGCGCGAGCCGCGGGATCGGGCGCGCCATCGCGGTCGAGCTGGGCCGCGAGGGCTGTCGGGTCGGCCTGTGCGCGCGCGGCAAGGATGCGCTCGAGGCCGCGGCGGTGGAGGTGCGCGCGCTCGGCGCGGACGCGCTCGCGGTGGTCGCGGACGTCACGACGGAGCGCGGGGTCCGCGAGGCCGTGGAGGCGATGATCTCGGCCTTCGGCGGGATCGACATCCTGGTGAACAACGTCGGCGGCTCGACCGGGGCGGCCTTCCAGGAGACGAGCGCCGAGGAGTGGCAGCGGGCGATCGACTGGAACCTCATGCCGGCCGTGCGCGCGAGTCGCCTCGCCGTGTCCCACATGCGGGCACACGGCCGCGGCGCGATCGTCAACATCGCATCGATCTACGGGCGCGAGTGGGGCGGAGCGTACGTGCGCCGGCCCACCTACATCGCGGCGAAGGCGGCCGAGATCGCGATGTCCAAGGCCCTGGCCCTGGAGCTGGCGCCGCTCGGGATCCGCGTCAACAGCGTGGCGCCGGGCTCGATCCTCTTCCCGGGCGGCGGCTGGGACCGGCGGCTCCGCGAGGATCCCGACGGCATCGCGGCGTTCGTGAAGGCCGACATGCCGCTCGGGCGCTTCGGGCGCCCGGAGGAGGTGGCGCGCGTCGTCGCGTTCCTGGCCTCCGACGCGGCGAGCCTCGTCATCGGGGCCTGCCTCAACGTGGACGGCGGCCAGTCGCGCTCGCTCTTTTGAGCTCCGCGGCCTCGACGCTCCCTCCGAACCCCTCCGTATCTCCGCGACGGCGCGGCGTTCTCCGGCGCGACCGCATTTCTTGACACATCCCGGGGTTCCCCACTAGACTCGCGCTCCCTGGCCGTGTCGGGACCCTCGCGCCCGTTGGCGTCGCGAACGCCCGGGCGCGCGGGCCCCGCGGCCAGCGGGCGAGGGCGATGACGCGACGCTGGGCGGTCCTGCTGCTCTCCTCCCTCCTGCTGGCCGGCTGCGGCCGTGGGTCGAAGCAGGACATCCTCCACAAGGCGGAGCGCGCCACGACCAAGGCGGAGCTCGAGCGAGCGCTCGGCAAGCCCGATCGGTTCGAGGCCTCCGGGATCGGGCCGCTCACGCTCGAGACGTGGGTTTACCGGGCCTCCGACGGCGAAGTCGTCTTCGTCATCACCGGCGATGCGATCGCGTCCCGAACCACGACCGCTCCCGCGAAGTGACACGCCCGCGGGCGTGGCGCCGCCGGTCCGCCGCGTGGGGCGGGCGGTCGGGGCGCTCGCGCTCGCCGGGGCGCTCGGCTCCGCCGGGTGCGCGATCCCCGGCCTGACGGACCTGCTCGGCAAGGGTGTCTCGGAGGTGCGCGGCGGACGGGGAGAGGTGCGCGAGGTCACGCCGCTGCCCCGGGGCCCCGCGCTCGATCGCTACCGCTCCGTCAGGGTCCTCCCCGTCGAGCGCTCCGAGGACGCGGGACCGGTGCCGACCTCGCTCGCGAAGGTCGTCGAGGAGGAGCTGCGCCGCGCCATCCGGGACGCGAAGCTCTTCCCGGGCGGCGGGGGGCCCGCGCTGCTCATCCGGACGAGGCTGACCACGCACTGGCCCGCCGAGGGCTTCTCCCAGGCCATCAGCGCCTACAGCGAGATCCTGGCGCGCGTGGAGTTCCTCGAGGATGGCCAGCCCTCGCCGCTCGCGGTCTACTACGTGCGCGGCGTCTCCACCGCCATCAAGCGGAAGTCCGACCAGGATCTGGGGCGGGGCCTCGCCTCCGGCGTCGTGGACGTGCTCGAGGACCACCGCACGCCCGTGGCGCCGCGAAAGCCGCTCCCCGCGCCCGCCCGGACGCCGGGCCGGGCACCGGTGCCCGACAGGCGGCCGGAGGCGCCTGTCCAGGGTCCGGCGACCCCCGACCGCTGACCTCCGGGCCGATCCGCGTCGCCCCGCGGCGTCCTCGGGTTGTCGGCGGACCTCAACGTATGAGGCATACGCCTCAGCCCGCCTCCTCCCTGCGTCCTAGCGGGGCTCGCGTCTCGGCCCGGGGGCCGATCGGCGTCGCCCAGCGGCGTCCTCGGGGCGTCAGCCGGCCCGCATGACGACGTAGCGCGCGGCGCCTTCCCGCTCCACCCGCAAGAGCAGCTCCTCGGCTGCGCCGCCGCCCCCGGCGCGTGCGGCGCCGCGCTCGACGTCCGGCACCGTCTCCACCGGCACCCGGTTCACCTCGCGGATCAGGTCGCCGGGCGTCAGGCCGGCCCGGGCCGCCGGCGAGTCGGCGCGGACCTCGGTGACGACGACGCCGCGCTCGCTCTGGACGCCGAGCCGGCGCGCCAGCTCCGGCGTGAGCTGGCGCACCTCGAGGCCGTAGCGGGCGGCGAGGCCCACCGACCCGCCGGCCTCGCGCGCCGGCGGGGATCCAGCCACGGCGACGCGGACCGGCCGCGGCGTGCCGTCGCGCACCACCTGGAGCTCGACCGTCCGGCCGCTCGGCACGCCGGCGAGGCGGGCGCCCAGCTCCTCCACGGTTCCCACCGCCTGGCCGTCGACCGTGACGATGACGTCGCCGGGCCGGAGGCCGCCGCGCTCCGCCGGCGACTCGCGCTCGACCGCGGCCACGACGAGGCCGCGCGTCTCCCGGACGCCGAAGGACCGCGCCAGCTCGGGCGTCAGCGGCTGGAGCGACAGGCCGAGCGGGCGGCCGGCCTCCGCGACCCGCCCCGGTCGGAGCAGCGGTCTGGCGCGGTCGATCGGGACCGCCGCCAGGCCGGCCGACGCCCCGCCGCCCGTCCGCGGCGCCGTCGTCGCGACCCCGAGCACCTCGCCCCGCGCGCTCACGAGGGGGCCGCCGGAGGCCTCCGCCACGGTGGCGAGGTCCGTCTGGATGAGCCCGCCGGCACGCCCGGGCCCCGGGGCCGTCGCCCCGCTGGTGATCGTGCCCACGGCGATCGTCACGTCGCCCCCGGCACGGCGGCCGATGCCCATCACCACGTCGCCGGCCCGCGCGGCTTTCGGCGTGCCGAGCGGCACCGCGGACAGGCCGGTCGCGTCGACCTTGAGCACCGCGAGGTCGCGATCCGGGTCCCGGCTGATCGCGGTCACGGGGAGCGCCCGGCCGTCCGGCAGGACGATCTGGATCGCGCCGCTCCCGCTCACCAGGCGATCCGTCGTCAGCACCTGGCCGTTCGCGTCGACGACGAGGCCGGACCCCGCGCTGGTCGGCGTGCGCACCGTGACCACGGCGGGGATCACGGCCTCCGCCGCGCGCCGGACGGCGCCCGAGAGCTCGGCCGTGGGCGCCCCCGACGCCGGGGCAGCAGGCGTCGGGGTCAGGGGCACCTGGGTTACGGGCGGGGCGGCCCCCGGCCGCGGCCCGCCGGCCTGGGCGCGCGCGAGCGCCGGCGTGAGCGTGAGGAGCCCGGCCAGGCAGGCGAGGCCCAGGCGCCGCGGCCCTCGAAAAATCGGTCGCATGACTCTCCTCCTTCGTCGGCCGGCCCCGCGGCCAGGGGCGCGTGGGCCCCGCCGAGTCTCGCTCTCTCTGACGGCGCCGGCCCGGCCCCTAATCGCTGGACGGCCCGCCGCCCCTACAGTAAGGTAACGCGGAGCCGCGGAGCGAGTCGGATGCCGGGCACCATTCTCCTCAACGCGCGGGTCATCGACGGGACAGGCCGGGAGCCGCTCGAGGGCGCGGCCCTCGCGATCGAGGACGGGCGCATCCAGGAGATCGCCCCCGCCGGCCGCGTGGCGCGGCCGGCCGGCGCGGCGGTCCTCGACTGCCGCGGTCACACCGTGATGCCGGGCCTCACCGACGCGCACGTCCACGTGATGGCGGTCGAGGCGAACATCCTCGAGCAGCACCGGACGCTGCCGGCGAGCCTCGCCGTGCTGAAGGCCGGCGTGGCGCTGCGCGAGACGCTCTTCCAGGGGTACACGACGGTCCGCGATTGCGGCGGCGCGGACTGGGGGTTGCGGGCGGCGGTCGAGTCGGGCGTCGTGATGGGCCCGCGCCTCCTCGTCAGCGGCCGGCCCCTCTCGCAGACCGGCGGGCACGCCGACGTGCGGCGGCGGACCGAGACCGGGCCGCCGCTCGACTGCTGCGTCGGGATGCTGGGCAGCATTGCCGACGGGCCGGACGCCGTCCGCCGGGCCGCGCGCGAGGAGCTGCGCCGCGGCGCGGACCAGCTCAAGGTCATGGCCTCGGGCGGCGCGATGTCGCCGACCGACGAGCTCGACACGACGCAGTTCACGGTCGACGAGCTGCGCGCCGCGGTGGAGGAAGCGCGGGCGGCCGGCAAGTACGTCTGCGCCCACGCGTACTCCGGGGCGGCGGTACGGAACGCCGTCGAGGCGGGCGTCCGCTCGATCGAGCACGGGAACCTCATGGACGAGGTCGCGGCCCAGGCGCTCAAGACCGCCGACGCGTTCCTGGTCCCGACCATGGTCACCTACGAGATTCTCGCCCGCGAGGGCGGGCGCTACGGGATCCCCGAGGAGAACCTCCGGAAGATCCGCCTGGCCCGCGAGAAGAGCGTGGAGAGCCTCGCGCTGGCCCGCCGGCTCGGCCTGCGCATCGCGTCGGGCTCGGACCTCCTCGGGCCGATGCACGCCTACAAGCCGATGGAGCTCGCGCTGAAGGGGCAGGTGCTCTCACCGATGGAAGCGCTCGTGAGCGCCACCCGCACCAACGCCGAGCTCTTCGGGCTGGCCGACCGGATCGGCACCCTCGAGCCCGGCAAAGACGCCGACCTCCTCGTCGTCCGCGGCGATCCGCTCCGCGACCTCGGGCTCTTCCAGTCGGGCGAGAACCTCCTCCTCATCATGAAGGCGGGCGCCATCGTCAAGTCGCTGCTCTGACCGCCGGCCCCGCCGGCGCGCGGGTCCCGACGGGGGTCCTGCCGCCCGCGGGCCGCGGCCCCACCCGTCGCGGTCCCGACGTCGCCGGGGAACCGGACGCGGCGGCGACCCGACGGGCCCCTCCGAGCGCCGCGCGCGGCGTGGCCCGGCCGGGCCGCCGCGGCTCGCCCACACGGGCACTCGCGCCCGGCCCCCGGGCGGCGGGCCCGATCGGCCGCCACGGCGCCGAGGGGCGCGGTTGGCCGCCATTTTGCTCCCCCTCCCATGTCACTCCCAGGCCCGGGGCCGAGCCCCCGTGCGACGAAGAAAAGGAGACGGCATGGACGCCACCTCACTCCTCAAGCGGGACCACGACGCGGTCCGCGCGCTCTTCGCCCGGCTTCAGGACGAGAGCGGCGCCGGGCGTCGGCTCGAGACCCTGCGCGAGCTCGCCGCCGATCTCGTGCTCCACTCGCAGCTCGAGGAGGAGTTCTTCTATCCCGCGCTCGAAGAGTCGGACGACGCCGAGGGCCGGCAGCTCGTCGCCGAGGCCGGCACCGTGCACGCCCACATGGAGGACCTGATCGAGCGCCTGATCGGCATGGACCCACGCGACAGCGAGTTCGGCCGCGCGGTCGGCGAGCTCGAACGGACCGTACAGGGCCACGTGCGGGAAGAGGAATCGCGGCTCTTTCCGGTCGCCGCGCGTGCCCTCGGACCCTCGCGGCTGGATGCGATCGGCCGCGCCATCACGGAGCGTCGGGAGCGGCTCGAAGCCGCGGCGTGAGCGCGGCTCGGCGGGGGTTGGTCTTGCGACCATGACGGCGACGGGTGGCGGCGACCGGACTGCGGCCCGGGGCGGTACAGAACTTGCTACGCTCTGGGTCGCCGGTGGGCGCAGGAGCAGCGAGGGGTCTGGCCAGCGGAGGGCGCCGGCTGCCGTAGAGATGCCAGACATCGCTGTGATCCGAGTGTTCAATCAGCACCGCCGGTGGGTGGTCCAGCTCGACGGGCGTGAGGACCTCCGGTTCCACGCTCGCGGTCGGGGCCGCGCCATCGAAGCGGCGCTCGACCTGGCCGAGACGGTCGCACCCTCGCTCGTCGTCGTCCACACCGCGGACGGGCGCGTCCGGCGGACCATCACCGTCGGCGCCGTGCCGAGCGATGTCGCGCCCGAGCGCTCGGCCGCCGGATAGTCGGCGCGGGCGCCCCGCCCCCGCGGACGGCCCCGCCCGTTCCGCCGGGGCTCCGCGTCGCCGCCCGGCCGCCCCGTTCCCCGAGCAGCACCAGCCGAAGCCCGGTCTCGAGTCCAAGCTGCGGCCGCGTCCCGAATACGAGGCCCCGGCGTCGAAGCCGAGAGGCGGCGCGCCCTGCTGATCCCGGGCGACGTGACCGAGCCGCGCTTCTGTCGCGCCGCGGTCGAGCGGACGGTCCGCGAGCTCGGCCGGCTCGACGTCCTGGTGAACAACGCCGCCTTCCGGCAGCAGCGAGCGGCGATCGAAGAGATCTCCGATGCGCAGTGGGACCGGACGTTCCGGACCAACATCTACGGTTACCTCTACATGGCGCGCGCGGCCGTCCGCCACATGAAGCGCGGCAGCGTCATCGTGAACTGCGGCTCGATCGCGGGCCTCCGCGGCAGCGGGCGCCTGCTCGACTACTCGGCCACGAAGGGCGCCATCAACGCGTTCACGAAGTCGCGCGCCCAGAACCTCCTCCAGCGCGGGATCCGGGTCAACTGCGTCGCTCCCGGTCCGGTCTGGACCCCGCTCAATCCGGCCGACCAGCCCCCCGAGGCTATCGCGGAGTTCGGCGCCAAGACGCCGATGGGGCGTCCGGCGCAGCCGGAAGAGATCGCACCGGCCTTCGTCTTCTTCGCCTCGGAGAGCGACGCGAGCTACGTGACCGGCGAGGTGCTCTCGCTCCTCGGTGGCGAGACCACGGCGGCCTGAGATCGTGGTCTCCCTGGAGGCCCGCGCCGTGCCGGCCGTGCCGAGGCCAAGCCGCCTCGCGCCGGCCGTCCCACGCCGCGTGGCCGGCCCGGCGCCGGCCGCCCTGGCCGCGCGACGCGGCCGGGTCCGCGCCCGCCGCAGGATCGCCGCCGGCTCCGCGCCCGACTGGGGCGCCGTGGCGCTCGGTGTCGGCTCCGCCGCGATCCGGCTCGCCTGGCGCCCCGCCTGACCGGCCTGACCGCGGGCGTGCCGGCCCCGCCGGCTTCCTGCACGGCATCCTCTTTGCACCCCTGCCTACCGGGGATTTCCGTCACGCGGGCTGTGGCACGCGGACGGCGGCGGCGCGACCCCCGGCGCCGGCCACGCCGAACACGAGGAGGAGGATGGGCGGAACATGAGCATACTGGGCTGGATTCTCTTCGGGCTCATCGTCGGGATCATCGCGAAGCTGGTCATGCCGGGGCGCGACCCGGGGGGCTTCATCGTGACCGTCCTGCTCGGGATTGCGGGCGCCCTGGTCGGCGGGTACGTCGGGCGCGCCGCCGGCTGGTATGGCGAGGGCGATCCCGTGGGGTTCCTCATGGCGGTGCTCGGCGCGATCATCCTGCTGGCGCTTTACCGGATGCTGGCGCGCCGATCGGTGTAATCGGGGCGGTTGAATCGAATCCCGGCGGTCGCCGTCGAACTCCGGTGGACGGGCTCGGTCGGTCGGACGGGATCGGCCGGCCGGGCTCGTCTGCTGGACCGCCGCGATCGCGGTTGGGGGTCGGCAGCTCGGCGGCTCGGAAGGCTCGGCAGGTCGGAGGGCAGGTGAGAGCGACGTGATGATATCCAGGCGTGCATGGATTCGGGCGAGTGTCCCGGCGGTGTGTCTGCTCCTGGCGGGGTGCGGTGGCGTGGTGCTGGAGCCGTCGGGAGGCGGTCGGACGCCGGCGCCGACCGGACGCCAGCCGACCACGAAGGCGGAGCGCGCGGATCCGCGGGACGCCACGCGCATCTCGCAGCTCATGGTGCCCCTCCTCCGCGCGGCCAACAGTCCCCGGCCTCTCGATCAGGTCCGCGTGGGGATCATCGCCGACGACTCCATCAACGCGGCGAACGCGGGGAGCGGCCAGTTCTTCGTCACGCGCGGGCTCCTCGACAAGGCCAATGACGAGCAGCTCCAGGCGGTGCTCGCGCACGAGGTGGCGCACGACGACCTCGGGCACGTGGCGAAAGCGCAGACCCTGAGCACGGGGCTCGGCATCGGTGCCGTCATCCTCGACCAGATCTTTCCGGGCACGGGCCAGATCGCTCCGATCGCCGGCTCGCTGATCACGCGGGCCTACAGCCGGCGTGAGGAGCTCGAGGCGGACCGGCACGGCGTCGAGATCCTCCGACGCGTCGGCTCCTCGAAGGGAGCGATGGAGCGGACGCTCGAATGGCTCAAGGGGATCACCGGCAGCGGGGGCCGCGGGGGCTTCTTCTCCACGCATCCCGGCGTGGACGAGCGCATCGCCGCGCTTCGCCGGATGCAATGACCCGGGTGGCGGCGGCGCCGGCGGGCTGAGCCCGCCGGCCGGCCTCCCCCGGACCCGGCTTCCCTCCGTCCTTCCGGCCCTCCCGGTCGGGGCCGCCCCCGAGCCCCTGCGCACACTGGCCCCGCCCCCCCGGCGGGTGAAGACCCGCGCCGCATCTCCGTCCAAGCGATCGAGTCCCGGGTCGGGATTGCCCCGACGGGGGCGGGTGATTGGACACCCGAGGAGCCCGTGGGGTAGACTGCGTGACGGGCCGCCCGAGCGGGGCGGTTCCAGGGGGGTACGCAGGTGGTCACACGACTCGGCTGTCGCGTCGTCGCGCTCGTCCTGGCCCTCGTCTTCCTTGCCGGCTGTGCCGAGACGACCGCGAAAGGGGCGGTCATCGGGGCCGGGAGCGGCGCGTTCATCGGCGCCGCGACCTCGGGTCGCCACGCCGGGCCGAACGCGGTCCTCGGGGCGGTCATCGGCGGGCTCCTCGGGGCCCTCGTCGGCGAGAACATCGCCCACCGCCAGACCGCCGCCGCTGCGACGGCCGCGCCACCTCCGCAGCCCACCGCGACGCCGCCTCCGCCGCCTCCCGGACAGTGGGCCGTCGTGAGCCCTCCCCCGCCGCCCCCTGCGGTGCTCCCGGCCCCACCGCCGGATCCGACCCGCGGCGTCGTCACGAACAGCACGCCCTGGGAGGTGCACGTCTTCATCGACGCGCCTCCCGGAAGCCCGGGCCCGCTCGTTCTCCGCCCCGGCGACCAGTCCCCGGTGAACCTCGACATCGGGCGGCACCGGATCGTGGCGCAGGCCTTCGTGGATACCCAATTCGGGCGGCGGCTCGTCGGGACCTTCGACCAGATCCTGGCCGTGGATCCGCGCGCGCCGGGCTGGACGATCCGCTTCTTCGAGGCCAACTTCTAGTCTCTCGGAGGGGGCCTCGACGGCCCCCTCCGATGCCTCCCCCGGGTGACGCCGGCGAAGCCGGCGCGCGGAGCGCCTCGGCGGTCCTTCCGCGGCCGAACGGCTCGGGCCTGCCTCCCCCGCGGCGTAGGTATCGCCGCACGGCCCTTCTCGCCCCCTGGCCCCAGGTTTGCTTCCTGCATGCAGTGAGGCTGAGGACACATGGGGGATGGGATTCGGCTCGGTCAGGTCACGGGGATCCCGATCCGGCTCCACTGGAGCTGGTTCCTGATCCTCGCGCTCATCACCTGGACGCTGGCGGCCGGCTACTTCCCGGCGCAGCTGCCCGAGGCGTCCATCGGGATGGCCTGGCTGTACGGGCTCGTGGCCGCGCTCCTCCTCTTCGGGTCGGTGCTCCTCCACGAGCTCTCCCACGCGCTCGTCGCGCAGCGGCGCGGACTCCCCGTCGCGGGGATCACGCTCCACGTCTTCGGCGGCGTCTCGGAGCTCGAGCGCGAGCCCGCGTCCCCCCGTGACGAGTTCGCGATCGCGATCGTCGGGCCGCTCACGAGCTATGCGGTCGCCGCGGGGTGCTGGCTTGCCGTGCGCGGGCTCGCGCTGTCCCCGGGACCCGAGGCGGTGCTCGCGTACCTCGGCGTGGTGAACCTCTTCGTCGGCACGTTCAACCTGGTCCCGGGCTTTCCGCTCGACGGGGGTCGACTCCTCCGCTCGGCGCTCTGGGCGTGGCGGGGGGACCTCGTCGCCGCCACCCGCATCGCGAGCCGGGCGGGCACGGTCGTCGCCTTCGGCCTGATGGGGTGGGGGGGCCTGCGGCTCTTCGGCGGCGGCGGGTTTGCCGGTCTCTGGCTCATCCTGATCGGCTTCTTCCTCCATCAGGCGGCCGGCGCGAGCTACCGGGAACTCCTCGTGCGCCGCTCGCTCGAGCACGTGCCGGTGCACGAGGCGATGACCCGCGCCGTCATCACGGTCCCCGCGGCCGCCACGCTCGACCGCCTCGTGGACGGGTACTTCTGGCCGCACCACGTCACGAGCTTTCCGGTCCTCGAGCGGAGCGACACGCGCGAGGGCGTGGTCGGCGTGGTCACGGTCAACCAGGTCAAGGAGGTGCCACGCGACGCCTGGGCGGCGACGGCGGTGCGCGACGTCATGGTCGGCCTCCGTGACGACCTCACCATCGCGCCCTCGGCCTCGTGCTGGGAGGCGCTCGGGAAGCTCGTCCGGAACGGGATCGGGCGCCTGGTCGTGCTTCAGGCGGGGCGGCTCGTGGGATACGTGAGCCTGAAGGACGTGCTGCACCTCCTCACCCTGCGCGCGGCCGGAGCCCATCCGGACGTGCCACGCCCGCGAGTCGGGGACCGGCCATGGCCGCCGCCGCTCGACCGGGCTGCCTGACCCGGGGCCGGCGGCCGCCCTGCGGTGAAGAGCGGGGGCTTCCCGTCGGTCGTACCCTATAGGGGAGGCGCACGTTCGATGTCCAGGTCTCGCCCCCAACACCTGACGAGGAGGACCCCATGAAGCTACCACCGTCCTGGCGGGCCCGCGGCTCCGTCGCGCTGCTCGCCCTGCTGCTTGCCGTCCCGCTCTGGGCGCTCGCCGCCCCGCCGGACGTCCACCTTGCCGCCTCGCCCTCGCAGGGCACGGACCCGGCCGGGAGCGCCCCCGCCGCGCGACCGGCGCCGCCGGCGGAATTCGCAGGGGCACTGCCGGAGTCCTACCCCTGGGTCCGCCTCGCGGAGGCCCTCACCCCCGCCGTGGTCAACGTCCGCGTCACGGGGGAGGCGGCCCGCGGGCGGGATGGCGGGGAGGAGGCGGTCCCCGAGCCGTTCCGCCGGCAACTGCCGCCCGAATTCCGTGACCGGCCGGAGCGCGCGCCTCGCCAGATCCGTGGGCTCGGCTCGGGCTTCGTCGTCGACCCCAACGGCTACATCGTGACCAACCACCACGTCGTGGACGAGGCGAAGTCGATCGAGGTCGCGCTCAGCGACGGCCGAAAGCTTCCCGCCAAGCTCATCGGCAGCGATCCGGAGACGGACATCGCCCTGATCCAGGTCGAGGCGACCGGCTTGCCGACGATCCCGCTCGGCAACTCGAGCGCGCTCAAGGTGGCGGAGCCCGTCATGGCGATCGGCAACCCCTTCGGGCTCGACCACACCGTGACCGTCGGCATCATCAGCGGCACGGGGCGCGTGATCGGCGCCGGACGCTACGACGACTTCCTCCAGACCGACGCCGCGATCAACCCCGGGAACTCCGGCGGGCCGCTCATCAACACGCGGGGCGAGGCCGTGGGCATCGCCACGGCGATCGCCAGCCGGACCGGCGGCTTCCAGGGCGTCGGCTTCGCCATTCCCGTCGACCTCGCGAAGCCGATCCTGCAACAGCTCCGCACGGCGGGTCGCGTGACGCGCGGCTGGCTCGGCGTCTCCATCCAGCCCCTGACCCCGGAGCTGGCGAAGTCCTTCGGCCTGACCGAGACGAAGGGCGCGCTGGTCGCGTCCGTGGTCGAGGGCTCGCCTGCGGACCGCGCCGGCATCAAGCCCGGCGACGTGATCGTCGGCTACGACGGGAAGCCGGTCGATACGCCGCGGGTGCTGCCGGCGCTCGTCGCCAACACCGAGATCGGCAAGACGGTCGAGCTCAGCGTTGCGCGTGACGGGAGCGTGCGGCCGGTACGGGTCACCGTCGGCAACATGGCCGACTCCCGACAGGCGCGCTCAGGCGAGGCCCGGCCCGAGAGCCAGGTCGCGGCACGCCTGGGCCTCGAGCTCCGCGAGTTGACGCCCGAGCTGGCGCGCCGGCTCGGCGTCCAGGGCGACAGGGGGGTCGTGGTGACCGACGTGCGGCCCGACTCCCCCGCGGCGCAGGCCGGCATCACCGAGGGCGACGTGATCCGCGAGGTGAACCGCACTCCGATCGCGGGGCTCGAGGACGTCGAGAAGGGGATGGCGCGGCGGCAGGCCGACTCGAGCCAGGTCCTGCTGCGCGTCGAGCGGCAGGGCGCCGAGCGCTACGTCGTCATCGACGTCGGCTAGTTGCTTCGGGGGGTCTCGGAAGACCCCCCCGAGGCCCCCCCGCCGTTGCGGCGGCGAAGCCGGGGACCGGACCCGCGGCGGCGAAGCGCCAGCCGCTGCACCCGCCTCGCGCGCTCGCCGGGCGATCCGAGCGGCGGCGTTGCCGCCGCGACGAATCCGGGGGGAGGAATCGGAGGGGGCCGTGGAGGCCCCCTCCGAGAGACTCAGGCCGGCTCGAGAAGGGCGACGGGGAAGGTCGCGAGCGCGTCGGCGAGCGCCAGAGCATGCCGGCCGCCGGCGGTGCGGCCGGACACCGGCTCGCCCGTGAAGACGTGGCGGTAGGCCGCGGCGTTCCCGCTCCCCTCGAGCGCCACCTCGGTGTCCCCCCAGACGTCCCGGCCGAGCGGCCCGCCGGCGCCCCGCAGGCGCGCGTACCAGCGCGGCGCGATCACGACGACGTGGTCGTCGTTCGCGACGCGGGCGAAGGCGCACACGTGGTCGGCCCGTGAGCCGGTCACCGTGAGCGGCCGGTAGCCGCCGCCCGGCTGCAGCGCCGGGTGCCGCGCGCGCGCGTGGAGGGCCCGCCAGACGAGGTAGAGCTTCACCCGCCCGTCGCGGCGCGCGGCGAGGAGCTCCCCCGCCAGCGCGCGCGGGTCCGCGCGGGGACCGGCCGCGCGCGCTTCCAGCTCCTCCAGCAAGGCGGACCGGCGCGCGTAGTCCACGGGGCCGCGGTTGTCGGGGTCCACGAGCGAGAAATCCCAGAGCTCCGTTCCCTGGTAGAAGTCCGCGACCCCGGGACACGTGGTCTTCAAGAGCGCCTGGGAGAGGGCCGCGAAGAGCCCCGCGTCGCCGATCTCGGCCAGGAAGGCCTCGAGGTCGTCCAGGAACCCCGCGTTCTCGCCGCGGTCGAGCACCCGCGTGACGTAGCGCTGGAGCGCCCGCTCGTAGGCCTCGTCGGGGTTGATCCAGCTCGTGTTGACCTTGGCCTCGCGGACCGCTTTCAGCGTGTACGCGGTCAACCGCTCCACGACGGCCTGGTGGCCCGCGGCGTCCAGCGGGGTGAGCGGCCAGGCGCCGACGAGCGTCTGATAGAAGAGATACTCCTCGTTGCGGCTCGGCGCCCGTCGCTCGCCGACCGCCTCGCGCCGCCGCCGGTTGAGGCGGCGCCAGCGCGCGAGGCGCGCCTGCCACTCGCGCGGGACCTCGGAGAGCACGCTGATCCGCGCGCGCACGTCCTCGCCGCGCTTGGTGTCGTGGGTCGCGGTGGCGCACATGGTGTGCGGCCAGCGCTCCGCTCGCTCCGCGTTCCGCGCGTGGAAGGCCTCGAGCGGGAGGCCGAAGCGCTCGGGGTCCCCGCCGACCTCGTTCAGCGACAGGAGCCGGTTGAAGGTGTAGAAGACGGTGTCCTCCACGGCCTTCGCCATGACGGGGCCCGTGACCTGCTGGAACTTCATCACGAACTCGAGCTGCGCCTGCCGGTACGCGTCGTCGGCGCCCTCCGGCAGCCGCAGGAGGAGCGTGTCCCGAACGAAGTCGTAGACCGACACGTTGGTCGTCGGGTTCCGCCCGCGCGCGACGCGCACCGCGTACTCGATGACCGCGCGATCGGCCGGGTGGACCTCGAAGGCGCCGGTGTAGGTTCGGTAGACGGGGAAGGCCGCGATGACCTCGCGCAGGGCCTCCGTGAGGCTCATCAGCGTGAAGTCGCGCGTCCGGCGGTGCATCTCCGAGAGCTGGTCCAGGCGGTGGCCGAGCATCTGCATCTCGCTGGCGAGGCTGACCCGCATGATGAGCCGCTTCTTGTCGTAGACCTCGTCGGCGTAAGAGATGGACCGCCCGCTGTAGCCGCGGTAGATCCGGTCCATGACCCGGAAGTGCGCGCGGTCGACGAGGATGCCGGTCACCAGGTTGGCGAAGGTGTAGCCGGTGGTCCCGTGGATCGGCCAGCCTTCCCGGAGGCGCTCGGGACCGAGCAGGACCTTCTCCACGACGAGGTAGCAGCCGGGGTCCCCGGCCGTGCCCCCGCCCAGCTCCTGCAGCCGCCGGAGGTAGCCCGCCGGGTCGTAGAGACCGTCGAGGTGATCCACCCTGAGGCCGGTGACCTTGCCCTCGCGGACCAGGCGATTGACCAGGCGGTGGGTCTCCTCGAAGACGATCGGGTCCTCCACGCGGATCGCGGCGAGCTGGTTGATGTCGAAGAAGCGCCGATAATTGATCTCCTCCGCCGCGACACGCCAGAAGGCCAGCCGGTAGGCCTGGCGCTCGAGGAGCGCGTCGAGCCGGTCGAAGCTCCGCGGCTGGCCCTTCTGCCCGTTGAAGGCGCGGATGTTCTCGTCGAGAAACTCCTTCACCGCGGGGGAGGTCGCGCGGAGGCGCTCGAGCCGCCGCCGGATCACCGCGGCCTCGCGCCGGCGCTCCCGGTACCGCTCGACGTCGGTGT
The DNA here is from genome assembly GCA_044866005.1 of Candidatus Rokuibacteriota bacterium. Lineage (GTDB taxonomy): Bacteria > Methylomirabilota > Methylomirabilia > Rokubacteriales > DASRDR01 > JBIOTN01. Next base: position 5,362 of record JBIOTN010000161.1, on the reverse strand, counting down.
CCCGCTGGGCGGGAAGGTGCCGCAGCGCGGTGACGAGGCTCCGGAGCTCCATCACGTCCGGGTGGTCCGGGCCGAGCCCCTGGTCCAGGCGGTCGAGGTCGAGCTCGAGGACGTCGGTGGCCGAGCGGGGATCGACCGGGAGCTGGAAGTCGTAGTAGCGGACGAAGAAGGCGCCGTCCTCGTAGGCGAGCGTGAGCTCCCCCTTCTCCAGCACGAGCCCGTACTGGTCGCCGAGGATCGGCAGCAGGAGCCGGTCCCGCAGCTCGGTCTTCACGGGGTACCAATCGATGTCGAAGGCGCGCGCGAAGTACGAGCCGGGCCCGTGCGTCAGCACGTCCATCCACCAGACGTTGCCCGGCTCCCCGACGCCCATGTGGTTCGGGATGATGTCGAGGAGCTGCCCGAGCCCGTTGGCCTGGAGGGCCGCCACGAAGGCCTCGTAATCCGCTTCCGAGCCGATCTCGGGGTTGAGGGCGTTGTGGTCGGAGATGTCGTAGCCGTGGAGGCTCCCGGGGCGTGCCTTGAAGTACGGCGAGGCGTAGCAGTCCGTGATGCCGAGCCGTTTGAGGTACGGCGCGATCGCGGCCGCGTCCTGGAAGGTGAAGCGGTGGTTGAACTGCAGGCGATAGGTCGCCCACGGCAGACGCCGGCGCGGGGACCGGGACGCCTCGTGCGGATGTGGCTCGGCCGTCACGACGTTCTGAGGACTCCCTGGCGGGCTGCCGCGGGAAGGCAGCCGCCAACCGGACCCGATGCTCCTAGTGTACCCGAAACGGGCCGGGCCGCCTTGTCGGTCCTCCGGGCGGCGTGGTAGCATCGCGCCGCTCATGCACCGGATCCGCACGAGGCTGGGGGTGCCCGTCGCCATGCGCGACGGGGTCCGGCTGTCGACCGACGTCTACCTCCCCGATGCCCCCGGCCCCTTTCCCGTCATCCTCATCCGCACCCCGTACAGCAACAACATCGATTACCAGGTTCAGGACGCCGTCTATTTCGCCCAGCGCGGCTACGCGGTCGCGATCCAGGACTGCCGGGGCCGGTTCGACTCCGAGGGGGAGTGGTCGCCGTTCGTCCACGAGGCGCTCGACGGCTACGATGCCCAGGAGTGGTGCGGGACCCAGCCCTGGTCCACCGGCAAGGTCGGGACCAGCGGCGCCTCGTACGTCGCCCTGACCCAGTGGCTGTCGGCCCCCCTCCGCAACCCGCACCTCGCGGCGATGGCGCCGCGCGTCGGGTTCTCGAACCTCTACCACAACTGGGTCTACACCGGTGGGGCCTTCCAGCTCGGCTTCAATCTCCGGTGGGGCGCGATCCAGATGCACACGCGGACCAACCAGGTCCAGCAGTTGTGGATGCCCCCGGAGCAGCACCTCTCGGCACTCTTCTGGCACCTGCCGCTCGTGGACGGCGACGAGAACGCGGGCCGCGTCTGCGAGTTCTACAAGGCGTGGATCCGCCACCCCGCCTACGACTCGTACTGGGAGAAGCTCGGGAACGTCGAGAAGGACTACGACCAGATCGACGTGCCGGCCTACGGCTTCGGCGGCTGGTACGACGTCTTCCTCCAGTCCACGCTCAACAACTTCATGGGCGTGCGGAGTCGCGGCGCCTCGGAGCGGGCGCGCCGCGGCCAGAAGCTCCTGATCGGGCCCTGGATCCACTGTCTCGGCGATCGGGGCACGACGAGCCGCACGGGCGACCTCGACTTCGGCCCTGCCGCGCTCGTGGACCTCCGCGCCGAGGAGCTCCGGTGGTTCGACTACTGGCTCCGCGGCATCGACACGGGCGTGCTGCGCGAGCCGCCCGTGCGGGTCTTCGTCATGGGCGCGAACCGCTGGCGCACGGCGGAGGAGTGGCCCATCCCGGGCACGCGCCAGGTCGAGTACTACTTCCGGAGCGGCGGGCGGGCGAACTCGCTCTTCGGCGACGGCGGGCTCGACCGGCGGCGGCCGGGGGAGGAGCCGCCGGACCGCTTCGTCTACGATCCGCGGGATCCCGTGCCCACGCTCGGCGGGAGCACCTGCTGCGGGGAGGACGTGACGCCGATCACGATGGGGCCGCGCGACCAGCGTCCCGCGGAGTGGCGGCCGGACGTCCTCGTCTACACGACCCCGCCGCTCGAGGCGGCGGTCGAGGTGACGGGGCCGATCCGGGTGGTCCTGTGGGCGGCGTCAACCGCGCCCGACACCGACTTCACCGCGAAGGTCGTGGACGTCTTCCCCTCGGGCTACGCCATGAACGTCGCGCAGGGCATCATCCGCGCGCGGTTCCGGGAGTCGTGGGAGAACCCGACCCTGCTGGAGCCCGGCCGGATCTATCGCTACGAGGTCGACTGCTGGTCGTCGTCCAACTGCTTCCTGCCGGGTCACCGGATCCGGGTCGAGATCTCGTCCTCCAACTTCCCCCAGTTCGACCGGAACCCCAACACGGGCCACGCCTTCGGCCTCGACGCCGAGCTCCGCCCCGCCACGCAGACCGTCTACCACGACGTCGCGCACCCCTCCCACATCCTGCTCCCGCTTGTCGACGAGCCCGCCCACGAGTCGGGCTCGGCGCTGTCCCGGTGATGTGCGGGAGCGCCCGATGCTGAGAATGATCCGGCTCCCCGGCAGCCGCGACCTCTCCCACTGCTTACGCTTCGCCGCGATTTCGGTCTGAAGCAAGCCGAGAACGCCAAGGACAAGGCCGAAGAGGCGCGCTGTATCCTTTCTACTCTCTAATACCTACGGTATTAGAGTTTCACTGAAACATCGCGCCGCGTCAAAACGCGGATAGACCGATAGCTTCGGATTGTCGCCGCCCTGGAACGCTTCACGTCGTCTGACACGGGCGCGTCGAACGGCAGGCCCCGATGGGCCCGGTAAGGTGCGCCCGATCTCGTCCCGGTCGATCTTCGCCTTGAGGCACTCGCCGACCAGCTTGACCAGTGCCAAGTGGCGGCTGGCGAGTTTGGATTCGGCCTGGAACACGGAGCGCGCCTCGTCGTACAGACGTTTGAGCGTGTCCCTGTTCGCCTGCGCCTGGCCGAGCAATCGAGTTCTGTCCTGAGGAGGAGCAGGGTCTAACTTTCGATCCGACGCACGTGAAGCTACAGCTGGCTACTGCTGGTGAGCTTGCGCCAAAGGCGGTTCGTCGGTGTCGCGGGGGCGGTCGGGGCGCTGCTGCGCCGGGAGGGCCTGTACTCTTCCCACCTCGCGACCTGGCGCGCCGCCCGAGATCGGGGGGAATTGGCCGGGCCCCGAAGAGGCGCGGGCCGGCCCAGCAGCCTGTGGACCCGCGGGATAAGCGGATCGCCGAGTTGGAACGGGAGACGGCACGCTGGCGAAAGCGTGCGGAGCGCGCGGAGGCCCTGGTCGAGGTGCAAAAAAACTGGCGGCGTTGCTGGCGATGCCGCTCGAGTCCGAGCGCTCCTGATGGCCACGGTGACGGAGGTCGGGTGCCGGCTTGGCATCGCGCCGACATGCGCCGCGCTCGGGCTGCCGCGGGCCACCTACTACCGGCGACAGTGGCCTCCGGGCGCCCGGCCGCCGCGGCGGCCATCGCCTCGAACGCTTGCCGCCGATGAGCGCGCCGAGATCCTCGCGCTGCTCCACGAGTCCCGATTCGTGGACCTCGCCCCGGCCGAGGTCTACGCTACGCTGCTCGATGAAGGCCGGTATCTCTGCTCGGAGCGCACGATGTACCGCATCCTCGCCGAGCACGACGAGGTGCGCGAACGCCGGAATCAATTGCGGCATCCGCGCTACGCGGCTCCCGAGCTGCTGGCCCGCGGACCCAATGAACTGTGGAGCTGGGACATCACCAAGCTCGTCGGGCCGGCGAAGTGGACCTACTTCTACCTCTACGTCATGCTCGACGTCTTCAGCCGGTACGTCGTCGGCTGGATGGTGGCCCATCGGGAGAGCGCCACGCTGGCCGAGCGGTTCATCCGCGAGACGTGCGCCCGGCAAGGCATCGCCCGTATTCAGCTGACCATCCACGCCGACCGGGGAGCCGCCATGACTTCGAAGCCCGTGGCGCTGCTCCTGGCCGACCTGGGCGTTACCAAGACGCATGCCCGCCCGCACGTCTCCAATGACAACCCGTTCTCGGAGGCGCAGTTCAAGACGCTGAAGTATCGCCCAGCCTTCCCGGAGCGGTTCGGCTCGATCCAGGACGCCCGGGCCCACTGCCACGTCTTCTTTCCCTGGTACAACACGGAGCACCGGCATAGTGGCCTCGGGCTGCTGACGCCCGCCGACGTGTATCACGGTCTGGCCGAAGAACGCGTCGCCGCGCGGGCGACCGTGCTCGCCACAGCCTATGCCGCACACCCGGAACGCTTCCCCGGTGGGCTCCCCAAGCCGCCGACGCGTCCCGTAGAGGTGTGGATCTACCGACCAGCCCGAATGACTGAGAAAGTGTCGACCACCAGTTCTCGCCGGCTCGGCGAGCCGGCTCGGCGAGCCTTGACCCGCTGAGAGCCGCCAGCTATGCTCGGTCCGCTCTTGGCGGGGCAGGAAACTGACCATACTGTTACTGCAAAGGGATGTCCGGCCGATGAAATGTCCACGGTGCCAGCACGAGAACGAGGCGGGCGCGAAGTTCTGCGAGGAGTGCGCGGCCCCACTCGCGCGAACCTGCCCGACCTGTGATGGCCAGGTGACGCCCTCGGCGCGGTTCTGTTCTCACGTCAGGCAGTCGGCCCGAATCCCGCTCTGTCCGCGAGCCGTCCGGCCGGCGATCCGCGTGCGCTGGTGGCCTCACTACCTGCTTGCCATCGCGCTAATGACCGGCGGCCTGGTGGGCGTCTCCATCGAAGCGGCGCAGCGCTCCGGACCAATACGGATTGGTGCGCTCACCGAGTCGTGGGGACCGACGCCGCCTATGGTGGGCCTCCGCGATGGCCTGATCGAGCGCGGCTATAGGGAGGGCGAGCAGTTCGTCATCGGCGTCCGCTTCACGCAGGGCGACATCGCGGCGTTGTCCACAGCGGCCCGAGAGCTGAGCCAGCAGGGCGTGGACATCTTCTTCGTGACCGGGATCCACGCCGCGAGGGCAGCTCGAACGGCAACCGACCGGATCCCCATCGTCTTCGCCGCCCCGATCGGCGACCCCGTCGAACTCGGACTCGTCAAGAGCTTCGCCCAGCCCGGCGGCAACATCACAGGTGTAACGGACCTGGACCTCGAACTTAGTCCGAAGCGCCTCGAAATCTTTCGGGAACTGGTTCCAGGTGTGAAACGCGTCCTGTTCGCGTACGACCCCAGCGACGCCTACGCCGTGGCCATCGGCAAAGGGTACCGCGAGGCCGCTCGCCGTCTGGGGATCACGCTCATCGAGAGAACCATGAGGACTGAGGAGGAGGCGCGGGTGCTGGCCA
>JBIOTN010000160.1:0-17841 GCA_044866005.1 Candidatus Rokuibacteriota bacterium | reverse complement strand
AACCGGCTGGTGCGTCCGGCGCGGCCCGCGCAGATCAAGGACGCCGGCCCCTAGGCCGGCGCCACGGACCGCCTGACGGGCGTGGGCTTCCGCATCGCGGTCCTTCCCGGGGACGGCATCGGCGTCGAGGTCATCCCGGAGGCCGTAGGGGTCCTCCGCGCCGTCGCCGTCGGGGCGGGCGTCGGGCTCGAGTTCGAGGACGCGCCGATCGGGGGCGCCGCCATCGAGGCGTACGGCACGCCCTTGCCCGAGGCGACGCTCCGGCTCTGCGGGCAGAGCCATGCCATCCTCTTCGGCGCCGTGGGCGGGCCCCGGTGGGACGCCCTGCCGCCGGCGGAGCGCCCCGAGCGCGGCATCCTCTCGCTCCGCAAGACCCTCGACCTCTACGCGAACCTGCGGCCGGCCCGCCTCTACCCGATGCTCGTCGACAGCTCGCCGCTCAAGCGCGAGGTCGTGGAGGGGGCCGACCTCCTGGTGGTCCGCGAGCTCACGGCCGGCCTCTACTTCGGCGAGCCGCGCGGCGTGGAGGGCACCGGCCCCGGACGCCGCGCGGTCAACACGATGAGCTACACGGCCCAGGAGGTCGAGCGGGTCGCCCACCTCGCCTTCCAGGTGGCCCGGAGCCGGCGCCGGCACCTCACCTCCGTGGACAAGTCGAACGTGCTCGTCGTCTCCCAGCTCTGGCGCGAGGTGGTGACCGAGGTGGGCCGAGGCTATCCGGACGTCAGGCTCGACCACCTCCTCGTCGACAACTGCGCGATGGCGCTCGTCGCCGATCCCCGCCGCTTCGACACGATCGTCACCGAGAACACCTTCGGAGACATCCTGTCCGACGAGGCCGCGATCATCGCCGGCTCGATGGGCATGCTCCCCTCGGCCAGCCTCGGCGGCAAGGTGGCCGTCTACGAGCCCATCCACGGGACGGCGCCCGACATCGCGGGCCAGGGGATCGCGAACCCCCTGGCGGCGATCCTGTCGGCGGCGCTCCTCCTCCGTCACTCGCTCGATCTTCCCAAGGAGGCCGAGCGCGTCGAGCGGGCCGTCGAGCGCGTGCTCCAGGCGGGATTCCGCACGAAGGACATCCACGCGCCTGGCACCACGCTGGTGGGCACGGGGCAAATGGGCGCTCACGTGGTCCGCGAGCTTCGAGCCCTGTACAATGAGGCAGGCCGAGGCACAGCATGACGGGCTACAGCGTGGCGGTCGTCGGCGCGACAGGCGCCGCGGGGCGGATGACGCTCCGCATCCTGGAGGAGCGCAAGTTCCCGGTGCGCGCGCTCCGGGTGTACGCGTCCGAGCGCTCGGTGGGCAAGACGGTGCCGTTCGCCGGCGACGATCTCCGCGTCGAGAAACTCTCGCCGGACGCCTTCCGGGGCGTCGAGATCGCCTTCTTCTCCGCCGGTGCCGCGCAGTCCCGCGAGTACGCGCCCCTCGCGGTCCGGGCCGGGGCCGTCGCCGTGGACAAGTCGAGCGCGTTCCGGATGGACCCGGCCGTGCCGCTCGTGGTGCCCGAGATCAACGCGGTCGCCGTCAAGCAGCATCGGGGCATCGTGGCGAGCCCGAACTGCACGACGGTCGTGACCGTGATGCCGCTCGCCCCGCTCCACGCGGCCGCGCGCATCCGGCGCGTGGTGGCCACGAGCTATCAGGCCGTCTCCGGCGCCGGTGTCAAGGGCGTGGAGGAGCTGCGCCAGCAGACGCTCGCCTGGGCGCGCGGCGACCCGGTGGTCCCGCAGTTCTTTCCGCACCCCATCGCCTTCAACCTCATCCCGCACATCGACCGGTTCGGCGAGGGCGGGTACACGGGCGAGGAGTGGAAGCTCGTCAACGAGACGCGCAAGATCCTGGAGGCGCCGACCCTTCCCATCTCCCCGACCACGGTGCGGGTTCCCGTCTTCACCGCTCACGCGGTCGCCGTCAACGTCGAGACCGAAGAGAAGGTCACGGCGGAGCGGGCGCGCGCGCTGTTCGATCGCTTCCCCGGCCTCCGCGTGGTGGACGATCCGGGCGAGCTCCGGTACCCCATGCCCGTCACGGTGGAAGGGCAGGACGACTGCGTCGTCGGCCGGATCCGGGAGGACCTGACGCTCGACCGGGGCCTCAACTTCTGGGTCGTGGGCGACCAGCTCCGGAAAGGCGCCGCGACGAACGCGGTCCAGATCGCGGAGCTCCTGGTCGGTCGGGCCGCGGGCACCTGAGCCCTTCGACGCCGGCCGCCGCGGCGGAACCCGCCTCACACCACGTCGCGCTGCTCCTCGCCTACGACGGCGGCGCCTACCGCGGCTGGCAGGTGCAGCCGGGGACGCCGACGGTACAGGGGACCGTGGCCGCCGCGCTCGCGCCGCTCGCCGGCCAGGTCGTCCGGCTCACGGGGGCGAGCCGCACCGACGCCGGCGTCCACGCGCTCGGCCAGGTGGCGAGCTTTTCGAGCGGCAAGGGCCTCGCGCCGGGAGTGGTGCGGGCCGCGTTGAACGCGACGCTGCCCCGCGACGTGCGAGTCCTGGGCGCGCGCGCGGTGGCCCCGAGCTTCGACGCCCGCCGATCGGCCCGGCTCAAGCGGTACGCCTACCTGATCGTCCGCGGGCCCGTGGCCGTGCCGTTCCTGCGCGGGTACGCCTGGCACGTCCCGTCCCCGCTCGACGTCGCCGGGATGCGCGCCGCCCTCGCCGGGCTCCGGGGCAAGCACGACTTCTCCGCCTTCCAGGCGGCAGCCGGGCGGGACCGGACCCCGGTGTGCACCGTGTACGCGGCGCGGCTCGCCGAGCGCGGGGCGCTGCTCGGCGTCTTTCTCTCGGCCGACTCGTTTCTCCACCACATGGTCCGGAGCATCGTCGGCACCCTGCTCGAGGCCGGGCGCGGCCGCCAGCCGGCCGCCTGGGTCGGCGACGTCCTGGCTGGCCGCGACCGCCGGCGCGCGGGCCCGACGGCTCCCGCGCACGGGCTCTTCCTCGTGGGCGTCCGCTACCCCGCGCCGCTCTTCGCCGGGGCGGGCCGGGCCCGGCGGAGCGCGCCGGGCTGGCGATGAGCCCGGCCCGTTCCTTGACGGCATCGGTCGCGCTGTCTATAATCGCGGCCAGTCCGATGACGCCTCCGAGCCCGCTCGAGGGGCGGTGGAGACCAGACCCCGCCGCCCGCCGCCGTGCCTGACGAACCCGCCCCCGCCCCGCCGCCCGAGGAAGACCTGGTCTTCCGGCGGGGCAAGCTCCGTAAGCGGGACGATCCTGCGCTGGACCTCTTTCAGGAGGCCCTCGCGAGCCTCGCCGACCCGCCGCGCGTCAAACGGATTCTGTTCGAGCTGACCCGGCTGTACGATCCGGTCACGAACGGCCCCATCCTGGCGCCGGCAACCCAGCGTCGGGTGCTCGAATGCCTGGAGGCGGGCCGGGAAGCCGAGGCCCGACAGCTGCTCGACGACTCCCTGACCCGCTACCGCCGCCCGCCGGGCCAGCGCGCGCGGTCGTGAGGACGGCGGGCCCGGGAGGCGCGAGCCCGAGTCGTCGACCCTGACCCGGGGGGCCCCGCCGGGACCCGGCCATGGAGCCCCGGGGGAGACGGGACCGGAGACAGGTCTTGACAGCGGTGGTCGGACCACCCTACGATTGCTGCCACCTAGGGGCAACAGGTCCCAAAGAGCCGTCTACGCCGCGTACTCGGGAGGTGTCGGCATGACGCAAAGCCTGACCGACTGGCTCCAGCAGAGCCGGCTCATGGTGGTCCAGGTCGACAAGGACCAGGGCCGCCTGCGCGTCCAGGGCGCGGGCGACGCGTGTACGGAGCTCTCCTGCCGCGAGCAGACCCTCGTCGTCACGGACGAGGGGGCAGTCGCCGACCTCGGCGTGCTCAATCCCGGCGACATCGTGAAAGTGGAATCAGCGGCCGGCCGCGCGGAGCGGATCGTCGTCCTCCGACGCGCCTGGGAAGAGTGGGCCAGCCCCGAGCTCTAGCGCCGGAAGGCGCCGAGCGCAGGTCCCCGGCGCGGCGGGACGTGCGTGGGCCGTCTCCCCGCTCCTGCGAGCCCCTTCCCTGCCACGTAGTCGAACCCGGTCACCCCAGAGGAGTGTCGCCATGAGTCTGTCCCGACGAGACTTCCTCAAGCTCGCCGGCACGAGCGCCGGCGGCGTCGCAGTCGGCGCCCGGGGAATCGATCTGTCGCCGGTCGAGGCGGCGGCCACGTCGATCAGGATCCAGGAAGCGAAGGTCTTCCCCGGCGTGTGTCCCTACTGCGCGGTGGGGTGCGCGCAGCTCATCTACGTCAAGGACGGGAAGATCATCGACATCGAGGGAGACCCCGACGCGCCCCACACCGAAGGCGCGCTCTGTCCGAAGGGCTCCTCGACCTACCAGCTCTCGCTGAACGAGCGCCGGCTGACCAAGTGCCTCTATCGGGCGCCGGGCAGCGATCAGTGGGAAGAGAAGCCGCTCGAGTGGATGATGACCGAGATCGCCAAGCGGGTGAAGAAGAGCCGCGACGAGACCTTCGTCGAGACGGTCAGCGTGAGCCCGCCGGGCCAGCCCCAGATCAAGCAGGGGGCGGCGGCGAAGCCGGGCACGGGCGACTCGCCGTATCCCGCCGCCATCAAGCCGACTCCGCCGGCGGCTCAGACGGTGACGGTCAATCGCTGCGAGGGCATTGCCTGGCTCGGCTCCTCCGTCCTCGACAACGAGGAGAACTACCTCATCGCGAAGCTGTCGCGGGGACTCGGGCTCGTCAACCTGGAAAACTCCGCGCGGCTCTGCCATTCGGCGACCGTGCCGGCCCTGGGCGCGACGTTCGGCCGGGGCGCCATGACGACCAACCTGATCGACGTGCAGTACGCCGACGTGATCATGCCGACTTCCAACTGGGCCGAGTGTCACCCCGTGAGCTACAAGTGGGTCATGAAGGCCAAGGAGCGCGGGGCCAAGATCATCCACGTGGACCCGCGGTTCACCCGGACCTCCGCGACGGCGGACATCTGGGTCCCCATCCGGTCCGGCACGAACATCGTGTTCTTCGGCGGCTTGATCCGCTACGCGATCGAGAGCCGCAAGTACTTCCACGACTACGTCGTCGCCTACACCAACGCCTCGCTCCTGCTGGACCCGGGCTTCAAGGACGCCACGGAGCTCGACGGGCTCTTCAGCGGATTCGACGTCGGCAAGCGCAGCTACGACCAGTCCACCTGGAAGTTCCAGCTCGACGCGGACGGCTACCCCAAGCAGGACAAGACGCTGAAGGATCCGAACTGCGTCTTCCAGCACCTGCGCCGGCACTACTCCCGCTACACGCCGGAGATGGTGGAGAAGGTGTGCGGCATCCCCAAGGAGCTCTTCCTCAAGGTCGCCGACACGTACTGCTCGGCCTCGGGCCCGGACAAGACGGCGACCGCCTCGTACGCGCTGCAGCTCAACCAGTCGACGAACGGCGTGCAGCAGATCCGCGCGCTGTGCATGCTGCAGCTGATCCTGGGGAACATCGGTCGGCCCGGCGGCGGCGTGGTGGCACTGCGGGGCCACTCCAACGTGCAGGGCGCGACGGACTTCGGCACGCTCTACCACATGCTCCCCGGGTACCCGGCCGAGCCGCTCCAGGCAGCCCATCCCAGCCTGACCGACTACCTGGAGAAGACGACGCCCAAGGGCGGCTACTGGGTCAACAACCCGAAGTTCGTGGTGAGCCTGCTCAAGGCCTGGTGGGGGCCGGCGGCGACGAAGGAGAACGGCTACGCCTACGACTACCTGCCGAAGCGCGAGAAGGCGGACGCCTACTCGCACCAGCACTTCCTGGTGGGGATGCTGAAGAAGCAGGTGAAGGGGTTCATCGTGATGGGGCAGAACCCCGCGGTGGACAGCCCCAACGCCAAGATGGCGCGCCAGGCCCTGCGTAACCTGGAGTGGCTCGTCGTGGTGGACCTCTTCGAGACGGACACCGCCGCGGTGTGGAAGGAGCCGGGCGTGGACCCGAAGTCCTCGCAGGTCGAGGTCTTCTTCGTCCCCGGCGCCCCGGCCGCCGAGAAGGACGGCTCCATCACGAACACCATGCGGATGGCCCAGTGGCACGTCCGGGCGGTGGAGCCGCCGGGCGACGCGCGCTCCGACGCCGCGTTCATCGTGGACCTGGGGAGCCGCCTCCAGGCGCTCTACAAGGACTCCAAGGCCAGGAAGGACCGGCCCGTCCTCGACCTCGTGTGGGACTACCAGCCCGAGGGGCCGAAGAAGGAGCCCAAGATGGAGCTGGTCCTCAAGGAGTGCAACGGCTACGCCACCGAGGACATCCCCGACAAGGACAAGCCGGGCGAGCAGCTCTACAAGAAGGGCCAGCCGGTCAAGACCTTCGGCCACCTGCGGGACGACGGGAGCACCGCCTGCGGCAACTGGATCTACACGGGCATCTATCCCGAGGAGGGCAAGAACCTGGCCCTGCGCCGGGAGAAGCCGAAAGAGGGCGACTACCTCGGCCACGGCTGGGGGTTCGCCTGGCCGGCCAACCGGCGGATCCTCTACAACCGCGCCTCGGCGGACCCGTCCGGCAAGCCGTGGAGCGACAAGAAGAAGCTCATCTGGTGGGACGCGGCCCAGAAGAAGTGGGGGGGCAACGACGTCCCGGACTTCGCGCCGACCATGGCCCCGGACGCGCCGCGGGCCAAGGACGGCCCCTTCAAGGGGATCAGCGGCACGGACGCGTTCATCATGAACCCGCACGGCCTGGGGCAGTTCTTCGCCTCGGTCCTGGACGGCCCGTTCCCCGAGCACTACGAGCCGTTCGAGTCGCCGACCAAGAACCTCCTCTCCAAGGTGAACAACAACCCCGTGGCCAAAGTGTACGACATCGGAGACCTCAACAAGCTCGGCACCCCCGAGCAGTACCCGTACATCCTGACCACGTATCGGCTCACCGAGCACCACGCCGCGGGCATGTCGCGTCACGTGCCGTGGCTGTCGGAGCTCTTCTTCGGCCACTTCGCGGAGATCGGGCCGGAGATGGCGCAGAAGCTGGGGATCCAGAACGGCGACATGGTCACGGTAGAGACGCCGCGGGCGAAGATCAAGGTTCGGGCGCTCGTGACCGAGCGGATCAAGCCGTTCATCATCAACGGGAAGACCGTGTACCAGGTGGGGATCCCGTGGCACTGGGGGTACCAGGGGGTCATGGCGTCGGCCCGGGGCGACGTCACCAACGACCTCGTGGCAAGCCTGGGAGACCCCACGACCTACATCCAGGAGTCCAAAGCCCTCCTCTGCAACGTCCGGAAGGGGGTGGCGTAGCCATGGCACGCACGCTCGCGATGTTCACGGACGTCTCGCTCTGCATCGGCTGCCGCGCCTGTCAGGTCGCCTGCAAGCAGTGGAACGGCTTGCCCGCGGAGGAGCCGGAGTGGACGGGCAGCTACCAGAACCACCAGCACTTCACGGACAAGAGCTATCGGCTCGTCCGCTTCTTCGAGGAGACGGACGAGAAGGGCAACCTCCACTGGCACCTCATGTCCGACGTCTGCAAGCACTGCGCCCAGGCGGGCTGCCTCGAGGCGTGCCCGACGGGCGCGATCTACCGGACCGAGTACGGGACCGTCAACATCAACCAGGACATCTGTAACGGCTGCCGCTACTGCGTGTCGGCCTGTCCCTTCGGCGTGGTGGCGTTCAACCACGACACGGGGACCGCCACCAAGTGCACGTTCTGCAACGATCGGATCCACAACGGCCTGGGGCCGGCCTGCGCCAAGGCCTGCCCCACGCAGTCCATCCAGTTCGGCTTCCGCGACGAGCTGGCGGCCAAGGCCCGGAAGCGCGTGGACGAGCTGAAGAAGATGGGCTACAAGGACGCCCAGCTCTACGGCGAGGACCAGAACGGTCCGCTGGGCGGCCTGAACGCCTTCTTCCTGCTCACGGGCAAGCCGTCCATCTACGGCCTGCCGGAACAGCCCAAGCTCCCGCAGCGGAACGTCTTCACCGACTCCCTGTTCGCGATCGGCTCGGCCATCCTGGTCGGCCTCGGGGCGGTGGTGGCGTTCAGAGACCGCGGCGGAAGGGGGGACGCGTGATGGAACCCGGTCTCCTCAAGAGCGCGGACTGGCCGGTCCTCATCGACGTCTACTTCTTCCTGGGCGGCCTCGCGGGCGGCGCGTTCGTCATCGCGACGATCGCGAACCTGCTGGACGGTCAGCGCTATCGGGACGTCGTGCGGATCGGCTACTACGTCGCCCTGCTCGCGATCATCCCGGCCCCCATCCTGCTCGTGGTGGACCTGGGGCTCCCGACCCGCTTCCTGCACATGCTGCTGGTCGCCAAGCCGAGCACCGAGATCGGGATGCGCGCCATCACGCTCGGGCCGTTTCACTTCAAGCCCTTCTCCCCGATGAGCGCGGGCGTGTGGGGGCTGATGGGCTTCAGCCTCTTCGCCTTCCTGGCCGCGCTCGACGTCTTCCTCGTCGACCGCGGGGGGCGCAGCATGGCAGGGCTCCGGCGCTGGTCGGGGATCATCGGCAGCGTCTTCGCGTTCTTCATCGCCGCGTACCCGGGCGTCCTGCTGGGCGCGACGGCCCGGCCGCTCTTCATCAGCGGTCACTGGCTGGGCGCGCTCTTCCTGGCCGTCGGCGCCTCCACGGGCGGCGCCGCCATCGCCCTGGTGCTGAGCCTTCTGGCGGGCGCGAACGCGCAGACGCGTGATGCGCTGTCGCGCCTGATGCGCGTCACCGCCTTCAGCTTGATCCTGCAGGCGGCCTTCCTGATCCTCTTCGTCCTCGCCGTGCGCGGGTCGGGCTCCGAGGGGATCGCGCGGGCGCTGAATCACCTGGTCGCGGGCCCGTACGGCGTGACGTTCTGGCTCGGAGCGGTGGTCGTCGGCATCCTGGTCCCGCTGGTCCTCCAGTTCGGCGGCGCCATTCGGAAGGCGACCCCCGGTCTGGCCGCCGTCGTCTCCGTGCTCGTGCTGATCGGAGGGTTCATCGTCAAGTACGTCATCATCGCCGCCGGCCAGGTCGTCTCCTGAGAGCCCACCGGCCGCGTCGCGTCCAGGGGCCCCGTTCGCGGGGCCCCTCGTATCTTCGGTAGCGCCGTGCCGACGGCCGTGGCCTCCCGGCGTCCTCGGCCCGCGCCCCTCCTCGACGTCCAACCCCGTACGCCGGCGCCGGGTGCGGCCCGGCGCCCTGGGGCGGCCCCGCCCTCGGCCCGGCGCGGGACCAGGTAGCCGGGCGTGAGCGAGCGCGGGCTGCTGGACGAGTGGCCGGAGCTCCTGGCCCGGCGGGCGACCTTCCGCGACACGCTGGCCGCCTACGAGCCGCTGCTCGCCGCGTGGGCCGCCTGGCCGGCGGACCGTGTGGCCCCGCTGGCGCTGGACCGCACGGCGTGCCACGCGGTGTGGCGGCGCGGCATCCCCTTGCTGGCTTCGGCCGCGCCGGCCCTGGACCCGGTCGCGCTCGAACCCGTGGTCGGCGCCGGGCTCGACTTCCTCGCGGCCGCCGGGGAGGACCTCGACGCGATCCAGCGTTTCGCGGAGGCCTGGGACCGCCGCGAGGTCGAGCCGCGGGAGCTCTTCCCCGAGGCCGGACGGCTCGGCGCGGCGCCGCTCCAGGCGCGCCTGGGGCTCTCCCACGAGTGCCTCGGGTTCCTCGCCTACGCCGCCCTGCGGCCGGCGCTCGGGGCGTTCTTCCGGGAGTGTCGGGCGCACGTCGCGGACGCCCCCTGGGACCTCGGCGTCTGCCCCTTCTGCGGCGCGCCGCCCGGGTTCTCCGACGTGCTGGAGGAGGGGCCGCGCCGGCTGAGCTGTCACGTCTGCGGCGGCGGCTTCCGGTTCGTCCGCCTCCAGTGCTGCTACTGCGGCAGCCGCGACGCGCGGGACGTCGTGCGCCTCCAGGCGGAGGAGAAGGAGGAGGGGTACGCGATCGTGGCGTGTCGGAGCTGTCGCGGGTACCTGAAGGAGCTCGACCGCCGGTTGCGCTGGAACGGCGGCTCGGCCCTGGTCGAGGACTGGGGCTCCCCGCACCTGGACGTCGTGGCGCGCCGGGCCGGCTACTGGCGCGCCGTCCCGACGTTGATCGACCTCCGGCCGCCGGCCCCGGAGTGACGCCGCGTCAGTCGGCGGGCCGGGCGAGGAGGGCGGCATAGTCCGCGACCGGCAAGCCGCGGGCCCAGCCCTCCGCCTCGGGGTCCTTCCCGTAGTACTCCGTCATGTACGCCACGGCCTCGCCGCGCGTCCGAAAGAGCCGCCACAGGTGGGCGGCGCCGCCGCCGGGCCGCCGTAGGAAGAACACCGGGTCCTCCGGTCCCCGCGGCTCGTATCCCGCGCGCGCGCCGAACTGGTCCAGCGTGATCCAGGCCACGGCGATCCCGTGGGCGGAGACCACGCGCGCCCGCAGGGACTCCTCGCGGGGCAGGGAGCCGAGGTCGCGCAGCCGCGGCCCGTAGTAGATCCGGACCGCCTCGTCCGGCAGCGAGCGCTTGGGCGCGAGGGGCGGCCCCACCGCGTCGAGCTGCGCCTTCGTCTCCTCGCCCACCCAGACGTCGCCCGGCGCGTACAGGTCCTGCCAGACCTCCACGACCTGGCCCGGGGGGACCAGCTTGCGTCGCCGCACGATCTCCGGGAGATCCTCGAGGAGGTGGAGGCGACCCATGCGCGCGAGTCTGACAGATCGCGCGGGCCCTCGCAATTCGGCGAAGTCGCCCTTCTCCCGACGGCCCTGTGCTAGGCTTGGAGCAGGCCTGAGGCGATGCGAACGTACTACGCGTGGAAGACGGGCACGCTGCGCGAGACCAAGGGCGAGGTCGTCCGCGAGCAGCCCCTGACGGTGTTCGTGAACGGCCGGAAGTTCATCACCCTGCTCGCCTCCCCGACCAAGCTGGACTGCCTGGTGGTCGGCTACCTCTGGCTGGAGAAGGTGATCGGCTCCCCGGACGAGATCCGTCGGCTCTGGGTCTCCGAGGTGGACGGGCGGGCCGAGGTCGAGCTCGTGGGGGAGGTGGAGCTGCCGAAAGAGCGCATCCTGACGTCCGGGTGCGGCGGCGGGATCACCTTCCGCATCGACCCCCGGCTCTTCCCGCGGATCGAGTCCGACCTGCGTGTCGAGCCGGCCCGCCTCTTCGAGCGGATGAAGGATCTGTACCTCCGGGCCGTCGGCTATCGCGCGTCGCGAGGCATCCACGGCGCGGCGCTCGCCGATCCCGACCGCCTGCTCTTCATGGCCGAGGACGTCGGCCGCCACAACGCCGTGGACAAGGTGGTCGGCGAGGCGCTCCTGAGCGGCACGCCCACGAAAGACCGCATCCTCCTGAACACCGGCCGCGTCTCGTCCGAGATGCTGCTGAAGGGCGCCCGCATGGGGGTCCCGCTGGTGGTCTCGCGCACGTCCCCGACCGAGATGGCCGTGGGCCTCGCCGAACAGCTCGGGATCACGGTCGTCGGCTACCTGCAGCACGACAGCTTCAACCTCTACGCCGGGGGCGACGTCCTCACGCTGGAGGACGCCCCCCTCGCGCCCGCGCCGCCGGCGCGGGGCTGACGCCGCCGGGCGCAGGACGCTCGGCTCCGGCTAGCCGCGCCGCTCCGGCTTCCGCCGCGGCCTCACCACGAAGCGGCAGCACGCCAGGTCCGACGCCGCCACGGGCTCGACTCGCGCGCCCCCGTAGAGCGCGCCCAGGAGCGCGCTGAAGAAGACGCCGCAGACCTCGGGGCGGGCCGCGGCGACTTCCTGGAACGGGCAGTGGTGGATCGTGACGTGCCGCCGGCCGCCGGCGTCCCTGGCGAGGTCCGCCCGCCAGTCGAGCTCCGCCTCGAGCCGCTCGAAGGGCGACTCCAGCCTCGCGCGGGTCGGTGTCGCCGCGCTCCGCACGCGGGCGGCAAGCCGAACCGCCGCCGCTTCCAGGAGTCGGCTGACGGCCCGCCACCCCTGCCGCTCGACGAGCGTCTCGAGGAGGTCACCGAGCAGCAGGTCGTAGCGCTTGGGGAAGACCCGGCGGCCGTCGGGGGAGAGCCGGTAGAGGAAGGTGGGCCGGCTCGGGCGGGTGACGAGCTTCCGGCGGGCCACCAGGCCCCGGGCGGCGAGGGCCTCCAGATGCTGCCGGATCGCGGCGGGGCTCACCTGCAAGCGCTCGCCGAGCTGCTGGGCGCTCAGCTCCTGGGTCATCAGGAGCCGCAGGATGTCGAGCTTGGTCCCGGTCGGCGCGGTGGGGCCTCGGCCCGTTGAGAAAGTTTCAGCTTGCATAAGTTGCCGAACCCAGCCTAGCATATCTCCGAGGGCGTTGGTGACCAACCCCCTTTTGTCGGCCACTTTCGGTCGCCACCTGGTCGGTAGGAGGTGCCGCATGAAGCGCTCCAGCCTGGCAGTCACGTTCGTCGGCCTGAGCCTCGTCGTCCTTGCCGGCTGCGCCGGCAGCGTCCGCGCTCAGCAGATGGCCCCCCCGGGTCCCGAGTACAAGAAGGTCAGCACCCTCGTCCCGCTGCCCGATTACCTTCCCGGCATGGGGACGCTCTACGTCGATCCGAAGACGCTCCCCGTGGGCCCGTTCCTGGCCTACGACAGGGAAGGGCATCTGGTCAGCTCCATCTACATGGTCCCGATGAAGGACCTGGACGCCCACAAGAAGCTCGATGACCTCAAGGTCGCCAAGGAGAAGGTGGACCACGTCGACCTCTACTACAACGCGGGGCATCCCGGGGTGGCCGAGCCCCACTACCACATCGTCCTCTGGTACGTCCCCGAGGACAAGGAGCCCAAGTAGGCCCCGGAGGCCCGCATGACGCGGCGAGAGTTCATCCAGGCCGGCGGGCTCGCGCTCGCCGGCCTCGCCGTGCCGCGCCCCTCTCGCGCCGCCGGAGTCGTCGAGATCCAGATGCGGAGCGACCTGCTGGGCGCGGAGGTGTGGTTCGATCCCGTCGGGGTGCTCGTCCAGCCCGGTCAGACGGTGCGCTGGACCGTCGTGGAGAACGTGCACACCACGACGGCGTATCACCCCGGGAACGACGCCCACTCGCTCCGCATCCCGGAGGGCGCCGCCCCCTGGGACTCCGGGTTCCTCGTCAAGAAGGGTGACCGCTTCGAGGTCACCCTCAGCGTCGAGGGCGTCTACGACTACTACTGCCTGCCGCACGAGCAGGCCGGGATGGTCGGCCGGATCGTCGTCGGCCGGCCCGGGGGGCCCGGCGCGCTGCCCTTCGACTACTTCACCGGCAAGCTCGACGCGGCCGGCTGGAAGGCCGTCCCGCCCGCGGCGCAGAAGGCGTTCCCGAGCGTCGAGGCCATCGTGCGGCAGAAGGTCATCCGGCGCCCCGCAAGCTGATCGGCACCGCCCGTCCCACGCCGGAAGCGGGCCAGCGGCGGCCGACCATCATCCCGGGTCCCGCGCGCGGCGACGCGGAACCGCGCGCCGGGCGGTTGAACTGCCTG
Organism: Candidatus Rokuibacteriota bacterium; assembly: GCA_044866005.1. Classification (GTDB taxonomy): domain Bacteria; phylum Methylomirabilota; class Methylomirabilia; order Rokubacteriales; family DASRDR01; genus JBIOTN01. The sequence continues at coordinate 4,483 of JBIOTN010000160.1, read as the reverse complement.
CGCCCGGTTGTTACAATCAAACACTCTCCTCGCCACTGGCGTGTCATGACTGACAACGCGGCCAACGACGTCGAGCGGCTCGAGCGGAAGCTCGGGGCCCGGCTGGGGCGGGCGATCGGCGACTTCGAGCTGGTCGAGCCCGGCGACCGGATCCTCGTCGGCGTCTCCGGCGGGAAGGATTCCTGGGCGCTGCTTCACCTCCTTCGCCTGCTGGCGCGGCGGGCCCCCGTGCGCTTCGACCTGATCGCGCTCAACGTCGACCAGGGCTTCGCCGGCTTCCGCGCCGACCTGATCGAGGATTACCTGTCGCGCCAGGGCTACGCGTACGAGATGCGGAGCGCGCGGATCAACCTCACGGTGAAGGAGAAGATCGAGCCCGGCGACACGTTCTGCTCCCTCTGCGCCCGGCTCCGCCGGGGGGCCCTCTATCGCTACGCGGACGAGCTTCACTGCAACAAGATCGCGCTCGGACACCACGCCGACGACTTCATCGAGACCCTGCTCCTCAACCTCTTCTTCAATGGCCAGATCAAGGCGATGCCGGCGCGCCTCGCCGCCGAGAACGGCCGCCACACCGTCATCCGGCCGCTGGTCTACGTCTGGGAGTCGGAGATCGTCGAGTACGTCGCGGCGCGTGGCTTCCCGGTCGTGTGCTGCGCGTGTCCCGGCTGCAAGGACCCCACGCTCCAGCGCCACCGCGTGAAGAAGCTCCTGCGGGAGCTCGAGCGGGTCCACCCGGGTCTGAAGCGGAGCCTGCTCGGCGCGCTCTCGCGCGTGGACGCGCGGTCGCTGCCGACCCCGCGCCGGCCGGGGCCGGCGCGCGGTGACGCCGGGAGGCGCCTCCCTCTCCTCCCCGCGGCCGCGCTCGTCGCGTCGGGCCTCGCGCCGGAGCGGCCGGAGGGTGGCTGAGGGTGTGCGCATCGGCACGCGCGGGAGCCCGCTCGCCGTTCGGCAGGCGGAGCTGGTCGCCGAGGCGCTCCGACGCGCCTGGCCGGGGCTGGCGGTCGAGCTCGTCCCCCTCGCGACCTCGGGGGACAAGCTGGCCCACGCGAGTCTGGCCGAGGTCGGCGGGAAGGGCCTCTTCGTGAAAGAAATCGAGGAGGCGCTCCTCGACGGTCGCGTGGCGCTGGCCGTCCACAGCCTGAAGGACCTGCCCGCCGAGCTGCCGCCCGGGCTCACCCTGGCGGCGTTTCCCGCTCGCGAAGACCCGCGCGACGCGCTCGTGAGCCGCGACGCTCCGGGCCTGGCCGCCCTGCCTCGGGGGGCGCGGGTCGGTACGGGGAGCCTGCGCCGGCGCGTCCAGCTCCTGGCGCGGCGGCCGGACCTGGTCGTGGAACCGATCCGCGGGAACGTGGAGACGCGCCTGAGGAAGCTCCACGAGGTCCCCTACGACGCGGTGGTCCTCGCCGTGGCCGGCCTGCGACGGCTGGGGCTCGCGCCGGCGGGAGCGGTCGTCCTCGAGCCCGACGAGATGCTGCCGGCCGTGGGGCAGGGGGTGCTGGCCGTGGAGACCCGGGCCGACGACGCCTCGACGCGGCGGCTCGCCGCACCGCTCGACGATCCCGCGACCCGCGCGGCGGCGTCGGCGGAGCGGGCGTTCCTGGCGCGGGTCGGCGGCTCGTGCGCGACGCCGCTCGCGGCTCACGCCTGGCTCGAGGGGCAGAGCCTCCGACTCGAGACGTTCCTCGCGACCCCGGACGGGACGCGGCTCCTGCGGGACGGGGACCGCGGGGATGCCCTCGCGCCGGCCGAGCTCGGCCGCCGCGTCGCCGAGCGGATGCTGGCGCGGGGTGCGGCGGACATCATCCGCGCCGGCCAGGTGGCGTGAGACGCCGAGGGATGGACGCGGCGACCTCGGGGCGACCGGCGTGAGGGCGGGGACGGTGGCGATCGTCGGCGCGGGTCCCGGCGGCCCGGGACTCCTCACGCTGCGCGGTCAGGCCGCGCTCGCCGACGCGCAGGTCGTGGTCTTCGACGCCGGCGTGACGGCCGGCGTGCTCGACCTGGCGGCGGAGGGGGCGGAGCGGATCCGTGTCGACGAGGCCGGCGGCGTGCCTCCCGCGGCCGTGGGCGGGCTCCTGGTGGCGCGCGCTCGGGCCGGCTCGCGGGTCGCGCGCCTGGTATCCGGCGACGTCGGCGTTCCCGGCGAGATGGAGGCGCTTGCCGCGGCGGGCATCCCGTACGAGGTGGTGCCCGGCGTGACCCCGGCAGTGGCGGCGGCCGCGTTCGCGGGCATCCCGGCGGTCCCGTCCGGCAGCGCCAGCGCGGTGATCCTCGCCGGCGCGGGCCCCGAGGCCGCCGCGCCCGCGGTCGTCCCCTGGGCGTCGCTCGGGCCGGCGTTCGCCGCTCTCCTCGTCCCGGTGAGCGGCGCCACCCTTCCGGCCGCCGTGGAGGGCCTGATCCGCGCCGGCCGGCACCCCGAGACGCCCGCCGCGCTGATCGTGGGGGCGACGAGGCTCGAGCAGCGGACGATCACCGCTCCGCTCGCCGGCCTGGCTGCCGAGGCGCGCCACGCGGGGCTCGACGCCCCGGCGATCCTGGTCGTCGGCGACGTGGTGCGCCTCCGGGGGCGCCTCCTGTGGCTGGAGCGCCGGCCGCTCTTCGGGCGCCGGGTGGTCGTGACCCGCCCGCGGGCGCAGGCGGCGCGGCTCGCGCTCCTCCTCGAGGCCTATGGCGCCGAGGCCCTGGCACTGCCGACGATCCGGCTCGACCCCCCCGACGACTGGCGGCCGCTCGACGACGCGATCCGGCGCCTGCCCAGCTTCGCCTGGGTCGTGTTCACGAGCGTGAACGGGGTCGCCGCGTTCCGCGAACGGCTCGCCGCGGCACGGCTCGACGCGCGGGCGCTCGCCGGCACGCGCCTGGCGGCGATCGGCCCGGAGACCGCGGAGGCGCTGGCGCGGGTCGGGCTGCGGGCGGACCTCGTGCCTGCCGAGTACCGCGCGGAGGGTCTCCTGGAGGCCCTCACGCCGCACCTCGCGGCGGGGAGCGAGGTGCTCCTGGTGCGGGCGGCGGAAGCGCGGGAGGTGTTGCCGCGCGAGCTGGCGGGCCGGGACGTCCGGGTGACCGTCGCGCCGGCCTACCGCACGGTGACGGTGAAGGAGGGAGCGGACCGGCTCCTCGATCTCCTGGAGGCCCGTCGCGTGGATGCCGTGACGTTCACCAGCTCTTCCACGGTGCGCGGGTTCGTGGCGCTCCTGGGCCCCGAAGCGGTCCGCGGGCTGCTCAAGGACGTCGTGCTCGCGGCCATCGGTCCGATCACCGCCGCGACGATCGCCGAGTACGGGCTCGAGGCGCGGGTCATGCCGCGCGAGTACACGGTCCCGGCGCTCGCCGACGCCGTCGCGGCGCATTTCAGTTCCCCCGCGTAGGAGGTCATTCGATGGCACATCCCCTGTACCGTCCCCGCCGGCTTCGCGAATCGGCGCTCATCCGGCGCATGGTCCGCGAGACCCGGCTCGGCGTGGAGAACCTCATCCTGCCGCTCTTCGCCGTCCACGGCCGCGGCGTCCGCGAGCCGATCGCCTCCATGCCCGGCGTCTTCCGGCTCTCGCTCGACGAGCTGGTGAAGGACGCGAAAGACGCCGCGGGCATGGGGATTCCGGCGATCCTCCTCTTCGGCATCCCGGCCACCAAGGACCCGCGGGGCTCGGAAGCCTACGCGGAGGACGGGATCGTCCAGCAGGCGGCGCGCGTGGTGAAGGAGACCATCCCGGATCTCCTCGTGATCAGCGACGTCTGCCTTTGCCAGTACACAAGCCACGGTCACTGCGGCGTCATCGAGGACGGACGGATCAAGAACGACTCGAGCGTGGACCTGCTGGCCCGGGTGGCGCTCTCCCAGGTGGAGGCGGGGGCGGATGTCGTCGCCCCGTCCGACATGATGGACGGGCGCGTCGGCGCGATCCGCGAGGCGCTGGACGAGGCCGGCTACGCCGAGACGCCGATCATGGCGTACTCGGCGAAGTATGCCTCGGCGTTCTACGGGCCGTTCCGCGAGGCCGCCGAGTCGGCACCCCAGTTCGGCGACCGGCGCTCGTACCAGATGGATCCGGCGAACGCCGTCGAGGCCCTTCGCGAGGTGGGGCTGGACGTGGACGAGGGCGCCGACATCGTCATGGTCAAGCCCGCGCTGCCGTACCTCGACGTGATCGCGCGCGTCAAGCAGGAGTTCGGCCTGCCGCTCGCGGCCTACTCGGTCTCGGGCGAGTACGCGATGATCAAGGCCGCCGGCCGGCTGGGGTGGCTCGACGAGGAGCGCGTGGTGATGGAGGTGCTCACGGCGATTCGCCGGGCCGGCGCCGACCTGATCATCACGTACCTCGCCAAGGAAGCGGCCCGACTGCTGGAGCGCCAGCGGTTCTCCGTCGGGCCCTAGGGGCTTTCGGTGAAAACGGCCGCTTCGTGTCCGCATGACCGCCGCCGTCGCAGGGTTCCGCTCCGAGCGCCGGCCTGGCCGGCGCAACATCCCGGGGGGTTCCTC
>JBIOTN010000159.1:0-33151 GCA_044866005.1 Candidatus Rokuibacteriota bacterium | reverse complement strand
GAGCCGGCGCCGGCCATGGCCGACGTCTTCGCGGAGCGGGACCTCTGGATCCTCGGGCTGGCCGGCATCGCGCCGGTCTGGACCCAGTGGGTCATCGGCACGTGGGGACCGGCCCTCTTCGCCGAGGCGGGGGTCGGGACACTCGGGCGCTCGGCGCTCTACGCGAGCCTCCTCGGGGTCGCGGCGCCCCCCGGGCTCCTCGCGCTCGGCGCGCTCTCCGATCGGCTCCACCGCCACGGGATCGCTCGCAAGGTGGTCTTCGCGGGCGCCATCTTCGGCGCCGCGGTCCTGATCGCGGCGACCGGGCTCACCGTCCAGGCCCACGGGCCGGTCGGGCTCCTCGCGGCGCTCGTGTTCCTCGCGAGCTTCTTCGTCTGGGGCGCCTGGGCGCCCGTCTACGCGCTCCTGTCCGAGCTGTTCCCGCCGCGCGTCCTGGGGATCGCCTTCGGGCTCCTCAACAGTCTCGCCTTCGTCGCCAGCCTGCTCGCGCCCTACCTGACCGGCTGGGTGCGGGACCGGACCGGCTCGTTCGCCTGGGGGTGCTACCTCGCGGCGCTGCTCGGGTTCGCCGCCGTGCCGGTCGCGATGGCCGCGCGCCCGGCCTTTCGGCTGCGCGCGGGCCCTTTCAGCAGGCCGGCGGCGGCGCGGCGGGCCGCGTCCGAGACGGACGCGCCGCGGGGTGGGCGGGGCGCGTAACCCCGCGGTGTATAATGGGCGCGTGACTCCGCGCCTCCGGCCACTCGCGGCGCCGTTCCTGGCCTGCCTGCTCCTCCTCGGCGCCGCTCAGGCGCAGGCCGCGGACGTCCTCGAGACGACCCTCGCGAACGGCCTCAAGGTGCTCCTCCTCGAGGACCACCGGAGCCCCGTGATCTCGCTCCAGGTCTGGTACCGGGTCGGCTCGCGCAACGAGCGGGTGGGCCTCTCCGGGCTCTCCCACTACCTCGAGCACATGATGTTCAAGGGGACCCCGAAGTACGGTCCCCGCCTCTACTCCCGGCTCCTCGAGGAGCAGGGCGCCCAGGAAAACGCCTACACGGCGCAGGACACGACGGTCTATTTCGTCAACATCGTCGCGGACAAGATCGACCTCGTCCTGGACCTGGAGTCCGACCGCATGCGGCACCTTCTCCTCGACCCGCGCGAGGTGGACGCCGAGCGGAAGGTGATCATGGAGGAGCGGCGGACGCGCACGGACGACGACCCGATCGGCGCGCTCGCCGAGGAGTTCAACGCCGTCGCCTTCAAGGCCCACCCCTACCGGATCCCGCCGATCGGCTTCGCCACCGACATCCCCCAGCTCACGGCCGCCGACCTGCGCGCCTGGTACGACACCTACTACCAGCCGAACAACGCGATCCTCGTGCTCGTCGGCGACTTCCGGGCCCCGGCCATGCTGGCGAAGGTGCGCGCGACGTTCGGCGGCGTCCCCCGCGGCCCGGACCCGCCGCCCGTGCGCGTCGTCGAGCCCGAGCAGCGCGGCGAGCGGCGCGTCTGGGTGAAGAAGGAGGCCCAGCTCCCGGTCATCTTCATCGGCTATCACACGCCCAACATCCAGTCGCCCGACAGCTACGCGCTCGAGCTCCTCTCCACGGTGCTCTCCGCCGGCCGCGCCTCGCGCCTCTACCAGCGGCTCGTCTACGAGCAGCGGCTCGCGCTCGACGCAGGCGGCGACTACTCGCGGCTGAGCCGCGACCCCGACACGTTCACCTTCTACGCGACGGCGCTCCCCGGCAAGACCATCGAGGAGATCGAGAAGGCGCTCATGGCGGAGGTCGAGCGGGTCCAGACCGAGCCCGTGGGGGACGAGGAGCTCCAGCGCGCCAAGAACCAGATCGAGGCCGCGTACATCTTCCGGCAGGACTCGGTGTACAGCCGCGCCTCGACGCTGGGCCGGCACGAGCTGGTCGGAGGCTGGCGCCTCTCCGAGGAGTACCTGCCGAAGATCCGCGCCGTGACGGCCGAGGACCTCCGGCGCGTCGCCCGCCAGTACTTCGTCCGGGACCACCAGACGACCGCGATCCTCATCCCCGTTCCGCCCGCCGGAGCATCGCCGGCCCGGTAGGGCGCGGCCATGCTCAACCTCTCCCGGGCCCTGCGGGGCAGCCTCGTCCTCGTCCTCCTCCTCGTCGCCGGCGCGGCGGCGGGCCTGTGGGCGCTGTCGCGGCGCGACGGCGGTGGGCCGGGGCTCAAGCTCACCGGGACCATGGAGGCGACGCAGGTCGAGATCGGCCCGAAGGCGACGGCGCGGGTCCGCGAGGTCCGGGTCGAGGAGGGGCAGCGGGTGCGCCGGGGGGCCTTGCTCGTCCTCCTCGACGACGAGGAGCTGCGGGCGGACGTCGCGCGGCTCGACGCCGCCGTGCAGGTCGCGCGCGCCCAGCTCCGCGACCTCCTGGCCGGCGCGCGGAAGGAGGAGATCGCGGAGGCCCGCGCGGCGGTGGCGCGCGCCGAGGCCCAGCTCGCCGACCTCGCGGCCGGCGCCCGCCAGGAAGAGATCCAGGCGGCGCGTCAGGCCGTCGCGCAGGCCGAGGCGCGCCTCCGTGACCTCGAGGCCGGCGCGCGCCCCCAGGAGGTCGAGCAGGCCAAGAGCGCCCTGGCCTCGGCCGAGGCGACGCGCGTCTGGGCCGAGAAGGAGTACCGGCGCTTTCAGCACCTCTACGAGCAGGGCCTGATCGCCGCCCAGGAGCGCGACCGCGCCTGGCAGGCGCACGAGGTGGCGCGCGCGCAGGAGCGGAGCGCGCGGCAGCAGCTCGAGCTGCTGCAGGCCGGGGCGCGTCCCGATCAGGTCGAGGCGGCCCGGGCGGAGGTCCGCCAGGCGCGCGAGCGCCTGCGCCTCCTGGAGGCCGGGCCGCGGGCCAACCAGGTCGAGGCGGCCCAGGCCGAGGTGAAGGCCACGCGCGACCGCCTGGCGCTGATCGAGGCGGGGCCGCGGCCGGGGCAGGTGGAGACGGCGCGCGCCCAGGTCGCGCAGGCCGAGGCCGCGCTGGTGCAGGCCCGGGCCCGGCTCGCCGACACGCGGATCGAGTCGCCGATCGACGGCGTGGTGCTCCGCAAGAACCTCGAGCCCGGGGCCACGGCGACGCCGGGCACGCCCGTGTTGACGCTGGTCGACCCCCAGACCCTCTGGCTCCGCGGCTACATCCCGGAGGTCGAGCTCGGACGCGTGCGGATCGGCCAGTCGGCGCGCGTCTCGGTGGACGCCTTCCCGCGGGAGACCTTCGAGGGCCGGGTGACCGAGATCGCCTCCGAAGCGGAGTTCACGCCCCGCAACGTGCAGACGCAGAAGGAGCGCGTGAACCTCGTCTTCCGCGTGAAGGTCACGATCGTGAATCCCGACGACCGGCTCAAGCCGGGGATGCCGGCCGACGCGGTCATCGCCGTCGCGGCGTCATGAGGATGGATTCCGTGTCCTCGCGCCCGCCGCCGCGGCGGCGGGGCACGGAGTCGAATCCGTGACCGTGGAGCCGCCGCCGGCCGTGGTCACCGAGGGCCTCACCAAGCGCTTCGGGGACTTCACCGCCGTGGACCACGTCGACCTCGTCGTCCACGCCGGCGAGCTCTACGGCTTCCTGGGCCCGAACGGCGCGGGCAAGTCCACGACCCTGCGGATGCTCTGCGGCATCCTCGAGCCGACGGAGGGGACGGGGCGGGTGCTCGGCTTCGACCTGCGCCGCGAGCCGGAGCGGATCAAGGCGGCGATCGGCTACATGTCGCAGCGCTTCTCGCTCTACGACGATCTCACCGCGGAGGAGAACGTGACCTTCTATGCGACGGTCTACGGCGTCCCCGCCCGGGAGAGTCGCGCGAGAGTCGAGCGGATGGTGCAGCTCGCCGACCTGGTCGGGCGCGAGGACGTCCTGGCCGGCCGGCTCTCGGGCGGGTACCGACAGCGGCTCGCCCTGGCCTGCGCGCTCGTGCACGGCCCGCGCCTCGTGTTCCTCGACGAGCCGACGGCGGGAGTGGACCCGGTGTCGCGCCGGACGTTCTGGGAGCTGATCCGCCGCCTCGCGGACGGCGGCGTGACGATCGTGGTCACCACCCACTACATGGACGAGGCGGAGCACTGCGACCGGCTCGGCTTCATCTACCAGGGGAAGCTCATCGCGCAGGGCAGCCCGGCCCGCATCAAGGCGGAGAGCTTCCGCAAGCCCGTCTTCCAGGTGGAGGGGCCCGAGCCCCGCCGGGCCGCCGAGCTGCTCGGCGACTGGCCGGAGGCCGAGGAGGTGGTCCGCTACGGCCCGCTGGTCCGCGTCGTGGCGGCCCGCGAGGACGTCGCGCCCGAGGCCGTCCGGGCCAGGCTCCGCGCGGCGGGCCTCGACGCCACGGTGTCCGTCGTGACACCGTCGGTCGAGGACCTCTTCATCTCGTTCGTGGACCGGGAGCGGAAGACGCGGCTGCGCGAGCAGCTCCGGGCGGTCTCGTCGCCGGGCCGATGAGCGTCTCGGCCGGGCCGATGAGCGTCGCATCTCGGCGTCCCCTCCGAGGTGCCCCATGATCGGGGGGCGGCTCGTCGGGATCGTGTGGAAGGAGTTCCTCCAGCTCCGCCGCGATCCCATGGCCCTGACGCTCACCCTGTTCATCCCCGTCGCGCTCCTCTTCATCTTCGGCTATGCCATCAACACCGACGTCAAGCACCTCCCCACGGCCGTGTTCGACCAGTCCCGCGACGTCGAGGCGCAGACCCTGCTGGAGGCCTTCGCCAACAGCCAGTACTTCGACCTCACGTATTACGTCGCCTCGCCCGCCGAGCTGACCCGGCTGATCGACACCGGCCGCGCCAAGGTCGGCATCGTCATCCCTCCGGACTTCGCGCCCCGGCTCCGCGGGCGCGGCGGTGCGGCCATCCAGGTCATCGTGGACGCCTCCGATCCCCAGGTGGCGGGGTCGGCCATGAACGCCGCCACCGCGCTCGGTCTCTCCCGGTCGCTCGAGATCCTCAGCCAGACCACGGGCGGCGCGGTGCTCAAGCGCGAGCCGGTGGGGCTCGACGTCCGGGTTCGCGCCTGGTACAACCCCGACCAGCAGTCGGCCCTCTTCATCGTGCCCGGCCTGATCGGCGCGCTCCTCATGCAGACCACGATCACCATCATGGCGGTGGCCGTCGTGCGCGAGCGCGAGCGGGGGACCCTCGAGGCGCTGATCGTGAGCCCGCTGCGCCGCTGGGAGATCATGCTGGGGAAGATCCTCCCCAACCTCCTGGTCGCCTACGGGCAGATGACGCTGGCGCTGATCGTCGCGCACTACGTCTTCGGCGTCCCGATCCGCGGGAGCATCGCGTTGCTCTACGCCCTCTCCGCGCTCTTCATGATGGGGACGCTCGGCATCGGCATCTACGTCTCGACGCTCTCGCGGACGATCCCGCAGGCCATGCAGCTCGGGTTCCTGGCGATCCTCCCCTCCATCTACCTCTCCGGCCTGCTCTTCCCCCTCGAGGGGATGCCCGAGCCCGCCCAGTACCTGGCCCGCATCCTGCCCATCACCTACTTCTTGCGGATCGTCCGCGGCATCGTCCTGAAGGGGATCGGCCTCGGCGAGCTCTGGCCGGACATCTGGCCGCTCGTGGTCTTCGGCGTCGCCATCTTCACGCTCGCGGTCCTGCGCTTCCGGAAGTCTCTCGACTGACGCGAGAATGCGGGGAACCGCCGTCGAGGCGATATAATGCACGCCATGCGCGATGCACCGGGCCCCGTCGCCGCGCCGGCCCTCGCGGCCCTCCTGCTCCTGCTCGCGGGGCTGGCCGGGCCCGCCGCGGGCCAGGCGCCCGCGCCCGCTCCCGCCCCGGCCGCCCCGGTCCCCGCCGCGCTCGAAGGCCCGCCGCTCGGGGTCCGCTTCGCCCTCCCGAACGGCCTCGTGGTGCTCGTGGCGGAGCGGCCCGCCCTGCCCATCGTCGTCGTGCGCGTCGCCCTCGGCGCCGGCGCGGTCCTGGACCCGCCCGACAAGGCCGGGCTGGCGAACCTCACGGCGCTCCTCCTCACGCGCGGGACGCAGACGCGGACCGGCCCGGAGATCGACCGCGCCATCGAGTTCGTGGGCGGGAGCCTCGACACCGAAGGCGGGCGCGACTTCGGCGGCGGCGGCGTCTCGGTCCTGCGGCGCGACCTCGGGCTCGGGCTCGACCTCCTCGCCGACGTGCTCCTGCGGCCGACCTTCCCGCCGGCGGAGTTCGACCGGAAGCGCGAGGACGTCCGGGCGGAGGTCCGGCGCTCGGAGGAGGACCCGGGGAGCGTCGCCGGGCGGCTCTACCGCCGGCTCGTCTTCCCGGGCCACCCCTACGCCGTCCCGGTCGCGGGCACCGAGGAGTCTCTCGGCCGCGTCACCCGCGACGACGTGGCCGCGTTCTACGCCGCCACGTACCGCCCGGACACGACGATCGTCGCGGTGGTCGGCGACGTCACGGTGGCCGAGGTCCGCGCGCTCCTCACGGCCCGCTTCGGCGCCTGGACCGCGCCTGCCGCGAGCCTGTCGGCGCCCGGGTTCGTCTCGCTCGGCACGCCGTCGCGGACCGAGACCGTCCAGCGCGACCTCACGCAGGCCACCGTCTTCCTCGGCCAGGCCACGGTGAGCCGCCCGCACCCGGACTACTACCCCCTCGTCGTGGCGAGCCACATCCTGGGCGGCGGCTCGTCCTCGCGGCTCTACGCCCACGTCCGGGAGGAGCGCGGGCTCGCCTACAGCGTGTTCGCGCAGTATTCGCCGGGGCGGTACGGGGGGATGTTCCTCGCCGGGTTCCAGAGCGAGAACGCGCGGGTGCGGGAGGTCCTCGTCCTCGTGCGCGAGGAGCTCGTCCGCCTCCGCCGGGAGCGGGTGACGGACGAGGAGCTGGCGCGGGCCAAGGCCTACCTCGTCGGCAGCTTCCCCCTCCGGATGGACACGAACGCCGAGGTGGCCGGGCTGCTCCTCGGGATCGAGCAGTTCGGCCTCGGGCTCGACTACCCGACGCGCTACCGGCGCGCCATCGAGGCCGTGACGGCCGACGACATCCTGCGCGCCGCGCGGGCCCACTGGGATCCGGACCTCATGAGCCTGGCGATCGTGGCGAACCTGCGCGAGGCCGGGCTCGGCACGCCGTAGCGGAGGGCCAGGCCCACGTGGGGCACTACGGCGCGGTCGTCCGGTCCGGGATGCTCGAGGAAGGGCTCTCCGCCGAGCAGCTCGCCCGGGCCGTGGGCGAGCCGGGCACGAAGGGCTGGCTCGACCTCGAGGGGGCGAAGCCCGAGGCGATCCAGGCCCTGGAGGCCTGCTTCGGCTTCCATGCGCTCGCCGTGGAGGACGCCCAGAACCCGGACACCCGGCCGAAGATCGAGGAGTACGAGACCTTCCTCTTCCTCGTCACGCGCGGCGTCAACCACAACCCCGGCGAGCCGGCCCTCGACCTCGCCACCCTGTTCATCTTCCTGAACGACCGGATCATCGTCACCGTCCACGAGCACGCCATGCGCAGCGTCACGGCCGCCGTGGAGCGGCTGCGGAAGCACCCGCAGGTGCTCGGGGACGGCCCCGATCGGCTGCTGCACCACGTCCTGGACCAGGTCGTGGACCACTACTTCCCGATCGTGGAGGAGCTCGAGGACCGCGTCGACGCGCTGGAGGACGAGATCTTCACCCGGCCCCGGCGCGACGTGCTGGAGCGGGTCTTCGGCGCCCGGAAGGACCTGGCGAACCTCCGCCGGAGCCTGGGGCCCTTGCGCGAGGTGCTCACGAACCTCATGAGCGGCGTGCCCCACGTGCGCCCGGAGCTGCGCCCGTTCTTCCGCGACGTGTACGACCACATCCTGAGAATCCTGGACGAGGTGGAGACCAACCGGGACATCCTGACGGGGCTCCTCGAGAGCTACCTCTCGCAGGTCAACAACCGGCTCAACGAGGTGATGAAGGCCCTGACGGCGATCGCCACGATCGGGCTCCCGTTCACGATCGTGACGAGCTTCTTCGGGATGAACTTCAAGCTCATGCCGTGGCTGGACCAGCCGTGGGGGGTGGCCGCGGCCACGGCCTTGATGGGGGTGTTCGCCGTCGGGCTCTACTTCTCGTTCCGGCGGCGGCACTGGCTGTGAGCGGCCCGGTCTGCCGGCGCCTCGCCGGCCGCTCCGCCGCGTAGCAACCGCGAGCCCCGAAGACCGCTAGGCCTTCGCGTCTTCCTTCAGGCGGTAGACGCCGACCCGCTCGCCCTTGTCGATCATGTGGTACCCGAGAAAGCGCCAGCGGGCGAGGTCGGGCACCGACAGCGGCCGCCGGCGATCCCCCCGCCGCCGCTCCGCCTCGACCGCGCTGCCGTCGCGCCGCCGGTCACCCTGGCGCCGATCGACGATCACCAGCGCCACGCCCTTGAAGCGGTGCCGCAGCCGCTCGTGGAGCTCGACCTGGTCCTGCCGGAGCACGATGAGCCAGCGCGGCCCGGTGGCCGCGGCCTCCGGGAGGCCGTCCCGCAAGACCGGGTACAGATGCTCGGCCGTCAGGGCCGGTGGGATCATCACGTAATCCGCGCCCTCGGCGTACAGCCGCTCGGCGCCCTCCACCGTGTCCGCGGTCACGACCACGCGCGCCCCGGGGGCGATCATGCGCACCTCCCGGAGGATGTGCAGATTGTCGATCCCCTTGAGGAACCAGTCCGAGATCCCGGACACCACGATGGCCGCCCGCTCGATGCCCGCGAGCCGGAGCGTCTCGGCGTTGGAAATGTCGCCGTAGTGATGCTCGACGCCCTGCTCCTTGAGGCGCCGGAGCGTCTCCGGGTTGAAGTCGATCCCGACGATGCGCTCCTTCATCGCCGGATCGTTCCGTCGGAGATAGTCCACGAGGGCGAGGCCCTCGCGCGAGACGCCGAGCAGGAAGAGGTCCCGCCCCTTCTCCTCCGCCGCGGCCGAGGCGTCCTCGCCGAACCACTGGGGGAGCCCCACGCGCTCCAGCCGGCGCGAGAGCCAGGTGGCCACCGCGTGGTTGTAGAGGATGCCGTACGTGGACAGGACGGAGGTGATCAGGAGCGTGTAGAGGACGAGCGAGCCCATGGTCTGGCTCACGTGTCCGTAGCTCACCCCCAGCGTCACGATGACCAGCGAGAACTCGCTCATCTGCCCGAGGTTGATCGCCACCACGCCAGCCGTGCGGGTGTCCACCTTCAGGAACGCGAACTTCGGGTACAGGGCCAGGAACCGGCTCACCACGACGAACGCGGCGACCCCCAGCGCGAGGAGCACGAGCTCCGCGGACGGGCTCGGGATCTTGAGCCCCAGCGCGACGAAGAAGAGGGTGATGAAGAAGTCGCGGACGCCCGAGATGCTCGAGATGACCTCGGTGGTATAGGGGTAGTTCTCGATCACCACGCCGGCGATGAGGGCGCCCATCGCGGCCGAGAGCCCGACCCAGGCGGCCGCGCCCGAGACCAGGAAGCACCACGACATCGAGCTCACCAGCAGGAGCTCCGGCGAGGTGGCGATGGCGCGGAAGTAGGCGGGCAGGAGGTACCGCGCGGCGAGCACGGCGCCCACGAGCAGCGCGGCGCCGACCGCGAGCGAGCGCAGGAGCGGGAGCGCCTGGAGGTTGTCCAGGTTGGGCTGGAGCGCCAGGAAGATGATCGCCCACAGGTCCTGGAAGACGAGGATGCCTAGCGTGAGGCGGCCGCCGAACGTCCCGATCTCGAATTTGTCCGCCAGGAGCTTGACCACGATCAAGGTGGACGACATGCTCGTCGCCACCGCGAGGTAGAGCTGGTCGAAGCGGCCGCCGGTCGAGGCGGCCAGCGGGCTCAGCGCCAGCCAGGCCAGGGCCGCGCAGATGGGGGCTTGGAGCAAGCCCGTCACGACGATGGTCCGGCCGGCCTGGGCCAGGCGTGGCAGGTTGATCTCCAGGCCGATGATGAAGAGCAGGAGGATCAGCCCGATCTCGGCGATCAGCTCGATGTCGTGCTCGTCCGTGATGATCCCGAACCCGACGTGGGGCCCGAGGAGGGCGCCGGCCACGATGTAGCCGAGGATCAGCGGCTGGCGGAGCGATCGCGCGAGGAACGCCAGGACGGACGACGCGATGATGCAGATGCTGAGGGCAGCGAGCAGGTTCATCTGTCGGTCAGCCTACCTCGTGTCCCACGACCGGTCGAAGCGGGGGCGACCCGGTCCGCGCGGGTATGTCCAGGGTGTGGGGCAGTAGTATAACGCACTCTCCCGGCCGCGACGACGCCCGCCCGGCCCCGGAGGCCGGGGCGGGCCGTTCCGCCGCAGGGCGACGGTCGAGCGGCCGGGCGCCGGGTGACGGGCTGCCGGGCCGAGCACCGAGTATGCCATAAGCTCCGCCGGCACGGGGGCGCGACCGGGAAGGGAGTGTCGGGTTCGCACAACCCTTGACAACCCCTGACCGACAACCTAGAGTCCTGACGTACTGAGCGGGCGACGCACCGAGGTGGCCAGCTTCCCGCCCGTGTCTCGAGCACCCGACCGCGGAGGAGTGCCCAATGATCAGCTTCGCCAGCAGCACCGTGATCGAGCGCCCAGCGGGGGAGATCTTCGATTTCGTCGCGCATCCGGAGAAGCACGTGAACTGGCAGCATGGTCTGATCGAGGTGGACTCGCAGGGCCAGACCGGGGTCGGCACGAAGCTCCGCGAAGTGCGAAAGTTCATGGGGCGTCGGCTGGAGTTCGAGGGCTACATCGTGGAATTCGAGAAAGACAAGGCCTACCGCGTGAAAGAGGAATCCCCTCAGTTCAGCATCGACCAGCGCACGACGCTCGAGCCGGTCAAGGGCGGGACGCGCCTGACCGTGGAGATCGAGATCGACACTCGCGGCACCTTCAAGGCCGCCAAGGCGATCGCCGAGCGCATGATCAAGCGCGAGGTCGAGGCGAACCTCGCCACGCTGAAGGACGTGCTCGAGGCGCACCGCGACCTGCACGAGGCCGTCAGCCGGCTGGGACCCCCCCAGCACAGGTAGTCGCCCGGCGCGGGGCGCCGGCGCCTCCCGAGGGCCGGCCGGCACGCGTGGATTGCCGGAAGATGAAGCTCAAAGGAAAGGTCGCCCTCGTGACGGGCGCCTCCCGCGGCATCGGGCGGGCCATCGCCCTCGCCCTGGCCGAAGCGGGGGCGGCCGTCGCCGTGAACTATAGGGCCCGCGCGGACCGGGCCGGGGACGTCCTGCGCACGATCCAGAGTGCGGGGGGAACCGGCATCGCGGTCGCGGCCGACGTGGCGGACTACGCCCAGGTCGAGGCGATGGTCCAGCGCACCCTCTCCGATCTAGGCGGCCTGCACATACTCGTCAACAACGCGGGCGTGGCCAAGGACGGCTTGCTCTTCAACCTCGACGCCGCGGACTGGTTCGACGTCATGCGCGTCAACTTCGGCGGCGTCTTCCACTGCACCAAGGCCAGCATCGGGCACATGATGGCGCAACGCGACGGCGTCATCGTGAACGTGTCCTCCGTCATGGCCGAGCGCGGCTGGATCGGCCAGTCGAACTACGCGGCCTCGAAAGCCGCCGTCAACGCGTTCACCCGCTGTTGCGCCATGGAGCTGTCGCGTTTCGGGGTCAGGGTCAACGCGGTGCTCTCCGGGTTCGTAGACACCGATCTCGTGCACGACCTCCTCGAGCGGGATGGCGGCGATGGGATCGTCCGTCAGATTCCGTTGCGCACGATCGCCACACCCGAGCAGTTGGCCCGCGTGGTGGCTTTTCTGGCCGGCCCCGACGCCGGCTACGTGACGGGCGCCCTCGTCACGGTGGACGGCGGCACGAGCAGCATGCTCGGCGTGGGCGCACCGCTACGATGACCCGCGTCCCGGCGAGGCGGGCCTGGCGACCATCACACATCACGGAGAAGGAGAGGCCATGGCAGACGACGAGATCTTGAGCACGGTCCGGAGGGCGGTAGTCGAGGCGCTCGGCATCGCCGAAGCGGAGGTCAGGCCCGGCGCCTCGTTGCTCGACGATCTGGGGGCGGAATCGATCGACCTGCTGGACGTCCTCTTCCGGATCGAGCGGAAGCTGGGGATCAAGATCAAGGCGGCGGATCTCGCGGCCTACATCCAGGGCGGCATCCCGGACGAGGAGTTCGGCACCGAGGACGGGATGGTCGCGCCGACTGGACTGGCCCACCTCAAGAAGGTGATGCCGCAGATCAACCCCGACGAGCTGGCCGGGCGGCTGGACGCCCGAAAGGTCATCAACCTGTTCACCGTCCAGAACCTGGCCGACATGGTTTCCCAGCGTGCGGCCGCCCGGGTCGGCTGAGCCGAGCCTCCGGATCGGGGTGGACATCGTCCGGGTCGGGCGCGTGCAGCGGCTCGCGACCGAGAATCCGGGGATCCTGGAAACCGTCTTCACCGAGCGCGAGCTCGCCCACTGCCTCGGCAAGCGGCGCTGCTACGAGCACCTGGCTGCGCGCTTCGCGGCGAAGGAAGCAATCCTGAAGGCGTTCGGAACGGGGCTCGGACAGAGGATGCAGTGGACCGACGTGGAGATCGAGGGCGGGGCCGCGGGCCGCCCGGCGGTCGTCCTGCACGGCGAGGTGCAGGCCTACGCGCGGCGACGCGGGTTCACGGACGTGGACGTATCGCTCTCTCACACCGGGGACCTGGCCATCGCGCAGGCGCTGGTGGTGGCCCGTGGGCCGGCGGCGGCCGACGGCCGGGGCCGTGGCGAAGGACGCGCCGCCGTCTGACCCCATGCGCTTCCATCTCGTCGATCGCGTGGACGCCTACGAGCCGGCTCGCTCCATCCGTGCCCGCAAGCTCACCTCGCACGCCGAGGAGTACTGGGACGTCACCGAGAGCGGTCCCGTCATGCCCGCGCCGCTCGTGCTGGAGGCGCTCTGCCAGGCCGGGGCGTGGCTCGTCGTCCTGTCCACGGACCAGAAGAAGCGGGCCGCCCTGGCTTCCATCGGCTCCGTATCCTTCCTGGGGTCCGTCCGGCCCGGCGACGTGCTCGAGCTGGAAGGGACCGTCGAGTCCATGAGCGACGAGGTCGCCGTCCTGTCCGGCCGCACGGCCGTAGACGGGCGGCCGGTCCTCGAGGCCGAGGCCATCATGTGCGTGCTGGTGGACGCGGCGGAGCTGGAAGACCCGACCGAGACGGCGCAGCTCCGTACCCTGCTGAGCCGGTCCGAGACCGGCCGATGACGGCTCGGGTCGCGATCACCGGGCTGGGGGCCATCACGCCGGTCGGCAATGATCTCGCGAGCACCTGGGCCTCGCTGGTGGCCGGCCGGAGCGGCATCGGGCCGATCACCACCTTCCCGGCCCAGGAGTATCCGGTCCGCATCGCCGGCATGGTCAAGGACTTCGCCGTGGACCCCTATCTACCCGAACCGCGCTGGAAGCGCTTTCTGTGGCGAGCGGGCGAGTTCGGAGTCGGCGCGGCCGCCCAGGCCCTCCAGGATGCGCAGGTGGGACCGGAGACCTATCAGCCCGAGGATCGCGGGATCGCGATGGGCGGGCATGCCGGGCGACCTCCGCTCGACGAGCTGGCCGAGAAGGGACACCTGCAGCGGACCACGGGCGGCAAGGTTCTCCACCGGACCGCTCCGGCGCACGCGCTCCTCCGGGCACAGAACCTCCCGGTGGCCGCCATGGCGCTGCTCGGTGGATGCCAGGGCCCCATGATCAGTGTCAGCACGGCGTGCGCGGCGTCGTCGCACGCCATCGGAGAAGCCTTTCGCCGCATCCAGCTCGGCGAGGCGAAGCTGATGCTCGCCGGCGGGTACGACGCGCTCACGACCTACCTCGACGTCCTGGGCTTTGCTCTCGTGGGGGCCCTCGCGGCCGAGTACAACGAGGCGCCCGAGCGGGCGTGCCGGCCGTTCGACCGCGAGCGCTCCGGGTTCGTGCTCGGGGAGGGCGCCGTCGTCGCCGTGCTCGAAGACTGGGAGGCGGCGCGGGGTCGCGGGGCGCGGATCTACGCTGAGCTGGTCGGCTACGGCTCGAGCCTCAACGCCTATCGCATCACCGACTCTCCACCGGACGGCGGGGGGACCATCCTGGCGATGGCGAGCGCGCTCAAGGACTCGGGTCTGCCCACCGCCGCGATCGACTACGTCGTGGCCCACGGGACGAGCACTCCCGGCAACGACCTGACCGAGACCGTCGCCCTGAAGCACGTCTTCGGCGCCGACGCCTATCGGCTGGCCATCAGCTCGCCGAAGTCGATGACGGGCCATCTCACCGCCGCCGCCGGCGCGCTGAACGTCCTGGTGGGCGCGTGCGCGCTGCGGGACCAGATCGTGCCTCCGACGATCAACCTGGAGCACCCCGACCCGGAGCTCGACCTCGACTACGTCCCGAACATCGCGCGCCGCATGCGGGTGCGGGGAGTCATGGTCAACGCCTTCGCCTTCG
This sequence comes from Candidatus Rokuibacteriota bacterium, assembly GCA_044866005.1. Taxonomy (GTDB): domain Bacteria; phylum Methylomirabilota; class Methylomirabilia; order Rokubacteriales; family DASRDR01; genus JBIOTN01. The sequence continues at coordinate 18,835 of JBIOTN010000159.1, read as the reverse complement.
GCGGCACCAACGCGTCGCTCGTCATGCGACAGGCCGAGGGCGACGGCTCGTGAACGCGCTCGTGAGCCAGTGGACCGCGCTCGATCGAATCGTGGACGTCCAGCCCGGCCACGGCGCCCGCGCCCTGCGCAACGTCCCGAACACGCTCGCCATCCTGGACACCCACTTCCCCCGCTTCCCGGTCCTGCCGGGCGTCCTGATCCTGGGCAGCCTCGCGGAGCTCGCCGCGCTCTTCCTGGAGAAGCAGACGGGGCGCCGGTGGCAGCTTTCCAGGGCGACCGAGATCCGGTTCCGTCACTACGTCCGCCCGGGTGACCAGCTGGAGCTGGCGGTCGAGCTGAAGCAGCTCCTGGCTGACGCCGCCACGTTGCACGGATCGGTGTGGACGGAGGGCCGCCTCACGACATCGGTCCGGGAACTCCGACTCGTGCCCCGCGGCCTCACGGGGTCTCCATGAGGCGGGTGGTCGTCACCGGCATGGGGCTCGTCACGCCCCTGGGGATCGGGACCGAGGCCACGTGGGCCGCGCTGATGGAGAACCGGAGCGCGGTCGGCCCCATCCGCCGGTTCGACGCCTCCTCGCTCCGCACCCGGGTGGCGGCGGAGCTCGCCGACTTCGACCCGGAGGCATTCGTCGACAACCGGCGCATGCTGCGCCTGATGACGAGAGACGACCAGCTGGCATTCGCGGCGGCCAAGCTGGCGCTGGCCGACGCGAAGCTCGAGGGCAGCGGGCACGACGGCGATCTGATAGCCCTGTACGTGGGCGGCGACAAGCAGATCGCCGATCCCACGCAGCTCCTGGAGGCGGCCGCGGACGCCCGCGACGGCGAGGGGACGGTCGACATCCATCGCTTCGCCAGGATCGCGCCGTCGGTCGTCCACCCGCTCTTCTACGTGCAAGGCCTGCATGCCGCGTCCCTCTTCTTCATTTCCCAGGCGTTCGGCTTCACGGGCCCTTCCACCTACTTCGCCGGCGGCGCCGAGTCGAGCGCCGTCGCCGTCGGGACGGCGTGTCGGGTCGTGCGTCGCGGCGACGCCGAGGTCGCCCTGGCCGGCGGCTTCGACGACACGGCCTCGTGGTGGAACCTGTCGCAGATCGATGGGCTGGAGGTCATGACGGATCGGAACGAGCTGGGGGCCGCCGCGTGCCGGCCGTACGATCGCGATCGCACGGGATCCGTGGTCGGCGAAGGCGCGGCGTTCCTCGTGCTCGAGGAGTACCACGCGGCAACGCGACGGGGGGCGCGGATCTACGCGGAGGTCACCGGCTTCGGAAGCGGCTTCGACGCCTATCGGCTGGTCGTCCCGCATCCCGAGGGCCGGGGCCTGGCGCGCGCGCTCCGCGCGGCGCTGCGGGAGGCCGACACGAAGCCCGACGCGATCGACTACATCGTCTCCCACGGCAGCGCGACGAGGCTCGGCGACACGAGCGAGGCACGGGCGATCCGCGCGATCTGGGGGCCGGCCTGCCAGCGTCTCGCGGGCAGCAGCATCAAGGCGGCCACCGGACACCTGGGCGCCGCCGCCGGGGCCCTGAACGTGGCCGTCGCGGCGCTGGCCATCCATCATCAGGCCGTGCCCCCGACGCTGAACCTGGACAACCTCGACCCCGATTGCGAGCTGGATTGGGTCCCGCGCCAGGCTCGGAACCTCGCCATCCGCGAGGCCGTTGCCGTCGCCCGCGGGTTCGAAGGCCAGGCGACCGCACTGGTGTTGCGCGCGGCTGCCTCGTGAGGGAGCGAGCCATTCCGGAGGCGCGCGAAGCGGTGAACCGTGTCGTCGTCGTCGGTGTCGGCGCCGTCACCGCCCAGGGCCTGACCGCCGAGGACCTGTGGGACGGCGTCAAGGCCGGGCGCGTGGCCATCCGTCCGGTTCGTCAGATCCCGATGGAAGGGTTTGGCACGCGCATCGGCGGCGAGGCGCAGCCGGTCTATCTGCCCAAGCACTATTATCGGCGGCCGGAGGGGTACCGGGAGCCGGCGATCGACTTCGCGATCCGCGCGGCCGAGGAGGCGATGCTCGCGGCGGGACTCGACTTCGATCACGTTCCCCCCGAACGCTGGGCCGTCGTGATGGGGACCTGCAATGCGGGCCTGCTGAGCGCAGAGGACTGGTATGCCGGCGAGCTCGTCTGGGGGTCCCAGGAGCCGGGCTTGCTCCTCCTCGCCCCACCCCAGGCGCTCGCCGAAGCGGTGAGCGGCGCCTTCGGCCTGAAAGGACCCGTGCTCTCCGTTAACACCGCGTGCGCGGCCGGCGCGAACGCCATCGGGTACGCCGCCGAGCTGATCCGCGCCGGCCACGCGGACGCCGCCCTGGCGGGCGGCGCCGATGCCCTGTCGGATTTCCTCTTTGCCGGATTCAGTGCCCTGGAGTCGCTGTCGCCCCGTCCGGCCGCTCCGTATTCGCGGAGCCGTCAGGGGCTCTCCCTCGGGGAAGGCAGCGGCATGCTCGTCCTCGTGCGCGAAGACCTGGCCCGGCGCTTCGCACTTTCGATGTTGGCCGAGGTCGCGGGATACGGGCTCTCCGCCGACGGCTACCACCCCACCGCCCCGCATCCCGAAGGGGAAGGCGCCGCGCGCGCGATCCGGGCCGCGCTGGCCGCCGCGGGCGTCTCTCCCGAGCAGGTCGGCTACATCAACGGGCACGGAACCGGAACCGCGAAGAACGACGCCGCGGAGACCAACGCCATCCGTCTGGCGCTCGGCGCCGCCGCGGACCGTGCGTCGGTGAGCAGTACCAAATCGATGATCGGCCACCTCCTCGGCGCGGCCGGCGCGGTCGAAGCCATCGTCACGACCAGGGCCCTGGTGGAGCAGCTCGCCCCTCCGACCGCGAACTACGAAGCGACCGATCCGGAGTGCGACCTGGACTACGTCCCGAACGCGGCGCGTCCCGTGAGCACCGACGTGGCGCTCTCCACCAACTTTGCGTTCGGCGGCGCGAACGCCTGCCTGGTGCTCGCGCGGCCGCGTGCGCTCACGACGCCATTACCCCGGCCCGAGCTCGACCGGGTCGTGGTGACGGGTCTCGCGACGCTCACCAGCGCGGGCTGCGACGTGGACGAGGTCTACCAGGCCGTCGCCACGTCCCGGCCCTCCATCCAGGTGGAGGACGGCGTGCCACTGGGCCGTGTCCGCCTCGATGCCTCGCCGTTCCTGGCTGCGCGGGATCAGCGGCGCATGGATCGGCTCGGAATCTTCGCGGTCGTCGCGTCCCAGCTCGCCCTCCGGGACGCCGGGGTCGAGGTGAGCGCGAAGAACCGGCACCGCGTGGGCGTGGTGTTCGGGACGGGCCTCGGCCCCATGGAGACCATGGAGCGGTTCGTCGGGCCCCTGCTCCACGAAGGGCCGTCGGCCGCGAACCCCGCGATCTTCCCGAACACGGTCTACAACGCCGCCGCCGGCCACGTGGCGGTCCACCTCGGCACGGTGGGGCCGACCTCCACGGTCACGGCGCTTCATGCGGCCGGGGCGTCGGCGATCTGCTACGGGCGCGACCTCGTCGCCGACGGTCGCGCCGACGCGCTGCTCTGCGTGGCCGCCGACACCCTGACCGACGCCGTGATCCGCGCCTACCGACAGCTCGGGCTTCTCTCGCCCGCCGGCGGGTTCGCGCTGGCCGAGGCGGGAGCGTCGCTGATCCTGGAGCGGCTCGGACACGCGCGGGCGCGAGGCGCGCGGATCTACGGCGAAGTGCTGGGATACGGCATCGCGTCGGACGGGCTCGGGGTCGGGGCGTTCGACCCGTGGGGCCGGGGGCTCGCGCGGGCGATGCGGCTCGCCGTGGAGCGCAGCGGTTTGAAGCCGGCCGACGTGAGCGGGATCTGGGCCGGGTATTCCGGCTACCGGGCGGCCGACCGAGCGGAGGCCGCTGCCATCCGGCGCGTGGTCGGCACGCAGACGCGCGTCGCGGCCCCCAAGCTCCTCCTGGGCGAGCCCATCGGCGTCGGCGGCGCGTTGAGCGCGGCGCTCGCGCTGAAGGGCTGGCAGCGAGCCGCCCACGGGCTGCTCCAGGGGCCCGCCCTCGTCAACAGCTCGTCGCTGGGCGGGACGCATTTCTCCATCGTGCTGGCGCCCTATCGAGAGTCGACCCCTGGTCGGGAGACGGGACCATGAAGGGGGTACGGGTCCTGAGCACCGGCGCGTATCTTCCGGGCGAGCCGCTGACCAACGAGGACCTCGAGCGGCTGGTGGGACCGCTGGACGAGGACGTCCTGGCGGGCGTGTCCGTCCAGCGCCGTTACTGGATGGTGGATCCCGCGACGGGCGAGCACCGCGAGAACAACTCGGACATGGCGGTCAAGGCGGTGAAGCAGGCGCTGGAGGTCGCAGGCCTCGCGCCGGAGCAGGTGGACCTCCTGGTGCTCTCCACGGCCACCCCGGATTACCCCATCCCGGCGGTAGTCAATCTCGTGCTGGACAAGCTCGGCCTGGGCCGGTGCGCGACCATGGAGTTCCGTTCCGGCGGCGCCGGCTGGGTCCAGGCCCTGGACGTCGCCCGCCTCTACCTGGAGCAGGGGGGGCACCAGACCGCGGTCGTGATCGGGTCCGAGGCCATCTCGCCCGCCCTCGTTCCGCTGTTCCTGGGCAAGGATCCCGCCTCCATCCGGATGCGTGACCGCCTCGCGCTCTACATGTTCGGAGACGGGGCCGGCGCCGTGGTCCTCCAGCGGAGCGAGGAGGGCCGCGGCATCGTCGGATCGGTGATGGCCTGCATAGGGGGGGGCAAGAAACCCGGCATCCTGGCGCTCGGCGGCGGGACGCAGGCGCCGATCCACAAGCAGCTGGCCTCGCCCAGGTTCCCGGACCTGCGCGTGGACGTGGTCGAGGCGGGCCGATTCACGCCGTACATGATCACCGAGGCGTTGGCCGAGACGCTGGGGCGCACCGGCGTCGGAGCCGAGTCGATCGACCTCTGTCTGATCCCCGAAGGCAACGTGGGCTGGATGCTGGAGGCCCTCGAGGCGGCGCGCCTCCGGACGGAGGAATGGGTCGCCCTCCAGCCGAAGATCTTCGACAACCTCGCCTCGCGGGGCGCGACCGGCTCCGCGGCGGTGCCGATCATGCTCGACGACGCCTGGCGAGCCGGCCGGATCAAGCCGGGCGATCGGATCATGCTCGTGGGCCTGGAGGCCACGAAGTGGACGTACGCGGGGATGATCCTGGACTGGTCGGCGGAATGGCCGGCCCCGACGGCCCGGATGTCCGGCGTTGCGAGCGCGACGTGATGGAATCGGCCTCCGCCGAATCCGATCGCAGCCTCCCGGCGCGCGCCCCGGTGGCTGCGGGCGCGGCCGGAGCGAAGGTCGCGTTCCTGTTCCCGGGGCAGGGCTCCCAGCGGGTCGGAATGGGCGCCGAGCTCGCGCGAAGCCAGCCGGAGCTGTTCGAGCGCTACGTGGCGCTCGCCGAGGCCCACGCCGGGCATCCCATCGGGAAGCTGTGCCTGGATGGCCCGCTGGACGCCCTGACCCGGACCGAGATCGCCCAGCCCGCGCTCTTTGCCGTCTGCCTGGCCCTGGGCGACCAGGCGCGGGCGGTCGGGCTCCGGCCCGATTTCGTCGCCGGTCACAGCCTGGGGGAATACACGGCGGCTGTCGTCGCGGGCGCCCTGTCGGTCGAGGACGGGATGCGGCTCGTCTGCGAGCGTGGGCGGCTCATGGGCCAGGTCCAGGTCGAGCGGCCGGGCGCGATGGCGGCCATCATCGGTCTCGACGCGGAACGCCTGCGGCCGCTCTGCGCCACGGCCTCGGCGCTCGGCACCGTCGAGCTCGCCAACATCAACGCCCCCACGCAGCTGGTGGTGTCCGGCGACGCGCCGGCCGTCGAGCGGCTCACGGCGCTCGCCGTCGAAGCCGGCGCCGAGCGGGCGATCCGCCTGCAGGTGGGGGCCGCATTCCACAGCTCGCTGATGGCGCCGGTCCAGGCCCGCCTGGCGGCCGCGATGGAGCGCGTCGAGTGGAAAGACCCGGCCGTCCCCCTGGTCGCGAATGCGCCAGGCCGCATCCTCGAGACCGCCGACGAGGTCCACCGGGCGCTCGTCGCCCAGATCACGAGCCCGGTCCGCTGGGTCGCCTGCGTCGAGCGGCTTCTGGAGGCCGGGTGCGGCACGTACCTGGAGGTCGGCCCCGGCCGGGTCCTCACCGGCCTGGTTCGGCAGATCCATCCGGACGTCCGCGCCTACGCCGCCGACTCGCCCGCCAGGCTGGGCGGGATCGCGCAGGCTCTCGGCCCGGCGACCGCCGGGTAGGTGCGACGCAGTTGTCTCGCGAGTCGAACGATGAGGCCGCCGCGGGTCGCATGACCGGCGTGGCCACGAGCCCCTGGCGCGCATGACGGAGGAGGCACTTCCGTGAAACCCGTCGTCGAGGTACAGGACCTGCGAAAGAGCTATCGGCTCGGCAAGCTGACGGTGGACGCGCTGCGCGGCATGAGCTTCGCCGTCGATCACGGGGAGTTCGTCGCGGTGGCGGGCCCCTCGGGAGCGGGGAAGAGCACGCTCTTGAACCTGCTCGGCTGCCTGGACACGCCGACGTCCGGGGAGATTCTCGTCGACGGTGAGCCGGTCAGCCGGCTCAGCTCGGATCGACTGGCGGAGATCCGGTCGAAGAAGATCGGTTTCATCTTCCAGAACTTCAGCCTGATCCCGGTGCTGACCGCCTTCGAGAACGTCGAGTACCCGCTGCTGTTGCAGGGTCGGGCGAAGGACAACACGAGCCTGGTGCAGGGCGCGCTGGAGAAGGTCGGCCTGGGCGACCGCGCCAGCCACCGGCCGAACGAGCTGTCGGGCGGCCAGCAGCAGCGGGTGGCCATCGCGCGCGCGCTGGTGACCGATCCCCTGCTGGTGCTGGCCGACGAGCCGACGGCCCACCTCGACAGCAAGAGCGGGCACGAGATCGTCGAGCTGATGCGTCACCTGAACCGGGAGCACGGCACGACCTTCATCTACTCGACCCACGACAAGCGCTTCATGCGGCTCGCCAACCGCGTCCTGGAGATCAGCGACGGTCAGCTCCACGTCCACGACGCCCACTACGAGCCGTCCACGACGCACCACCGGAGCGAGGCGCCGGTCCACCATGCTCGCCAGCCCGGTCATGCCGGCGAGGGCCACTCCACCGGGAGCCATCAGCCGTGACCCGGACAGGGCAAGGGGTCAGCGCGGACGCGATGTCGCGGAAGGCAAGGAGACACTGACATGGGACTGTTCCTGAAGCTCGCTCTCCGGAACGTGCTGCGAAACACCCGGCGCACGCTGATCACGCTCGCCGCCATGGCCTTCGGGGCCACCTCGGTCATCCTGTTCGGCGGATTCGTCCAGCACACGTATGTCGGCGTCCGCGAGCAGGCGATCCAGAGTCAGATCGGCCACATCCAGCTCTACCGGAAGGGCTATTCCGAGAAGGGCTCGATCGCTCCGTTCGAATACATGATTCCCAACTACGGCGAAGTCCGCGACCTGGTCTCCCGCATCGAGCACGTGACGCAGGTGACGCCCCGCCTCGGCTTTTCGGGCCTCGTGTCCACGGGCGAGACCACGACGTCGTTCGTCGGGTCCGGCGTGCAGCCGGAAACCGAAGCGAAGCTGTCGGCGTTCGCCCGGGTCGTCGAAGGTGAGGAGCTGAAGTCCGATGACTCGGGCGGCGTCGTGCTCGGCCTGGGCCTCGCCCAGGGCCTGGGCGTCAAGCCCGGCGCCGACCTCACGCTGCTGAGCACGACAAAGAGCGGCGCGATCAACGCGCTGGCCGTGAAGGTGCGCGGCACCTGGGAGTCCGGGGAGAAGGCCTTCGACGATCGCTTCCTCAAGGCGCCCATCTCCGAGGTCCAGCGGCTCCTGGACAACGAAGGCGAGGTCCAGTCCGTCGCCATCTCGGTGGACAAGACCGAGAACACGCCCTTCGTCCGGGATCGCATCGCATCGTTGATCAAGGAGCGGAACCTCGCCCTGGAGATGAAGACGTGGGAGGAGCTGGCGACCCGCTACCATCAGGTCCGACAGCTCTTCAGCCGGATTTTCAACACGCTGATCGTCATCGTGGCACTCATCGTCGTCCTGGGCGTCGCGAATACGATGACGATGGCCATCCTCGAGCGTACCAAGGAGATCGGCACCGTGATGGCGCTCGGCACGCGCCGCCGCGACGTCATCTGGATGTTCATGCTGGAGGGGCTCACGCTCGGCATCCTGGGCGGGCTGGTCGGCATCGTGATCGGGGTCGTGCTCGCGCAGATCATCTCGTACTTCGGCATTCCCATGCCGCCGCCACCCGGGTCCACGCGCGGCTTCACCGCCGAGATCCTCGTGGTGCCCAGCGTGCTGATCCAGGCGTTCCTGCTCGCGCTGCTGGCGGCTGTCATCTCGTCGCTCTACCCTGCCTGGCGCGCCTCGCGCCTCGACATCGTGGAGGCTCTTCGACATGTGTAGGTGTCTGTTCACGCTGCTCGTGGCGCTCCTGCCGCTCTCGGCCTTCGGGCAAGACGCGGCGGAAATCGTGAAGAAGGCCGACCTGGTCCGGGCGCCGGCCGGCAGCTTCATCTGGAACGTGACGATCACGAACTACGAGCCCGGCAAGACGCCCGTGGTCAACGGCTTCGAGGTCTACTCCAAGGGCCTGGAGAGGACCTTCGTCAAGTTCGTCTCGCCCCCGCGCATGCAGGGGCGGTCGCTCCTGGGACTCGGAAACGATCTCTGGATTTTCCTTCCCGACGCCGGCAAGCCGGTTCGCATCCCACTGGCGCAGCGGCTCGTGGGCCAGGTGTCGAACGGGGACATCGCCCGGACGAACTTCGCCGCCGACTACACGCCGACGCTGGCGAGCGAGGAGAAGGTCAACGGCGTCGACTGCTACGTCCTCGGCCTCAAGGGCAAGTCCAAGGACGTGACGTATTCGACGATCAAGTACTGGGTGGCCAAGGAGACCTTCAACCCGATGAAGGCAGAGTTCTACGCCGGGACGGGCACGCTGCTCAAGACGGGGTTCTTCGAGGAGTACAAGGACGCCGGCGGGCGGCGGCGCCCCACGCGGCTGACGCTCATCGACGCGATCCGTAAGGATTTCAAGTCGGTCATCGACTTCAGCGACCTCCGCGTCCGGGACATCCCCGAAAAGTACTTCGACAAGAACTACATGAAGAGCCTTGACTAGGCTCCTGCTCGTCGCGGTCACGGCGCTGTCGTGCCTGGTCGCGCCGGCAGCGCTCGCCGCAGACGAAGACAGGCTGCTGCCGGATTGGGCGAAGTCGCTCCGGCTTCGCGGCCGCTTGAAAGAAGAATTCGCGTACCGTATCGCCGATTCGCCGGACTTCGCCAAGATCCGCACGATCGGCTGGGGCGACGGCAAGTACGACTTCTCCGAGTCGTTGAACCTCCGCGTCGAGGTGCGCGCGTGGTGGGACGGCGTCTTCGACGCGACCGACCGGTTCCCTCACGAGGTGAGGCGAGACCAGCAGACGGAGCTGTCGCTGCGCCAGGCGCTCCTCTCCTGGTCCGCCGGTCCGGCCGACGTACGGGTCGGGCGCCAGCAGATCGTCTGGGGTGAGGCGATCGGCACGTTCATCACCGACGTGGTGAACCCCAAGGACTTCCGCGAGTTCATCCTGCCCGACTTCACCGAGATCCGCATCCCGCTGTGGGCCCTCGACGTCACGTATCACATTGCGGAGGGCGTCAACCTGGAAGGCGTGTGGACGCCCGACGTCCGCTTCAACCGCAACGCCAAGCCGGGCAGCGACTTCGAGTTCCGCTCTCCGGCGTTCCAGTTCCCGGGACCGGTCGTGACGCGCTCCGGCGAGCAGGAACAGTTCGACTTCGGCGAGAGCGCGGGCGGCTTCCGGCTCTCCTGGCTGACGAAGGGCTGGGACCTGTCGCTGATCTACTACGACACGAAGGACCCGTTCCAGGTCCTGCGCCAGCGCCGGGTGCCGCAAGACGCGGGCCCGCCGACCACGTTCCTGGAGCCCACTCATCCGCGCGTGCACATCGTCGGCGGCACCGTGGCCAAGAGCATCGAGCCCGTCGTCGTGCGCGCTGAAGCGGCCTACACGATCGGTAAGCGCTACGAGACGACCGATCCGACGGACTCTGACGGCGTCGTCCGGCGGGACACGCTGGACTACCTGCTCGGCGTGGACTACACGTTCTTCAGGACACTCGACACGGCTTTCCAGTTCAGCCAGAAGGTGCTCGCGGGGTCGGCCGCGCACCTGCGGAACGGACCGGTCGAGGATCAGGTGACGTCGCTCGTCGCGGTCCGGGTCACGACGGGGTTCCTCGACAACACGCTGAACCCGACGCTCCTCGTCATCGTCAGCCTGAACCGCGGCGACTACCGGATCAGCCCCAAGATCGAGTACCTGGCAACCGGATCGGTCACCATCGTGCTGGGCGCCGAGGTGTTCGGTGGACCCGGGCACACGCTGTTCGGGCAGTTCGACTCGAGCGACCGGGCGTATCTCGACGTCACCTGGCGGTTCTGAGGACAATCGGCGAGCGCCGTGCTATCTTTACCGGCGGTCGACCCGCTCGTCGTGCGAGGCGCGGGATGCCGGGGCCAGGGGGAGCCCGAACATGGCCGCTGAGAGACGCTACGACGTCGTGATCATCGGCGCCGGCATCGCCGGGCTGTCGCTGGCGCGGCAGGTGCTGCTCGCGTCGGACAAGACGATCCTGCTCGTCGACAGACAGGCCGAGATCCCGCCTCCTGAGCAGAAGGTCGGCGAAGCCACAGTCCAGGTGAGCGGCTATTACATCTCGAAGGTCCTCGATCTGGAGGAGCACCTGCTTCGAGAGCACTTCATGAAGTACAACCTGCGCTTTTACTGGAAGACGCCCGGGCGGGACAACTCTCGTCTCGAGGACTACAGCCAGTCCTACATCCGGCCGTTCAGCAACATCGCGAGCTACCAGCTCGACCGCAACAGGATCGAGGGCGAGCTCCTGCGGCTCAACCGGCAGAGCCCGAATTTCGACTTCTGCGCCTCGGCCAGCGACCTGGCCGTCTCCCTCGCCGAGGACAGCCTCCACTCGGTGGACTTCAGAACTGGCGACGGTGAGCTCTCGGTGAAGACCGCCTGGGTCGTGGATACCTCGGGACGCGGCCGGTACCTCGCCCGACGCTGGAACCTCACGCGGCCCAACCCGATCCGTCACGGCGCGTCGTTCCTCTGGGTCGAAGGGCTCCTCAACGTCGAGAAGCTGACCGACCTCTCGCCGCGCGAGATCCGCCTGAAGCGAGACCGGGCCATGATCGGGCATCTCCCCATGTGGCTGGCGACGAACCATTTCATGGGGGAGGGCTTCTGGTTCTGGGTGATCCCGTTGCAGGGCAAGACGAGCCTGGGCCTGGTGTACGACAACGCGAAGCTCCCCCGCGAGCGGGTGACGAGTCCGGAGAAGCTGGTGGAGTGGATCTGCGAGGAGTTTCCCCTCTTCGCGAGGGATTTGCCGCATCGGAAGATCCTTCACCACGCCTCCTTCAAGGACTTCTCCTACGACTGCGCGCAGACGATCAGCGAGCGGCGCTGGGCGCTGTCGGGAGAAGCCGGACGCTTCACGGACCCGCTGTACAGCCCGGGCGGCGACATCATCGCGCTGTACAACACGCTCATCACAGATGCCATCCTGACGGCCGACCGGGACGAGCTCGCCGACAAGGTCGAGCTCTACGAGCCGCTCATGAAGGCTTTGTACGAAGCGTACGTCCCGAGCTACGCCGTGGGCTACGACGCGCTGGGCGACCAGGAGACGATGACCCTGAAGTATGCCTGGGAGCTCGCCATCTACTTCGCCTTCTACGTCTTTCCGTTCATCAACGACCTGTTCACGGAGCGGGGGTTCGTCACAACCTTTCTCGCCCGGTTCGCCCGGCTCGGTCGAATCAATCGGAACATGCAAGCGTTCGTGAGCCGCTACTATCACTGGAAGAAGACGGAGCGGAAAGACCCGGACGCGCCGCTGTTCAACGACTTCATGGAGATCGAGCCGGTCCGCAGGGCGGAAGGCACGTTCTACCGCGTGGGCCTCTCGGTGGACGAGGCGGTAGGGGTCCTCGACGCGCAGCTCGGGAGTCTCCGGGAACTGGCCCGATTCATCGTCGCCTACGTGAGCTCGGTCGTGCTGGACGACGAGCGTGTCGTCACGAACCGAGCGTTCGTCGAGGCGATCGACGTGAGCCAGTTCAGCTTCGACCCCGCAGAGATGCGGAGCCGGTACGATCGCTCGGCCGGTTCGCCCGACGCCTACCCCTGGTCGTTCGACCCGCACGTGCTCGACCGGTTCCGGACGGTCGCCGTCCGGCCCCCGGCGGCGTCGCCGGCGCCTGCCTGAGGTCTTCCACCGCCATGGACGATCACGCGCCGTTCCTGGAGCGGGCCTTCTCCACCGAGCCGCGCGACCAGTCCTACGTCGTCGAGGCGGTGGAGGGCGCCGTCCCCGCCTTCCTCCGCGGCACCTACTACATGAACGGTCCGGCGCGGTTCGCCCGCGGGGCATTCCGGTATCGGCACTGGCTCGACGGGGACGGGATGGTCTGTGCCCTGCGCTTCGACCGCGAGAGCGTCCGGTTCACGGGCCGCCTCGTCAGGAGCACGAGGCTCGTCACCGAGGAGGCGGCCGGGCGCCCGGTCTACCGGGCCTTCGGAACCCGCTTCGACTCGGACCGGCTGAGGGAAGGCGTCGTCCTGGAGTCGCCCGTCAACGTGAGCGTGTACCCCTATAACGGGACGCTCCTGGCCCTGGGCGAGCAGGGACTGCCCTGGGAGCTCGACCCGGACACGCTGGAGACCCGCGGCGAGTGCGATCTCGGCGGGGTGCTCACGGCCCTGACGCCGTTCAGCGCCCACCCCAAGTTCGACGGCCCCGGCGGCGAGATGTGCAACTTCGGCATCACCTTCGCGGCGAACCAGCCACGCCTGCACCTCTACCGCTTCGACCGCGGCGGCGGCCTGCTCTCGCGGCGCCGGCTGCCGCTCGAGTACGCGACCCCGGTCCACGACTTCGCCTTGAGCCCGACCTACGCGATCTTCCATGTCAGCCCGTACATCATGGACGTCGAGGCACTGCTTCGGGACGGTCGCACCGTCATGGAGTCGCTGAGCTGGCAGCCCGCCCGGGGCAGCCACCTGCTCCTCGTGTCGCGGGAGCGCGGCACCGTGGCGGCTTCGATTCCCGTCGGCGCCCGGTACTGCCTGCATCTCGTCAACGCGTTCGAGGAAGACGGTGCCGTCACCGTCGACGTCATCGAGTACGATCGGCCGCTCTACGACCAGTACCAGGTGCTTCCCGACCTGTTCACGACCGTGAGCGAGGGTCGGCCCGTGCGCTTCGTGCTGGACGCCGGGGCCTCCGCGGTCGTGGCGCGCCACGAGATCGACTATCGCCTGGCGCCGGACTTCCCCGCCATGGACCGGCGGCGCGTGGGCCGCCCGTACCGGGACGGCTGGATGCTCGGCATCTCGGCGGCCGGCAAGCCGGGCCGAAAGTTCATGGACCAGCTCGTCCACGTGGACTGGGCCGACGGCAAACTCCGCGGCGTGTACCAGGCTCCGCCCGGTCACTACCTCGGCTGCGAGCCCGTCTTCGTGGGCGACCCGGGCGACGAGAGCTCGGGCGTCCTCATCTGCCAGCTCTTCGACGCCGTCCACGCCAGGAGCGCGTTCGCCGTCTTCGACGCCTTCGACGTGGGCCGCGGGCCCGTCGCCACGCTGCGCCTGCGGGAGCCGATCCACATCGGGTTCCACGCGACGTTCGACGCCGCCAGACGGGAGGCCGCTCCATCGTGAGGGCCGGGCGGGCGGCGCACCTGGGAGCCGCGCTCGCGCTCCTGCTCCTCCCGTCGCCGGCCGTCGCGCTCATCCCCGCGCTCTCCCCCGAGGACGTCCGGCAGGCGCTCGAGACGGGCGAGCAGAGCGTCGCGCAGGAAGAGTTCGGGGAGGAGTGGCGCGTCCCGCTCCCCGACGGCGGGGAGATCGTGGTGACGACGCCGTTCTCGCGGCTCGCCTACGCGGCCCGGCAGGCCGCCCTCAAGGGGGAGCCCCTCACGGAGAAGCAGCGGAACGAGCAGATCGAGCGCGGCAAGGGGAAGCTCCAGCTCTTCGTCACGATGCAGGGGACGAGGCGGGAATTCGCCCGGTGGTTCAAGCCGGTGCTCCGGGTCCAGGACCGCGAGGTGAAGGCCACGTTCGCGCAGAACGAGCGGACGCCGCTCCGGCTCGACGACGGGCGCTTCGCCGCGCGCAACATCTACGTGTTCCCGCTCGAGGGGATCCCGCCCGCGGGCACCGTCACGCTCGTGGTACAGCACTCCGTCGAGCGCACCGAGGTGCTCCGCGCGGCGATCGACCTCTCGAAGATGCGGTGAGGCCCGCCGCGGCTCGGCCCGACGGGGTGCGTCGTGCTGCCGGGGCCGCGCGGCTGCCCGTGACCCGCCTCCGCCGCCCCCTGGCCGCGACCCTCGTCGCCGCCGCCGCGCTCGGCCTCGCCCTCGGCCTGGCCGCCCTGCTCGTCCTTCCCTGGGTCGTCGACCGCGCCGGCGTCCAGGCGCTGCTCCGGTCCGAGGCCAGTCGCCTCCTCGACCGCCCGGTCCGCTTCGAGCGCGTCTCGCTCAGCTACTGGCCGCTGCCCGCGATCCGCGTGACGCGGCTCGTCGTCGCGAACCCCGAGGGCTTCGGCCCGGACCCGCTGCTCGCCGTGGAAGAGGCCCGTGTCCGCGTGCGCCTGCTCCCGCTGCTGCGCGGGCGGCTCCAGTTCGGCGAGATCACCTTCGCCCGCCCGCGCGTCGTCGTCGAGCAGCGGCGCGACGGCGTCTGGAACCTCCCCGCGCCGGCCGCGCGAAAGCCCAGCCCCGCGGCGCCCTTCGTCCTCGTCTCGCGGGTCCGGCTCCGCGAGGGCTCGGTCGAGGTGCGCGTCCCCGGTGACGCGGGGCGGCCCGTCCTGGCCCAGCTCGTGGACGGCATCGAGGTCTCGCTGGACGACCTCGGCTGGAACGAGCCGATCAAGTTCCAGGTCGAAGCGCGATTGCCCGGGGGCGGCATCCGGCTCGCGCTGGAAGGCGGCGTGGGCCCGCTGGCCGCGGCCGGCGCCGACCTCGGCGCCTTGCCCACCCGGCTTCTGGCGCGCTTCGTGGCGACCGAGACGCCGCCGCGCCCCGAGGCGCCGTTCGGCGTGTCCGGCGTCGGCGAGGGCACGCTCCGCGCCGAGGGGCCGCTCGGGCGGCTCGCGGGCGGCGGGCGGCTCGCCTTCTCGCGGCTCACCCTGACGCATCGGCCGGCGGGCTGCGCCTCGCCCGGGCCCCGCCGGCTCGTCCTCGAGGCCGTGGAGATCCCCGTCCGGATCGGCGGGCCGACCCTCACCGTGCAGCCCTTCGCGGCGCGGGTCGCGGGCGGCGCCGTGCGCGGCGAGGCCGCGCTCACCTGGCGCGCCGGCGTGCCGCGCGTCGAGCTCTCGGCCGTGCGCGTCGAGGGCGTCGCGGCCGAGTCCGTGCTGGTGGACTTCCTCTGCCAGGCCTACGCCGTGGCCGGGCGCCTCGACGCGGCGGGCGAGTTCGCCTTCGCCGGCACCGGGGACGACCTCCTCCGCTCCGCGCGCGGCGCCTGGCAGGTCCGGGTGGGGCCCGGGCGGATCGTCGGCCCCGCGGCCCTGACCCTGATCTCGGCGCTCGCCCGGGTCGGCACCGCCCTCTACTCGGTGGTCAACCTCGACGTGCCGGTCTCCCTCTTCGCGTCGCCGCTCGAGTTCAACGCCCTGGCGGCCCACGGCGCGGTCGGCGGCGAGCGCTTGCGGATCGACGACCTCCAGCTCACGAGCCGGCGCATCCGCGTGACGGGCCAGGGGACGTACGGGCTCACGGACACCCGGCTCGACTTCACCATGAACGTGGAGACCGGCCGCACGGCCTACGGGGTCAAGATCGGGGGGACGGCCCGCGATCCCTCCTACGCGCCGGTCCCCCGGGGCCTCTTCAAGGGCGTGATCGACCTGCTCGGCCCCCTGGGTTTCGGCCGTCGCGCCCCGGCCCCGGCGCCCCCGCCGGCGCCCCGGCCCGAGGCGCGCTGAGGCGTCATCGAGCGGACGGGGCCCGCTGTTCTCGCCTCGGAGAGTATGTTAGGCTTCGAACAGGGAGAGGTTTCCTCTAGGCCAACACCAGAGCCGCGTCGGGGGCCTCCGTATGGGACGAGCCCTAGGGGCCATCGTGGGCTCGGCACCGGGTCGGGCTGTCGGTCCCGCGGGTGAGGTGATCGGGCCGATGGCCGATCAGTCGCAGAATCGTCCGCAAGCGCTCGACGAACGTCTCGTGATCGATGCGGGCTACGGTCTGCTCGCCCTCGATCGGGCGGGGCGCGTGCTGTTCGCCAACCGGTCGGCGCGGGAGACGCTTCGCCTCTCGGGTGACCCGGAGGGCCGTGACGTGGCGGGAGTGCTCGAGGCATGGCCGGCGCTCGCCCGCGCGGCGAGCGAGGCGCTGGCCGCGCCGGGGGGCAGCGGGATCGAGGAGGTTCGGCTCCTGATCGACGACGAGCCACGAAGCCTCGTCGTGCGGCGGACGCCGCTCCGGCGCGGGGAGAGCACCGAGGGCGTGATCCTGTCGATCGTGGACCTCACCGCCCTTCGGGCCACCGAGGCGAGGGAGCGGCGTGCCGCCGCGCTCGCCGGGCTCCGGCGGTTGACCCACCATCTCGCGCACGAGCTGAAGAACCCGCTCGGGGCGCTCAAGCTCTACACCCTGCTGCTCGAGCGGCAGCAGCGGGACGGCCGCGCCAGCAGCGCGGAGCTCGTGGAAAAGGTCGCGCGCGCGGTGGATCACCTCTCGGCCGTGGTCGGCGAGACGACGGAGCTCGCGCCGACGGGGCCCTTCGAGCCCACGGCGGTCGTCCTGGGACAGGTCGTGGACCGCTGCCTGACGAACGCCCAGGAGCGCCTGCGCTCGGCTGCGATCCACGTCGCCCGGCACGGTGGCGACGGGTCGGTGACGGTGTCCGGCGACTCGCAGGCGCTCGGCCGCGCCATCTCCGCGCTCCTGGACAACGCGATCGAGGCCATGCCGGGCGGCGGACGACTGACGATCGGCATCGCGCCGCGCCCGCCGCGGGAGCGCGGGCCCGAGGTGGAGCTCACCATTCGGGACTCCGGCCCCGGGATACCGGAGGAGGTACGGGCGCGGCTGTTCGAGCCGTTCGTGACCACGAAGGAGGGGACCGGGCTGGGGATGGCCATCGCCCACGAGGTCATCGAGAAACACGGGGGACGAATGGACGTGCAGAGCCAGGCGGGGCAGGGGACGACCGTCCGGGTCGTCCTGCCGGCGGGCAAACGGGCGGAGAACCATGCCTGAGGGACGGATCCTGGTCGTAGACGACGAAGAGTCTGTCGCGGACTCGTTTCGGGTGGCGTTACAGGAGGAAGGGTACGCCGTCCGGACGGCCGGGTCGGCGAACCGCGCGCTGGCGGAAGTCGAGCGGGCGGACTGGGACCTGGCGTTCGTGGATCTCGTGCTGCCCGACATGGACGGGCTGGACCTCCTGAAGAAGCTCCGGGCCCGACGGCCCGGACTCCTGACGGTGGTGATCACCGCGCACGGGTCGGGGTCGAAGGGGTTCCAGGCCCGGGAAGCCGGCGCCTACGACTTCCTCGAGAAACCCCACGACATGACGCCGGAGAAGATCCTCACCGTCGTGGCCAATGCGCTCGAGCGCAAGCGCATGCTCGAGAACCTCGCCGGCCGGACGGGCTACGGCAACATCGTCGGCCGCTCCGGCGCGATGCAGAAGGTCTTCGAGCTGCTCGACACGGTCGCCTCGGTGGACGCCAACGTGCTCATCGTGGGCGAGTCGGGGACCGGCAAGGAGCTGGTGGCGAACGCCATCCACTACGCGAGCCCCCGGGCCGACGGACCGTTCATCAAGATCAACTGCGCGGCGCTCCCCAAGGACCTCATCGAGTCCGAGCTCTTCGGCTACGCCAAGGGCGCCTTCACGGGCGCCACCACGGACAAGCCCGGGCTGTTCGAGGAAGCGCACCGCGGCTCCCTGCTCCTCGACGAGATCGCGGAGATGCCGCCGGACCTCCAGGCGAAGCTCCTCCGCGTGCTCGAAGAGCGCAAGTTCCGCCGGCTCGGCACCTCGCGCGACATCGAGGTGGACTTCCGCCTCCTCTGCTCCACCAACCGGGACCCCGAGGCGGCGGTGCGCGAGCTGAAGCTCCGCGAGGACCTCTACTACCGGATCAACACCGTCACGGTCCGGATCCCCCCGATCCGCGAGCGGCCGGAGGACTTCGCGCTCCTCGCCGACCACTTCCTCCGGCGCTTCAGCGAGAAGCACGGCAAGCAGATCAAGGCGATCTCCTCCGACGCCTACCAGGCGCTGCTGGGCTACTCCTGGCCGGGCAACGTCCGCGAGCTGGAGCACGCCATCGAGCGCGCCATCCTGGTGGCCCGCGGGGAGGAGATCATGCTCGCCGACCTCCCCGAGGTCGTGACGCGCGGCCGCCAGGCCGAGACCTCGACGGCGAAGCTGGAGCCCGTGACGCCGGCGACCCTGAACCTGGAAGAGCGGGAGCGCCAGGCGATCCTCCAGGCGCTGGAGAGCACCAACTGGAACAAGCAGGCCGCCGCGGCGCTGCTGGGCCTCCATCGCCCGACGCTCTACTCGAAGATGCGGAAGCACGGGATTCCGCAGAAGCGCCCGGCCTGAGAGCCTCTCGGAGGGGGCCTCGGCGGCCCCCTCCGATTCCTCCCCAGGAAAGGGCGGGATTGCCGCCGGCGAAGCCGGCGCTCGAACGACGCGGCGGTGAGCTGGCGGTGGTGATCAGTCCCTAACGGCCAGGCAGAACCCAGGAGAGG
>JBIOTN010000158.1:0-55096 GCA_044866005.1 Candidatus Rokuibacteriota bacterium | reverse complement strand
GGAGACGCTGGCCGTCGTCTACATCGTCAACAAGGACGGCCGCCTTCTCGAAGACCTTCGCCTCGGATCGCTCGTGCTGGCGGATCCGTCGACGCGCGTGACGGAAATCGTGGGCCAGGCGCGCGCGACGCTCGACGACCTGGAGGGCGCGACGCGGGGGCTCGTCTGCCTGACCGGCGGCGGCGACGGTCCGCTCGCCGCCGACCTCGCCGCGGGGCGGCGCGACGCGGCGCGGCGGACGCTCGAGCGGCTCGTCGCGCTCTTCGGCGTGGGCCAGGTCTACGTCGAGCTCCAGCGCCATTGCACGCGCCAGAGCGAGCTGCGCACGCGGCGGCTCGTCGACCTCGCCGCCGCGTGCCGCCTGCCCTGCGTCGCGACGAACGGCGTGCGCTACACGACCGCGCCGGAGCGCGCCATCCTCGACGTCCTGACCGCCATTCGCCTCAAGACCACGCTGGACGCCGCCGGCCGCCGCCTCGAGCCGAACCTCGAGCGCTGGCTCAAGCCCCCTGCCGAGATGGCCCGGCTCTTCGCCGATCTGCCGGCGGCGGTTGCCGAGAGCGGCGAGCTGGCGGCGCGGCTCGGCTTCACCCTGAAGAGCCTCGGCTACCGCTTCCCCGATTTCCCGGTCCCCGACGGTGGCCCGCCCATCGCCTACCTCCGCGCGCTCACCGAGGCGGGCGCGCGCGCGCGCTACCGGCCGGTCGGCGAGCGCGTGCGCCGCCAGCTCGCGCGCGAGCTCGACCTCATCGGAAAGCTCGACCTCGCCGGCTACTTCCTGATCGTCTGGGACATCGTCCGCCACTGCCGCGAGCAGGGGATCCTGGTCCAGGGCCGCGGCTCGGCGGCGAACAGCGCCGTCTGCTACAGCCTCGGGATCACGGCCGTCGACCCGATCGGCATGGACCTCCTCTTCGAGCGCTTCCTCTCCGAGGAGCGCCACGAGTGGCCCGACATCGACATCGACCTGCCCTCGGGCGACCGGCGCGAGGCGGTGATCCAGTACGTCTACCGCCGCTACGGCGCGACGAGCGCCGGCATGACGGCGAACGTCATCACCTACCGGCCGCGGAGCGCGGCGCGGGAGGTCGGCAAGGCGCTCGGCTTTCCCCCGGACCTCCTGGATCGCCTCTCCAAGCTCGTCGACGACTGGGGCTTCCAGGACCCCGCCGACACGCCGGCGCGCCACCTCGCGCGCGCGGGCCTCGACCCCGAGCACCCGCGGATCCGCCGCTTCGCCGAGCTGTGGGCGCGGGTGCTGGGGCTCCCGCGCCACCTCGGCCAGCACTCGGGCGGCATGGTCCTCTGCGCGGGCCGTCTCGACGAGATCGTGCCGCTGGAGCCGGCCACGATGCCGGGGCGCGTCGTCGTCCAGTGGGACAAGGACGACTCGGCCGACCTGGGGATCGTGAAGGTGGACCTCCTGGGGCTCGGGATGATGGCGGTCCTCCAGGACGCCCTCGCGCTCTGCCGCGCGGCCGGGCGCGACGTCGACCTGGCGCACCTGCCGCCCGACGACCCCGCGGTGTACGCGCAGCTCCAGCAGGCGGACACGATCGGCGTCTTCCAGGTGGAGAGCCGGGCGCAGATGGCGACGCTCCCGCGCCTCAGGCCCCAGCGCTTCTACGACCTCGTCGTCCAGGTCGCGATCATCCGTCCCGGGCCGATCGTCGGCGACATGGTCCATCCCTATCTGGCGCGGCGCGCGGGGCGGGCGCCCGTCGGCTATCCGCACCCGTCGCTCGAGCCGATCCTCCGGCGGACGCTCGGCGTCCCGCTCTTCCAGGAGCAGCTCCTCCGGATGGCCATGGTCGCCGCGGGGTTCACGGGCGGCGAGGCGGAGGAGCTCCGGCGCGCCCTCGGCTTCCGGCGTTCCGAGGCGCGGATGAAGGCGGTGGAGAGAAAGCTCCGCGCCGGGATCGCGCGGAACGGGATCACGGGGGCCCCCGCCGAGGAGATCGTCCGCGCCATCACCTCGTTCGCCGAGTACGGCTTCCCCGAGTGCGTGGTCGGAGACACGCGCGTCCTCGACGCGGGCACGGGACGCCGGGTGCGGATCGAGGACGTGGTGGCCGGTCGGGTGACGCTCGGCAGCACGCTCGCCTGCGACGCGAGCATGAAGCTCCGGAAACGACGCGTGGTGAAGGCCACGGCCAGCGGTCGCCGCCTGGTCTATCGGCTGCGCACGGCGCTCGGCCGAGAGATCCTGGCGACGCGCGAGCACCCCCTGCTGACACCGGATGGCTGGCGCGCCCTGGGGACCCTCCTCGTGGGCGATGACATCGCGTCGGCCCGCGCTGGGTTGACCGAGCTCGAGATGTCGGAGATCCACTGGGACCGCATCGTGGGGATCGAGCCCGTCGGCGTGCGGGAGACGTACGACCTCCACATCGAGGGCGACCACAACTTTCTGGCCAACGACCTGGTCGTCCACAACTCGCACGCGGCGAGCTTCGCGCTCCTGGCCTACGCGAGCGCGTACCTCAAGGTCCACCACCCGGCCGAGTTCTACGCGGCGCTCCTCAACAACCAGCCGATGGGCTTCTACCACCCGGCGACGATCGTCAAGGACGCCCAGCGCCACGGCCAGGCGGTCCGGCCGGTCGACGTCACGCGCTCCGAGTGGCTCTCCACGGTCGAGGACGGGGCCGTGCGGCTGGGGCTCATGACGGTCAAGGGCTTCCGCGAGGCGGCCGCCCGCCGCTTGTCGGCGGCGCGCGGCGCGCGGCCCTTCGACTCGGTGGACGACCTCGCGGCGCGCGCCGCCCTGGCCCGCGAGGAGCTCGCCTCGCTCGCCGAGGTCGGCGCGCTGGAGCCGCTCGGGCTCACGCGCCGCGGGGCGCTCTGGGAGGTGGAGCGGGCGGCGCGGCCGGCCGGGCCGCTCTGGCTCGGGCGGCCGGGCCCCTCAGAGCCCTCACCCCTCCGCGAGATGACGGACGAGGAGACGGTGGTCGCCGACTACCGCGGGACGAGCCTGACGGTCGGCCCGCATCCGATGGTCTTCCGCCGGAACGACCTCGCGCAGGTCGGCGTCACGGCGGCGGCCGGGCTGGCCCGGCTCCCGGACGGCCGGCGCGTGCGGGTCGCCGGCGCCGTGATCGTGCGCCAGCGCCCCGGCACCGCGAAGGGCTTCGTCTTCCTCTCGCTCGAGGACGAGACCGGCATCGCCAACGTCATCATCCGGCCGCCCCTCTTCGCGCGCGCCCGCGCGACGATCGTCCACGAGGCCTTCGTCCTCGTGGACGGGATCCTCCAGCACCAGGACGGGGTGATCTCCGTCCGCGCGACCGCCGTCTCCCCGCTCCCGCCGCTCGGCGCCGCGATCCCCTCCCACGACTTCCACTGACGGCCGGCCGCTCCGGCCCGGGGCTTGCGCGGCCGCCCTCCGCGATGGTATCTATGAGCCGATATGCACCGCCGGGCATATCGGCCGACCCTCCGGTACAAGGTCTGGCTTGATGTCGGCAACCGCTTCGCGCTCGGGGATGGCGGCGTCGACCTGTTGCGGGCGATCAGCGCCACCGGCTCGCTTCGGGCGGCGTCGGCCGCGGTCGGCTGGTCCTATCGGCACACGCTGACGTACCTCGCCCAGGCCGAGGCGGCG
Organism: Candidatus Rokuibacteriota bacterium; assembly: GCA_044866005.1. Classification (GTDB taxonomy): domain Bacteria; phylum Methylomirabilota; class Methylomirabilia; order Rokubacteriales; family DASRDR01; genus JBIOTN01. The sequence goes on along the minus strand of JBIOTN010000158.1, from coordinate 51,492 downwards.
CTCGGTTACCCTCTCGTCTCACGAACGCGCGGCGGCCACAGTCGGGGTGGCACATCGCTCTCGCCCGCGGGTCGGGAGTTCCTCCGTCGATACACGGCCTTCCGCTCGCGGCTCGATCGCCTGGCCGGGCGGTTGTATCGAACGGCGTTCGCCGACCGCAGCCCGTGAAGCTCGCCGGCAACGCGTACAATCGCGCGGAGCTCGCCGGGGCCTTCGGTGACCTCGGCACGCTCGTCCCCTTCGTCGTCGGCTATACCACCCTGAACCGCCTCGATCCCCAGGGGGTCGTCTTCGGCTTCGGAGTGGTCGCCCTGCTGACCGGGCTCTACTTCCGGACGCCGATGGCGGTCCAGCCGATGAAGGCGATCGGCACGGCGGCCATCACCCACCCCGACACGGTCAGTCCCGGCATGGTCTGGGCGTCGGCACTCGTGACGGGCCTCCTCTGGCTCGTGATGGGTCTGACCGGCGCCGTGGCCTGGCTCGCCGCGCTGACCCGCCGGCCGGTCGTCCGTGGCCTCGTCCTGGGCCTGGGCCTCGGCTTCATCGCCGAAGGCGTCACGATGATGTCCACCGGCCCGGTCCTCGCCATCGGCGGCGCCGCGCTGACCTTCCTGCTCCTCGGGCACTCGCGCATTCCGGCGATGCTCGTCCTGCTCGGGTACGGCGCCGTCGCCGCCCTCGCGATGGACCCGGTCCTCGGCCGCGATCTGGCGGCCGTCTCCCCGGCATGGCGGCTGCCACGGGTCGGGCTGCCATCGCTGAGCTGGGCCGATCTCGTGCGCGGCACCGTCGTCCTCGCCCTGCCGCAGGCGGCGCTGACCCTGGGGAACGCCGTCATCGCCACCGCCGAGGAACACCATCGGCTGTTCCCGGGCCGGCCGATCTCGGTCCGCCTCCTGGCGTTCGACCACGGGCTGATGAACCTGCTGGCCGCCGGCCTCGGCGGCGTCCCGATGTGCCGGGGCGCCGGCGGGCTGGCGGGGCACGTCCGCTTCGGCGCGCGGACGGGCGGCGCGCTGGTGATCCTCGGCCTGCTGCTGCTCGTCGTGGCGCTGTTCTTCTCCGACTCGACCGCGACCTGGTTGCGCCTCTTCCCGATGCCGGTCCTCGGCGTGATCCTCGTGTTCGGCGGCCTGGAGCTCGCCGCGTCGGCGACCGACGGCGACCTCCCGTCTGAGCATCGCGCCGTGATGGCGATCACCGCCGGCATCGCGCTGTGGAACATGGGCGCCGCGTACGTGAGCGGCCTCGTGCTCTACCACGCCGTCGAGCGGCGGATCGTTCGGCTGTAGAAACCGGGGTCGGCGGAGCAGGGACGGCGGACTCCGGCGGCTCAGACCACCGGGGACGCGAGCCGTCAGGTCGCGAGGAGCATCACGAGGTTACCGAGCCGGAGCCACTCGACCGGCGTCAGCGTGCCGAGCGCCGTCCGGCCGTTCAACGGCCGCGCCGCCGCCAGGGCGGCGGTCAGACACGACGGGGTGACGCGGACTTCTCCTCGGCGGTCGCCACCGGGCGCTCGCGCCGGACAACCCGGCTCGAGCGGAGCCAGGGCCGTCGGAGGGCCGCCGGGACCGCGGCGCGGAGGTCTTCCAGGTAGAGGTAGATGACCGGCGTGACGTAGAGCGTGAGGATCTGCGAGAGCAGCAACCCGCCGACGACGGCGAGGCCGAGCGTCCGCCGCACCTCCGACCCCGCCCCGAAGCCGAGCGCGATGGGGAGCGTCCCCATGATCGCCGCCAGCGTCGTCATCATGATCGGCCGGAAGCGCACCACGGCGCCGTCGTAGATCGCCGCGGCCGGCGGCTTGCCCGCGCGCTGCGCGTCGAGCGCGAAGTCGATCATCATGATCGCGTTCTTCTTCACGATCCCGAGCAACATGATGACGCCGATGAAGCCGTAGAAGTCGAGGTCGCGCCCGAAGAGCAAGAGGGTCAGGAGCGCCCCGACCCCCGCGGAGGGCAGGCCCGAGAGGATGGTCAGGGGGTGGACGAAGCTCTCGTAGAGCATGCCCAGCACGAGGTAGATGACCAGCACGGCGATGAGGAGCAGCACGCCGAGGCCCTGGAGCGAGGCCTGGAACGCCTGGGCGGCGCCCTGGAAGCTGGTGGCGATCGTGGCGGGCATCCGGAGCTCCCGCTCCACGCGCGTGATGGCGCCGACGGCGTCCCCGAGCGAGACGCCGGGGTCGAGGTTGAAGGAGAGCGTCACCGCCGGGAGCTGCCCGACGTGGCCGACCGTGAGCGGGCCCGTGCCCTGGCTGATGGTCGCGACGGCGCCGAGCGGCACCAGCCGCCCGGCGGTCGACCGGACGTAGAGCATGGCCAGCGCGGCCGGGTCGCGCTGGTAGGGCGGCGCGAGCTCCAGGATCACCTGGTACTGGTTCGACGCCGTGTTGATCGTCGCGACCTGTCGTGCGCCGTAGGCGTCGAAGAGCGCGCTCTCGATCTGGCCCTGGGTGAGCCCGAGGACCGCGGCGCGCTCGCGGTTCACGTCGACCACCACCTCGGGGCTGGTGAGCTGCAGGTCGCTCGACACGTCCCGGAGCCCGCGCACCTGCCGCAGACGGCCCTCCAGGCCGGTCGCCCACCGGTAGAGCTCCGCGGTGTCCCCGCCCTGGAGCGTGTACTGGTAGAGGCCCTTCGTGAGCTGGCCGCCGATCCGGATCGCCGGCGGGTTCTGGAGGTAGACCCGGAGGCCCGGCACGGCCGCGAGCTTCGGCCGGAGCTCGCCGATGACCTGCTCGACGCCGGGCCGCTCCCGCCGCGGCTTGAGCCGGGCGAACACCAGCCCCTGGTTGCTGCCGGAGAAGCCCACCACCGAGACGTAGGCGGCGATGTTCCGGTCGGCCCCCATGACCGCGTTGACGGCGCGCTGCTGCTGGACCATCGCCTCGAACGAGGTCTCCAGCGCCGCTTCCGTGAAGCCGACCACCTGGCCCGTGTCCGGGCTCGGGATGAAGCCCTTGGGGACGGCGACGAAGAGGTACCCGGTCAGGAGGAGCGTCAGGGCGAAGCCCCCGAGGACCGCCCGGCGGTGGCGGAGGGACCAGCCGAGCGTGGCCTCGTAGCGGGCGAGGCTCCAGGCGAAGGTGCGCTCGGAGAGGCGGTAGAGCCGGCCGCGCCCCTCCCCGGGCGGGCGCAGGAAGCGGCTCGCCAGCATGGGGGTGAGGGTCAGCGAGACGACGCCGGAGAGGAGGATGGCCACCGCGATCGTGACGGCGAACTCGCGGAGGAGGCGACCGAGGATCCCGCCCATGAAGAGGACCGGGATGAAGACGGCGACGAGCGAGAGCGTCATGGAGACGATGGTGAAGCCGATCTCGCCCGCGCCGGCGAGCGCGGCCTCGCGCCGGGACTTCCCCTGCTCCATGTGCCGGACGATGTTCTCCAGGACGACGATGGCGTCGTCCACGACGAACCCGACGCAGAGGGTCAGCGCCATGAGCGAGAGGTTGTCGAGGCTGTAGCCGAGAAGGTACATGCCCCCGAACGTCCCGACGATCGACAGCGGCAGCGCCACGCCGGGGATGATCGTGGCGGAGAGGTTCCGGAGGAAGAGGAAGATCACGAGCACGACCAGCGCCATGGCCAGGAGCAGCGTCACCTGGACGTCGCGGACCGACTCGCGGATCGCCTGGGAGCGGTCGAAGACGACGTCGACCCGCACCGCGGCGGGCACCTGGGCGCGCAGGGCCGGGAGGAGGCGCTGGATGCCGTCCACCACGCCCACCGTGTTCGACCCGGGCTGGCGCTGGACCGCCAGGACGACCGCGCGCGTGTCGTTGAACCAGCTCGCCACGCGCTCGTTCTCGACGCCGTCGACGACGCGGCCGAGCTCCTCCAGGCGCACGGGCGCGCCCTCCCGGTAGGCGACGATGAGCGGCCGGTAGGCGCTCGCCTCCGTGAGCTTGCCGGCGGTCTCCAGGGTGAAGGCGCGGCTCGGGCCCTGGAGGGTGCCGGTCGGCAGGTTCGGGTTGCTCTGCCGGAGGGCCTGCTCCACCTCGTCGATGCCGATGCCCCGCGTGGCGAGGGCGCGCGGGTCGAGCTGCACCCGCACCGCATACTTCTGCGCGCCGAAGACCTGGACCTGCGCCACGCCCGGGACCGTGGAGATCCGCTGCGCGAGCACGGTGTCCGCGTACTCGTGGACCTTCGAGAGGACGAGCGTGGGCGAGCTCACGGCCAGGAAGAGGATCGGCTGGTCGGCCGGGTTCACCTTCCGGTAGGACGGGGGGCTCGGCATGTCGGGCGGGAGCTGCCGCCCGGCCTGCGCGATGGCGGCCTGGACGTCCTGGGCCGCGGCATCCACGTCCCGCTCCAGCACGAACTGCAGCGTGATCTGGGCCGATCCGCGCGAGCTCGTGGACGTCATCGCGGCCAGGCCGGCGATCGTGGAGAACTGGCGCTCCAGCGGCGTGGCCACGGCCGCCGCCATCGTCTCGGGGCTGGCCCCGGGCAGCGCCGCCGAGACCTGGATCGTCGGGAAGTCCACGGCCGGCAGGTCGCTCACCGGCAGCTCGCGATAGGCGAGGAAGCCGAAGAGGGCGAGCCCGATCATGGCGAGGGCCGTCATGACCGGCCGCCGGATGAAGAGCGCGGTCATCGCACGGCGGGCGCGGCGGCTGCCGTCGCGGTCTTGACCTCGACCTTCGCCCCCGGGGTGAGCCGGAGCTGCCCCTCGGTCACCACCGTCTCGCCCGGGGCGAGCCCCTCCGTCACCACGGACTCCTCGCCCAGCTCCCGCGCGATGCGGACGGACCGCGCCTCCGCGGTCTGCTCCGGCGTGACCACGAACACGTAGCGGCCCTGCTGGCCGGTCTGGACCGCCCGGGTCGGGACGACGATGGCGGCCGGCTCGGTGGTGAGCGTGAGGACGACGTCCACGAACTGCCCGGGCCAGAGCGCGGTGTCGGTGTTCGGGAAGGTCGCCTTGAGCTGGATCGTCCCGGTCGCGGGGTCGACCCGGTTGTCGATGAACGTCAGCTCGCCACGGCCGAGCGCCTGGCCCGCCCCCGGGTTCACCGCCTCCACCGCCAGCGTCTTCTCCGCGCGGTAACGCTGGACGTCCGGGAGCTGCTGCTGGGGCAACGCGAACGCCACGTCGATCGGCCGGAGCTGGTTCAGGACGACGAGCGCGGTGTCGTTGGCCTTGACGAGGTCGCCCTCGTGGACGAGAAGGGCGCCGGCCCGCCCGCTCATGGGGGCGCGGATGGACGCGTAGTCGACCTGGAGGCGCGCGTTCTCGACGACCGCGCGGTCGGCGCGGACCGAGGCGTCGAGCGCCGCCGCCTGGGTGACCGCCTGGTCGTACTGTTGCCGGGCGATGAACCCCTGCTTGACCAGCTCGGCGGAGCGCTCGGCATCCCGGCGGGCCTGGTCGAGCTGTGCCGCGCTCCTCGCCAGGTTCGCTTCCGCCTGGCGGAGCTGGGCGACGAGCGGGCCGCGGTCGAGCGTGAAGAGCCGCTGGCCTTCCGTGACGTCCTGGCCTTCCTTGAAGTGGACCTCGGCCAGGATGCCGCCGACGCGCGCGCGGACCGTGACCGTGTTGGAGGGCTGCACGGTGCCGATCGCCCGCACCTGGACGGGCACCGCCTTCTGGCTGACGGCGGCGGCGGTGACCGGTACGGGGGCCGGGGCTGCCGGCCGGCTCTCGGAGCCCGGGCTTCGGGAGCAGGCGGCCGCCGCCAGGGCCAGGAGGAGGAGGCCACGGCGGATCGATCGCTCTGTCATGGCGGACGCGCGGCGCGCGGCGGAGCGCGATGATGGGGTCAAGCAAGCCGTGTGCCGAGGCCGCCGCCCACGCGCCCAGGCGGCGTGCGCGGCCGGCGCGGGGCGCCCCGGGGCGGGTTGAAAAAAAACGAGCTTCTGGCAGACTCGTGTCCTCCGGCCCGCGGCGACATCCAGCCGGCCCGTGCACCGGGCCCCGCGGCGCCGCCACCCGCTGGCACGAGGAGCCCTGGAGCATGGCAGCTGCGACTCCCGTCACGATCCCCGCCGGTCACGGCAAGGCGACCCGTCTCCGGGCGGGTCAGAAGGTGAAGCTCGTCAACACCCACGGCACCCAGGTGGTCGACTGCTGGGCGCTCAACGCCTACGACCTGCGGGAGTACATGTCGATGGAAAGCTCGCGGGTGTGGAACCGGCGGCTCAACCCGAAGACCGGCGACACGTTCGTGACGACCCAGCGCCGTCCCATCCTCACCCTCGTCGAGGACACCTCGCCCGGCATCCACGACACCTTCTGCGCCGCCTGCGACCGGTGGCGGTACGCGCTGCTCGGCGTCGAGGGCTACCACCGGAACTGTCAGGACAACATGATCGAGGGGCTCCTCGAGATCGGCGTGACGCCGCCCTTTCCCATCCCGGCCTCCTGGAACATCTTCATGAACATTCCCGTCCTCGAGGACCGGAACACCTTCGAGTTCCGCCCCACCAAGTGCCGGCCCGGCGACCACGTGGTCCTGCGCGCGGAGATGGACTGCTACGTGGCCTTCTCCGCCTGTCCGCAGGACATCGTGCCGATCCTGGGCGAGGGTGGGGCGAAGCCGAAGGACTGTCAGTTCGTCGTCCTCGACTGATCCACTCCCGCGTGTCCTGCTGCGTCGTGGCGGCCGCGGGTCCTGCCGCCGGCTGCCGCGCTTGGACGTGACCGCGGCTCGCGGCCCGCGGGTGACGCCGGCGGCGCCCCGCAGCCGGCCGGGCGAAGTGGGTGACGAGCCCCGGGGAGCGGGGCAAGCCGGCGGCAGGACCCGCGGGCCGGACTGCGAGAGACCGCCGCTAGCCCAACTTCCGCAGTTGCTCGCTCGGCGGCTCACCCTCGCCCGTCGTCCGGTGGAACGCGGAAGTTGGGCTAGCTGGCGCGCACGTCGAGGAGGAGCTTGCCGCTGACGCCGCGGCCCTCCAGGCGGCGGTGCGCCTCGGCGCAGCGCGCCAGCGGGTACACGCCCTCGATCGGGACCTCCAGGCGCCCGCGCACCAACCCATCCACGACGGCGCGCACGCCCCGGCGCCAGCGCGCGGAGCCGGGACCCGCGTGGAGCAGCTCGAAGGCGGCGAGCGCGGTCGAGCGCTCGTAGAGCTTCGGGCGGATCGGAAAGTCCGGGTCGCCGGCGGCCTCGCCGATGTTGATCACGCGTCCGTAGGTCCGGAGGACGTCGAAGCTCCGCGGGAGGATCTCGCCCCCCAGCGAGTCGATCACGAGGTCGACGCCGCGCCCGCGCGTGAAGGCCAGCGTGGCCGCGACGAAGTCCTCGCGGCTCCGGTCGATCACCAGGTCGGCCCCGTAGGCCCGCGGGCGCGCGCCCTTGCCCGGGGCGCCGACCGTGCCGATCACCGTCGCCCCCGCCGCCTTGGCCAGCTGGGTCAGCAGGAGCCCCACCGCGCCGCCGATGGCGTGCACGAGCACGGTCTCGCCTCCCCGGAGGCGGTAGGCGCTGTGGAGGAGGTGATGGGCCGTGAGCGCGACGACCGGGAAGGCCGCGCCCGTCTCGAGCGCGACCTCCGCCGGGAGCGCGATCACGTAGCTCGCGGGCACGCGCACGCGCTCCGCGTAGCCGCCGAGCATCGTCGGCCCGGTGAGCGCGGCGACCCGGTCGCCGGCGGCGAGGGCGCGCACGCCGGGACCCGTCGCCCGGACGCGGCCGGAGACCTCGAGGCCGAGGACGGCGGGGTAGGCGACGGGGTCCGGGTAGACGCCCTGGCGCTTCTGGACGTCGCTCCAGTTGCAGCCGGCGTAGGCCACGTCGATCAGGACGTCGCCCGCGCCGAGGGCGGGATCGGGCACCTCCGTGAGCTCGAGGCGATCGGGTCCGCCGGGTTCGGCGACGACGACGGCACGCATCGGGGCCTTGCGCCCGGCCGCGCGGCCCCGCTCAGCGGAGGACCTTGACGAGCAGGTCCGTGGGGTTCTTGTTGCAGGTCAGCGTGATGTCCTGCGGGCACGCCGAGACCGCGACGACCGCGGGCATCTCGGCCTGGAGCAGGATGTAGTTCCCGCGTGTGCTCGCCGGCGGGCGGATCTCGAAGGTGCCGTCGGGGTTCAGGTGGAAGTGCGTCCAGATGTTGAAGGGCTGCGGCGTGACGACCCGCCCGAAGCCGGCGCGCTTCATCGCCAGCTCGAGGTTCTCCTGGCAGGACGCGTGCCAGCCCCGGTACCCGAGCTCCTCGTACCGCCACGGGTCGCAGGCCGCGGAGAGGAAGTCGTGGACCGGGATGGGGTCCTCGATCACCCGGACGATGGGCCGCCGGTGGTTCGTGAGGAAGCTCTGGCCCGGTCCCGGCAGCATCCGCATGATGCCGATCCGGGTGTGGGGGGCCGAGAGGTACTCGTCGAGGTCGTTCTCGTGGAAGGCCCAGAAGTCCGCCGGCTGCTCGCCCTGGACGTCGATCACCTGGATGTAGTCGCGCGGCGCCACGCGGAAGGCGACGCCGGTCCGGGCCGGGATCGGGTACTCCGCGATCGGCCTGAGCGTGGCCAGCCGGCTCACGTCGGGCTATGCCTCCTCTTTCCGGTACGCGATGCCGGCGGCGGCCGGCGCCGGCGAGCGGCCGACCAGGCCCGACATGGCGAGCAGCGCCAGGACGTAGGGCAGCATGACCGGCAGCTGGTACGGGATGCCGAGGTTGTAGGTCTGGATCCGGAGCTGGAGCGCGTCGGCCGCGCCGAAGATCAGGCAGGCCGCCACGGCGCCGACGGGGTGCCACTTCCCGAAGATGACCGCGGTCAGGGCGATGAAGCCGCGGCCGGCGCTCATGTTCTCCGTGAAGAGGTTCACGTGGGCGATGGAGAGGAAGGCGCCGCCCATCCCCGCCAGGACGCCGCTCAGGATCACGCAGGTGTAGCGGATCCCCGCGACGCTCAGCCCCGCGGTGTCCGCCGCCCGCGGGTACTCGCCGACCGCGCGCACGGCGAGCCCCCACGGCGTCTTGAAGAGGAGCAGCGCGGCGAGCGGCACGAGCCCCAGCATGAGGTAGACGAGCACGGTCTGCTGGAAGAGGACCGGGCCGAGCACCGGGATCCGGCTCAACCCGGGGATCGGCAGCATCTCGAAGGCGGCGACGCGCTCGACCTCCGCGGCGCGGAGGAGCGCCCGGTTCAGGTAGGTCGTGCCGCCGAGGGCGAGGAGGTTCAGGGCGACGCCCGAGACGATCTGGTTGGCGCCGAAGGAGACGCAGGCCGCGGCGTGGACGACGGCGAGCCCGCCGCCCGCCAGCGCGGCGAGTGCCAGCCCGAGCCACGGGTCGCCGCTCCAGTGGCTGCCCATGACGGCCGCGAAGGCGCCGACGAGCATGAGGCCTTCCAGCGCGATGTTGAACACGCCGGAGCGCTCGGAGAAGACGCCGCCGACGGCCGCGAAGCCGAGCGGCGTGGCCATGCGGACGGTGGCCGCGAGGAACTCCACGACGAGCGGCAGGCTAAGGGAGCTCGGCATCCCGCACCTCGCCGGGCAAGGCCGCCGCCACCCGGTCCGCCGGCGGCGCGACGACGGCCCCGCGGAGGAATCGCCGCGCCGGCCCCCACTGGTGGAGGACGAGGCCCAGCGTGAGGAAGAAGATGGCGAGGCCCTGGATCACGATGACGATGGCGACCGGCGTGCCGACCGCCCGCTGCATGAGGTTGCCGCCGCTCCGCAGCGCGCCGAAGAAGAGCGAGGTCACGATCACCAGCAACGGCTCGCTCCCGGCGAGGAACGCCGCCGCGATGGCGTCGAACCCGTACCCCGGCGAGAAGCGGTCGAAGAGGCGGTACTTGAGCCCCATGACCTCGCCTGCCCCCGCCAGCCCGGCGAGCGCGCCGGACATCATCATGGCGCCGACCATCGTCCGCCTCACGCGGATCCCGCCGTACGCGGCGGCCTGCGCGTTCAGCCCGACGGCCTGGATCCGGTAGCCCAGGGGCGCGCGGTGGAGGAGGAAATGGAGGACGACGGCCGCGACGAGGCCGAGGAGGATGCCCGCGTGGGCATCGGCCTCGGGCAGGACGAGCGGCAGCCGCGCGCTCTCGGCCAGGAGCGGCGTGTAGGCGTAGGGGGCGCCCGGCTCCATCATGGGGCCGTGCACCACGTAGCCGACGCCGTTGATCGCGATGTAGTTCATGAGCAGGGTCGTGATGACCTCGTTCACCCCACGGGCCACCCGGAGGTAGGCCGGCAGAAGCGCCCAGAGCCCCCCGGCCAGCGCGCTCGCGGCGAGGGCGAGCGGCACGTGGAGGAGGGCGGGGAGCCCCGGGACGTAGAGACCGACCCAGGCGGCGCCGAGGCCGCCGAGGTAGATCTGGCCCTCGGCGCCGATGTTGAAGAGCCCGGCGCGCGCGGCCAGGGCGACCCCCAGCCCCGCGAGCAGGATCGGGGCCATCTTGGTCAACGTCGACCCGAAGCCGAAGACGTCGCCGAAGGCGCCGTGGAAGACCGCCCAGTACGCGGCGAAAGGGTTGCCGCCGCCGATCGCGATCAGGACGGCGCCGAGGGCGAGCGCGAGCCCGAGCGCCCACGCCGGCACGAGGCGCAGGACCCAGACCCGCCAGCCGGCCCTCATCCCGGGTCGGCCCCGCGGCGGCCCGCCATGAGCATCCCGATCGTCTCGCTCGTGGCGCTCGCCGCGTCGAGGAGGCCCACGATCTCGCCCTGCGACAGGACGGCGATCCGGTCGCTCAGGCCGAGCACCTCCTCGAGCTCGGTCGAGATGTAGAGGATCGCGGCGCCCCGGTCCCGCTGCCCGAGGAGACTCCGCTGGATGTACTCCGTGGCGCCGACGTCCAGCCCGCGGGTCGGCTGCATGGCGACGAGGATCGCCGGGTCCTCCGAGACCTCGCGCGCCAGGACCACCTTCTGCTGGTTGCCGCCGGAGAGCGTGCGGACGGGGACCCGGGGGTCGGTGGCGCGGATGTCGAAGCGCGCCACGAGCTCGGCGGCGTGCCGCTGGACGGCGCTCCCGTCCATGACCCCGCGCCGGGCGAACGGGCGCCGGTCGTGGCGCTTGAGGATCAGGTTCCGGCCGATGTCGAAGTCGAGGATGAGGCCGGTCCGCTGCCGGTCCGCCGGGATGAAGCCCACTCCGAGCGCGATGATCTCGCGCGGGGGCCACCCCGTGGCGTCGCGACCGCGCACCGTCACGCGGCCGGCGGTGGGCGGGCGGAGCCCGCAGAGGCATTCGGCCAGCTCGCTCTGGCCGTTACCGTCCACCCCGGCGACCCCCAGGATCTCGCCCCGATGGACCGCGAAGGAGACCCCGCGGAGCGCCGGCAGCCCCCGGTCGTTCAGCGCCCGCAGCCCCTCGACCGCAAGGACCGGCTCCCCGGCGTGACGCCGCTCGTGCGCCACGCGGAACACCACCTCGCGGCCGACCATGGCCAGGGCGAGCTTGGCCGGCGTCGTCTCGCGCCGCGGCACCGTCGTCACGACCCGGCCGCCGCGGAGCACCGTGACCGCGTCGCTGATCGCCATGACCTCGTCGAGCTTGTGGGAGATGAAGATCACCGTGTGGCCGTCGTCGCGGAGGCGGCGGATGATCTCGAACAGCGCCTGGGTCTCGCCCGGGGTGAGGACGGAGGTCGGCTCGTCCAGGATCAGGAGGTCGGCCTTCCGGTAGAGCGCCTTCAGGATCTCCACCCGTTGCTGCTGGCCGACGGGCAGCTGCCAGACGCGCGCCGTGGGGTCCACGTCCAGGCCGTAGGCCCGCGACAGCGCCGCGACGTCGCGCTCGACGCGGGCGAGGTCGAGCCAGGGCCGCGTGAGCGGGTCGTGGCCGAGGATGATGTTCTCGGCCACGGTGAGCGGGGGCACGAGCATGAAGTGCTGATGGATCATCCCGATCCCGGCGCGGATCGCGTCGCGCGGCGAGTGAAAGGTCACCGGCCGGCCCCGGAGCACGATCCGGCCGGCGTCCGGGCGGTAGAGCCCGTAGAGGACGTTCATCAGCGTGCTCTTGCCGGCGCCGTTCTCGCCGAGGAGCGCGTGGACGCTTCCGCGCGCGACCCGGAGGCTGATGCGGTCGTTGGCGACGACGCGGCCGAAGACCTTGGTGATGTCCGCGATCTCGAGCACGGGCGATGTGGGAGGGAATGGGGCCGGCCTCCCCGCGGCCTGGCGGGGAGGCCGGCAGAGATTACTGCTGCTTGAGCTTCCCGTCGAGCATGAGCTTCTTGGCTTCGGCCACCTTCTCGCGGACCTTCGGCGGCACCTGGTCCCCGAACTTGCCGTAGCCCGCCGCCTTGGGGTTCTCCACGCCGATCACGTAGCTCTTGCCCTGGATCTTCCCGTCCCGCACGAGCTTCGCGACCTCCAGCATGCCGACCTGGATGTTCTCGATCGCGCTCGTGAGGATGTGCTTGGGCGCCATCGGATACTGGTCGCCCACGAATCCGATCGCCCACACGTTCTTTTCCTTCGCCGCCTCGATCCCCCCCTGCTGGGCGAGGTCGAGGTCCGGCGCCAGCACGTCGACGCCCCGGGAGATGTGCGCCAGCGCGGCCTCCTTGGCCTTGCCCACGTCGTCCCAGTCGCCGGTGTACGAGATGGCGACCTCCACCTTCGGGTTCACCCACTTGGCCCCGTCCCGGAACCCGGCGTAGGCGTCGTCCATGGCCTTGAACTTCTGGGCGGTGATGAAGGCGAGCTTGTTGGACTTCGTCATCATGCCGGCGGCCACCCCGCCGAGGAAGCTCACCTGCCAGTGGTTGATCTGCATGGAGGCGATGTTCTTCTCGCCGACGTTCCCGTTGGTCACCACGAACCGGGTCTTCGGGAACTTCGCCCCGACCTGCTTCGCGGCCGCGTCGAACTCGCCGCCGTGTCCGAACACGAGGTCGAAGCCGCGCCGCGCGAAGTCTCCCATGGCCTCGGCCTGGTCGGGCTGGGCGACCCGCTCGACGAACGCCACCTCGGCCGGGAGCTCCTTCTCGATGAGCTTCAGCCCCTCGTGGCCGAACTGGTTCCAGGCCTTGTCCGTGATCACCCCGGGAAGGACGATCGCGACCTTGAGCTTCTTGGCCTGGGCCTCCGTGTCGGTCGCGCCCCCCGGGAGGAGCGCGAGGCCGATGAGGACGCCGACGACTGCCCACCAACGACGCTTCATGCTGCCCTCCTTTGCGCCAGGATGCCGCGCCGGGGCGGCGGGTTGGAGAGACCTCCTCTTCCGGAACCGACCCCGGCAGCCGAAGAGACGGTGCGGCGGCGAACACGCCGCCATCGGGGTATCCCGAGGCTAATGGGCCGCCCCCGAGGTGTCAAGGGCTGCCGGGCGACAGGGCCGCCGGGCGTCAACAACAGGGCCGCCGGGCGCGGAGCGGGCGGGGCGCGCGCCCGCGGGCGGCCCCCGGCCTTGACAGCGTTCGTCGGGGACGCATAGAGTGCGAGGCCGTGACGCTCGTCGTCCGGGGCGGCCGGCTCCTCGACGTCCGCGGGCACACCGCGGCGCCCGCCGACGTCTTGGTGCGCGGCGACACGATCGCCGAGGTGGGGCCGCCCGGGATGCCGGCGCCCGCCGACGCGACCCGGCTCGACGCCGCGGGCAAGCTCTTGATCCCGGGACTGGTCAACGCCCACACCCACAGCCACGGGACCCTCTCGAAGGGCGTGGGCGACCGGTGGACCCTCGAGCTCCTGCTCAACGCCGGGCCGTGGACGAACGGCGGCCGCGGCCTCGAGGACAAGCACCTCTCCGCCCTGCTCGGCGCCGTCGAGATGGTCCGCAAGGGCTGCACGGCCTGCTACGACCTCTTCTACGAGTTCCCCGCGCCGACGGTGGAGGGCCTCCACGCGGTGGCGCGCGCCTACGCGGAGGTGGGGATGCGCGCCGTCGTGGCGCCGATGATGGCCGATCGCACGCTCTACGAGGCCATCCCGGGGCTCCTCGACGAGGTCCCGCCCGAGCTCGCGCCGGCGGTCGAGCGCCTGCGTCCGGGCCCCTGGGAGGCGAGCCTCGCCGCGGCGCGCCAGGCGGTGGAGACCTGGCCGTTCGACCGCGGCGCGGTGCGCGTGGCGCTGGCGCCGACCATCCCGCTCCACTGTGGCGACGAGTTCCTCGTAGGGTGCCGGGATGTGGCGCGGGCGCACGGGATCGGGATCCACATGCACCTCGCCGAGTCGAAGCTCCAGGCCCTGGCGGGGCTCACGCGGTACGGGGAGACCCTCACCGCGCACCTCGGCCGGCTCGGCCTCCTCGGCCCGCAGTTCACCGCCGCCCACGCCATCTGGCTCGACGACGAGGACCTCGCCCGCCTCGGCGCCGAGGGCGCCTCCGTGGCGCACAACCCCGGCAGCAACATGCGGCTCGGCTCGGGGCTGGCGGCGGTCCGGCGGATGCTGGACCGCGGCGTCACCGTCGGGATCGGCACGGACGCGGCGAGCTGTTCCGACAACCTCAACATGTTCGAGGCGATGCGGATGGCCTCGTTCGTGTCGCGGGTCCGGGGGCCCGACTACACCCGGTGGCTCACGACGGACGACGCCCTCACGATGGCGACGGCCGGGAGCGCTCGCGCGCTGGGCTTCGGAGACCAGATCGGGCGGCTCGCCCCGGGCGCCAAGGCGGACGTCGTCTTCCTCGACCTGGCCCACGTCAACTACCTGCCGCTGAACGACCCCACCAACCAGGTCGTGCACGTCGAGGACGGCGGCGGGGTCGACAGCGTGATGATCGGCGGCCGGCTGGTCCTGGATCGGGGGCGCCTCCTGACGGTGGACGAGACGGCGCTCAGGCGGCGGGTCGAGGCGGCCGCGAGCCGCCTGGCCGCGCTCGGCGAGCCCGCGCGCGCCCTCGCCGGACGGCTCGAGCCGGTGGTCGGCGGCTTCTGTCGCGCGCTGGCCGGCAAGCCGTACCGAGTCGAGCGGTACGGCGCCCCCGAGCCCTGACGCATGCGCTGCCCGGGCCCGATGAGCAACCTCCCGGTGGCGAACGGCGCGGTTCCGCCGCGAGGGTCCTCGGCGGGGGGCCGGGCCCCCCGCTGAAGACGATGGGCGAGCCGCTCGGCGATCTCGTCCCCAGCCCGCGCATCCTGCTCGGCCCGGGGCCGAGCATGGCGGACCCGCGCGTGCTGCGCGCCATGGCGACGCCCCTCGTCGGGCAGTTCGACCCCGAGTTCACCGCCATCATGAACGAGGTGATGGACCTCTCGCGCCTGGCGTTCCAGACCGCGAACCCCCGGACCTTCCCCGTCTCCGGAACCGGGCGGGCCGGTCTCGAGGCGGCGCTCGCCTCGCTCGTCGAGCCGGGCGACCGGGTGGTCGTCGGCGAGTGCGGGCGCTTCGGGCTCCTCTTCCACGAGATCGCGGAGCGCTGCGGCGCCGAGGTGGTCCCCGTCCGGGCCGAGTGGGGCCGCGTCGTCGAGCCCGACGCGATCGGTCGCGCCCTCGCCGCCGGACGGACGAAGCTCGTCGCGATGGTGCACGGCGAGACCTCCACGGGCGTGCTCCAGCCGCTCGAGGAGATCGCGCGGCTGGCGCGCGCTCACGGGGCGCTCCTCGTCGTGGACGCGGTCCTCACGCTCGGGGGAACGGAGGTCGGCGCGGACGCCTGGGGCCTCGACGTCGTCGTCGGGGGCACGCAGAAGTGCCTGAGCTGCCCCTCCGGCCTGGCGCCCGTCACGTACAACGACCGGGCGGAGGCGGCCCTCGGGGCGCGACGGCGGAAGGTCCAGTCGAACTATCTCGACCTCACGCAGCTCGCGACGTACTGGAGCGCGGACCGGTTCAACCACCACACCGCCCCGACCGCCATGGTCTACGGCCTGCGCGAGGCCTTGCGCGCGCTCGCGGCCGAGGGCCTCGGCGCGCGCTTCCGCCGCCATCGCCTGCACGGGGACGCCCTCCGGGCCGGCCTCGCGGCGCTGGGCCTCCGGCTCTTCGGGGCCGAGCCGCCGGCGCACCGCCTGCCCATGCTGACGCCGGTCGTCGTGCCCGACGGCGTGGACGAGCTCCGGGTGCGGGAGCGGCTCCTCCACGATTTCGGGATCGAGATCGGGGCGGCGTTCGGGCCGCTCCGGGGACGGATCTGGCGGATCGGGACGATGGGGTACTCCGCCCGGCGGCAGAACGTCCTGCTCGGCCTGGCGGCGCTCGAGGCGGTCCTCCGACGCGAGGGTTGGCGCGCCGCCGCGGGCGGCGGCGTCGAGGCCGCCCTCGCCCACTACCAGGCGGCGGGGGAGCCGGAGCTCGAGACCCGGGGGGACCTCGGGGCGGCCGGCATCGGCCGCTACTGAGAGGCGTTCGTGCGCCCGCCCGGCGGCGGACGCCGCCGCGCCGGCGCGCGGGGCGCGGCTTCAGCCGAGCGCCACGCAGTGGACGGGGGGCAAGTCCTTCGCCACGCGCTCCCAGCTCGCCCCGCCGTCAGGGGAGCGGAAGACCCGCCCGTCGTCGGTCCCGAATGCGGCGTCCTGGCCCTGGGCGGCGAGGCAGGCCGTGTCGATGTTCGCGTCGAACCACTCGGGCAGCCCGTCCCGGCAGCGCTCGAAGCGCGCGGCGCCCTCGAGCGACCGGCGGTAGAGGGCGGCGCGCCGGCCCCGCGGCCCGCTCGAGACGCTGAGGAGGAGCGTGTCGTCGCCCAGGGCGACGGCCCGCGCGTACCGGGCGTGGAGCCCCTCGACGTCGGTCCGCCAGCGCGTGCCGCCATCGTCGCTGACGGCCAGGCCGACCGCCGCCGCCGCGAGCACCAGCCCGGGCCGCGTCGGGTGGGCGAGCACCTGGTGGACGTCGGTCTCGATGTCGAGCGTCGGCTGCCAGGTGCGGCCGCCGTCCCGCGACCGTACGACCCCGCCGACGTGGACGTTGACGTAGAGCGCCCCGGTCGCGTCGCGCGTGAGCGAGCGGGTGTCGGGCGGCTCACCCCACGGCGTGTGCCAGGCCTCCCGCCCCGCCGTCCGATCGAACGTCTCGACCCGCCCGAGGCGCCCGTGCTCGAGCCTCTGGACGTGGGCACCGGCCGTGCCCACGAGCAGGCCCCCGTCCGCGGGCAGGAGGCACGTGCCGCGCTCGCCCTCCAGGGCGGCCACCTCTTCCCAGCGGCCCTCGGCTGCGCGCCAGAGGCGCTGCCCGTCCACGAGCGCCCACCACCGCGGTCCGTCGGCCACGAGCGCCGTGATCTCGCGCCCGGGGAAGTCGCTCCGCTCGGCGGCGCCCACCTCGTAGAGGCCGGCTTCGGTGCCGACGAGGATCCTCATGCCCCTCAGTGTACCCACGGGTTGACAGGGGTGGAAGGGCGGCTCTACGGTGGCTTCGGATCGAGCCCCCGCCTCGGCCCGCCGGGCGGCCCCCGAGAACCGGCCAGGAGGACCTACCATGGGCGCGACCGCGACCGACCTCTGCTTCACGCCCGCGACCGAGCTCGCGCGACTCTACCGCAGCCGGGCGGTCTCGCCGGTCGAGGTGGTCGAGGCGGTGCTGGCGCGGATCGACGAGCTCAACCCCTCGCTCCAGGCCTACCTCACCGTCACGGCGGACCGGGCGCGCCAGGAGGCCCGGGCCGCCGAGGAGCGGGCGCGGCGCGGGACCCTCCGCGGCCCGCTCGACGGGATCCCCTACTCGATCAAGGACCTCGAGCCGACGGCGGAGGTGCGGACCACGTTCGGCTCGAAGTGGTTCGAAGGGCACGTGCCGGCGGCTGACGGCGCGGTGGCCGGGCGGCTCAGGGCGACGGGCGCCGTGCTGCTGGGGAAGACCAACACGCCGAACTTCGGCCACAAGGACAGCTGCGACAACCTGCTGGGGCCGCCCTGCCGGAACCCCTGGCGCCTCGACCGGACCTCCGGGGCGTCGTCGGGCGGCGCCGGCGCCGCGGTCGCCGCGGGGCTCGGCCCGATCGCCCACGGCTCGGATGGAGCGGGCTCGATCCGGATCCCCTCGGCCCTCTGCGGGATCGTCGGCTTCAAGCCCTCCTTCGGCCGGGTCCCCTACCATCCCTCCGCCGACTACTGGGCCGCTCGCTCGCACAACGGTCCGATGGCGCGGACCGTCCGCGACGCGGCGCTCCTCCTCGGCGCCATGGCCGGTCCCGACCCGCGCGACCCCCTCTCGATCGACGCCCCGCCCGAGGACTACCTGCGTGGCTGCGACGGCGACCTGGCGGGCGTCCGGGTCGTGTGGAGCGCCGACCTCGGCTACGCGCCGGTCGATCCGGAGGTGCGCGCGCTGACCGCGGCCGCCGCGCGCCGGTTCACCGAGCTCGGCGGCCGCCTCGAGGCGCGGGACCCCGGCTGGCCGGATCCCGGCGCCTTCCACGCGATCATCTACGAGGTCAACGTCGCCGCGCGGCAGATCGATCGCGCGGTCGAGCGTCCCGAGTGGATCGAGCCGAGCCTCATGCAGATGATCGACAACGCCCGCCGCGTCTCCGCCCTCGAGCACGCCAAGGCCCTCCTCGCGCGGAGCGCCTTCTACGACCGGGTGCGGGCCTTCTTCGAGACGTGCGAGCTCCTGCTCACCCCCCAGATGCCGGTCACCGCCTGGCCGGCCGAGCCGGGGCCGGGCCCGCAGCAGGGGCCGACCGAGATCGACGGGCGCCCCACGCCGACCATGTTCGACCGCCTCGCCTTCACCTTCCCGTTCAACCTGACCGGCCAGCCGGCGGCGACGGTGCCCTGCGGATTCACGACGGCCGGCCTGCCGGTGGGACTGCAGATCGTGGGCCGCTGGCACGCCGACGCGCAGGTGCTGCGCGCGGCGGCCGCGTTCGAGGCGGTCCAGCCCTGGGCCGCGCACCGGCCGCCGATCGGCTGAGGCGCCGGCCCTTCACCCATCACCACGGAGGATCAGCCATGTCTGGACAGCGGAGGAGCGCGGAGGTGGACCGGAGGACGATCGTGCTGCTGGGGATCGGGGGCGCCGCGGCGCTCGTGGCGGGCCAGACCCCACGCCTGCTCGCCCAGGAGCGCAAGGGCGTCGAGATCAAGACCGTGACCGAGGGCCCGGCCATCATTTCCGGCTTCGGGAAGGTGCGGCTCCGCGAGTTCGTGTTCGAGCCGGGAGGGACGACGGGAGCGCCGCGGGCGATGGAGAACGCGATGGTCTGCGAATGCTCGGAGGGCAGTCTCGAGGTCACACAGGCCGGGAAGACCTTCACGGCGAACAAGGGCCACGTCTGGACCTGCAACAAGGGCACGATGGAGGCATCGACCAACAGGGGCACCACGCGGGCCGTGATGCGGGTCTTCGACCTCCTGCCCGCCTGATCGCGTCAGGAGAGGGCTCTGCCCTTTCCCACGGCAGCCGTCCGACCCCAGGGCGCGCGCTGGCCCGGGCCCTCGGGGCCGCGAGCCTCACGTGGCGTCCGTCCGGGCGCCGCCCGGCCTCGCGGGGACGCCGTGCGCCGCGACTCATCGGCCCGGGCCGGTCACCGGGCTCGGGCCGCCACGCACACCTCGCACGGGCAGTCGGCGCGGAGCCGGGCGAAGGTGTAGATCCCCGTCGAGTGCCGGTCGCTCCAGCGGACCTTCACCGCGTAGCGGCCGACGAGCGAGATCTCCTCGGCCCGGATGTCGGCCGGGACCGAGGCGGGGTCGAGCATGCGCTCCCCGGTGACCTCGTGGACGCAGGCCGCGCACGGGCAGCGCTCCCGCAGGGCCTTGTTCGCGTAGACCGTCCGGTGGCCGTCGTCCCACGTGATGTGGACCTCGCGGTCGACCCGCCGGATTTCGACAGGCGTCGGATCCATCCCGGCCTCCAGGACGCCTACAGGGGCGTCTCCTCCATTCTCCCGCGGGCGGCGGCGCGGGTCACGGGCGGAAGCGCGCGTCGCTCGCCGGGATGGGGAGGGGCTCGGCCGCACCCCCCTCGGCCGGCACGAGCCAGATCCGCCCGCGCTCGGGGGCGCCGACCGGGCCGCGGCGGAAGCTCACCCAGGCGTCGTCGGGCGACCACCGCGGCGCCTCGTCGCTCTCCCCCGCGGGCGGCTCGGTCA
Organism: Candidatus Rokuibacteriota bacterium; assembly: GCA_044866005.1. Classification (GTDB taxonomy): domain Bacteria; phylum Methylomirabilota; class Methylomirabilia; order Rokubacteriales; family DASRDR01; genus JBIOTN01. Next base: position 31,600 of record JBIOTN010000158.1, on the reverse strand, counting down.
GGCGCCGGCGGGCGCCGGTCGCGAGGTCCGCGACCTCCAGGGCGAACGCCCGCTCGCGCGGGAGGCCCGTGGCGGGCGCCGTGGCGAAGACGATCCGATCGCTCCGGTGAGCGAAGCGCGGCGCGTGGCTGTCCCGCTCGGGGTCCGAGATGGCGTGGGTGCCGCGCCCGTCGACCCGGTAGCCGAGCACGCGCCGCCGGAGCGCGGGGTCCGCCGGGTTCACGTCCACCACGGCCAGGAGGTCGGCCCGGGGGGTGGCGTTGCCGACCGCGAGGAACGGACCGAGGCGGCCGCGCCGCTCGCCGTCGAGCCCGATCACGGCGAGGTCCCAGTTCACGTCACGGACGATGGCCGCCCGGCCGTCCGGCGTGAAGGCGAAGGACTCCTGCCCGTAGACGATCTCGACGAGCGACCGCTTGAGCGCCTCCTCGATGAGACCGACGTTCGGATCGAGCCGCGCGGGGCGGGGGCCGAACGCCTCCAGGGTGGGCGTCGGGGCGTCGAGCCGCACGAGGTAGGGGACCCCGACCGCCTCGCCGGTCGCGGCGAGGACGAGCAGCGCCCGCCCGTCCGGCGCCCACTCCATCTCGCGCACCTCGATCCCCGGCGGCAGCGCGAGCTCCCGCGGCGTCCCCGCCCGCGCCGGGTCGGCGAGGGCGAGCCGCCGGACGTCGGGCCGGACGTAGGCGACCCGCCGGTCGGGGCCGACCGCGAACGCGCCGACCGGCCCGGCCGCGAGCGGCTCCGCCGCGCCGCCGAGCGGCGCCTGGAGGAGCCGGCCCTCGGGCGTGCGGAGCACCAGGCCGAGCGGACGGGTGCGGAAATGCGAGACGACCGCGCCCCCCAGCTCGCGCCCGCTCCGGTCGCGGATGCTGGCGGCCAGCGTCAGCGTGTAGGCCGTCCCGCCGCGGAAGCCGAAGCGCGGGGTGAAGGCCGCGCGGCGCCCGGCCACGCTCACGAAGCCGTCGGTGGGGGGGGCGAGAGCCAGCCCGGCGCGCGCCGAGGCCTCGTCCACGGGGCGGCTGAAGGTCACGACGACCTGCGCCCCGGGTGCCACGTCGCCCGCGCGGTCGGACGGGCTCACCTGGACGACGCCGAGCGGGCGCGGGCGGCCGAGGCCGATCACGCCGGCGATCGCGGCGGCCAGGCCGAGGACGACGAGCCCGGCGACGGCCTGGAAGCGGCGCGTCGGGGCCACGGCGCCGTCAGTAGAGGTAGGGCTGGTCGGGGCGGGCGGTCGGCGCGACGCGCGTGGCGGTGATGACGGCGCGCCGCTGCCCGTCGACGTCCGCGACGGCCCAGACGCCCTCGAGCGCCACCCACGCGCCCGGCGCGGGCGGCGGGCCGGTTCCCCGCACGGGCAGCCCGACCGGCTGCGCGTCCACGGCGCAGCACTTCACGACGAAGCGGGCGACGAGGAACCAGTCGGGCGGCAGCCGATCCTCGCGGTGGACGAAGCCGGTGACGCGCACCGGCTTCCCGGCGTGGCGGCCGGGCTCCGGATCGGCCTGGAAGGCCTTGACCCAGTCCTTGATCGTGTAGCTCTCGGGACGGGCGCCCAGGCGGAACTCGCCCCGCGCCTCGCCGCCGCCGAGCGACGCGACGTCCACGCCCCGCTGCGCGGCGGTGAGCGGGCTGAGCGGCTGGGGCGGGAGGAGGAACCCGAGGGCGAGCGGCAGCGTGACGAGGCCGAGCCAGACCCCCGGGATCGGGGCGTGGTCCGCCGGCGGCCGGGTCGCCCGCGCCGCGATCGCCGCGAGGGCCAGGAGCACGAGCCCCGTCGCGACCGCGGGGACGACGTAGGCGGGATGGATGTAGAAGTAGAGCGCGCCGCTGCCGGCGGCGTAGAGCAGGTAGCCGCCGTAGCCGGCGGCCACGAGCGCCGCGGCCCGGTTCATCGCCACTTTCACCGGCCCCAGTAGTTGAGCGCGAGGCCGAGCAGGAAGGTCGCCTCGGTGACGACCAGCGCGACGAGTCCCACGGTCGTCGCCCGGAACACGGTGAGCATGAGGAGGAGGCTCTTGATGTCGATCATCGGCCCGAAGACCAGGAAGGCGACGAGTGCGCCGTCGGTGAACGTGCCGGCGTAGGCGAGGGCGACGAAGGCGTCCACGGTCGAGCAGATCGAGAGGACGAGGGCCAGCGCCATCATCACGGCGACGGACAGGACGGGGCCCTGGCCGATGCCGACGAGCACGCTCCGCGGGACGAGCACCTGGGTGAGGGCGGCGAGCGCGGCGCCCAGGACCAGCACCCCGCCCATCTCGACGAACTCGCCGAGCGCGCCGGCGGCGAAGCGGGCCGCCCGCGCCCGCCACGCGGCGGGGAGGCCCGGAGGCGCGTCGGCCGGGGCGGCGCGGGGCTGGAGCAGCTCGGCCGGCCGCGGGTGGAGGCTCAGGAGCAGCCCTACGGCGAGCGCGACGAGGAAGGTGAGGCCCAGGCGGTACCCGACGATGGAGGGCTGGTCGCGGAAGGCGGCGAAGGTCGAGAGCGCGACGACGGGGTTGAGGGCCGGCGCCGCCAGCAGGAAGACCATGGCGGCGGCCGCCGGGACTCCGCGCGCGGCGAGGCGCCGCGCGACCGGCACGTTGCCACACTCGCAGACCGGGAAGAGCGCCCCCAGCCCGGCGAGGGCGGCCAGGGACGCCAGCCGGCCGCGCGGCACCCACGCGAGCACGCGGTCCTGGCGGACCAGCAGCGCCAGAAGCTGCGAGACGAGCACGCCGAGCAGCAGGAACGGGGTGGCTTCGATGACCACGCCGAGGAAGATCGTCACCCCGTCCTGCGCCCGGGTGAGCCACGGCACTGGCTACTCTCCGATCCCCTTCTGGCCCTTCGTCTTGATTCCGATGGCCCGCGTGGTGGCCCCGCTGCCGTCGACGATCTTCGTCGGCAGCGAGATGTAGAAGCCGCCGCGCGCCGGCAACTTGCCGACGTTCGTGAGCTGCTCGTCCCAGGACATGCCGTACTTGAGGCCCGCGACGTGGGTGGGCTGGCCTCCCTCCACCGGCCCCATGCTCGGCCCGTCGCTCCCCACGTGCATCACGCCCTTGGAGTGGAGGTATTCCATCGTGTCGGGCCCCGGCGCCGGCCACCCCGGCGCGCTCTGGAGGATCAAGGGGTCGAAGGCGAGGCGGTTTCCGGCGGGGAAGGGCTTGTAGTACTTGTCGGTGTAGCCGGAGTAGAAGATGACGATGTCCCCCTTCTGGAGCGCCCCGTTCTTCGCCTCCCAGTCCCGGACCATCTGCGGGGTGACGATCGGGCTCTTGCCGTTCGGCGCCTTGTCGAGGATGGCCCGGACGTCGATCACGGCCGCGGGCCCCATCCACTGCGTCAGCGGCATCTTGTCGCAGGTCATGTTGCCCATCGGCCCCTCGAAAGGCATCCCGCTACCCGGCGGCGGGATGAAGTGGGCCGGGCAGTCCAGCTGCGTCCCGGTGTGCTCGTCGATGACGTAGCGCTGCCCGTAGTAGGGGAAGACGCTCTGGGCGTAGTTGTCGCTGTAGGGGCCCTTGACCGGCTTGAACCAGTTGAACGTCCACCGCTGGAACGGCGCGTGCGTCGGCCAGTGGGCCGGGAGCTGTTCGGAGATGAGGACCGTGAGGTCGATCACCTCCGCGTTCCGGAAGGCGGAGCTGAGGGTTTCGGCGACGTTGCCCTGGGCCGCCGTGCGCGGGGGTCCGCTCGCGATGCCGAGCAGGACGGTCAGCACGGCGACGATCGCCAGACCACGTCCGCGTCCGATCCGAGGCGTCATGATGATGCTCCTCCTGGTGCCAGCTGAGGTGCGGTGCGTGTGCGACTCCGACGGCGGTGGGCTCTCACCTCCCACGCGGCGGTCCGTTCGCGGTCCGCGCGGCACTCGGCGGTGACAGGGCCGCATCCTAGGGAGGGCTCCCGGGCTTGTCAAGCGCGCACCCCCGTCCGGCGGGCGGCCCCCGGGGCGGGGACAGGCGCCGGGTCGCCGTGCTACCGTGAAACCCGGGCGCCGGCGCGCGCCGGACACGCTCGAGGAGGTGGGGGATGGGCGGCGAGGAGTGGTTCCACAACGTGCGCGAGGGCGGCATTCCGCGGGAGCTCGCCCGGGGGATCCGGGCCCGCGTCTTCCCCGGTGAGCACGTCATGCTGTCGGTGGTCGAGATCGAGCCCTGGGCCGAGTCGCCGGTCCACTCCCACGAAAACGAGCAGTGGGGCGTGTGCCTGGAGGGGGAATGGATCCGGATCCAGGACGGCCGGGAGTACCACGTGAAGGCCGGGGACTTCTGGCAATCGCCGCCCCACGTGCCACACGGCGGCCGCGCGCTCGGCCAGCGCTGCGTGATCCTGGACATCTTCGCCCCGCCGCGCGAGGAGTACCGGCGGCCCGGTCGCGGACTGGGGGGCGCCACGGTGCACGGCGAAGCGGCGCCGGGCCGCGCCGCCGGCGCCACGTGACAGGGAGACGCGCATGACACGACGCGATGTGATCGCCCTGGCGGTCCTCGGGCTCGGGGTCGCGGGGCTCGCCGGCGCGGCCCTCGGCGAGGCGCAGGCGCCGAAGTCGCTCCACCTCGTCCTGACGCCGTCCCAGAAGCCCACGGACCTCCTCGCCGCCGGCGAGGAGTTCGGCGCCGCGCTCGGCAAGCTGGTCGGGGTCCCCGTTCGCGTGACGGTGGCCTCGGACTACGCCGCGGTGGTGGAGGCGCTGCGCAACAGGACGGCGGATCTCGCCTTCGTCCACCCGGCCGGCTACGTCCTGGCCAACCGCGAGGCGAAGGCCACGATCATCGCCAAGGACCGGTGGCACGGGAACACCTCCTACACCGCGCGGGTCTGGGTCCGCAAGGAGTCGGGCCTCAAGACGATCGAGGAGCTGCGCGGGAAGACGATCGCGTTCGTGGACCCCTCGAGCACCTCGGGGTACGTCTACCCCATGGTGATGCTGATCCAGCGGGGGCTCGTCCAGAACCGGGATCCGAAGACGTTCTTCCGCGACGTGGTCTTCTCCGGCTCCCACGACGCGGGGCTGCTGGCGCTCCTCAACGGGCACGTCGACGCTTTCGCCTCGTTCGACCAGGCCCCGCAGCAGTACCTGAAGGACCCCACGCAGCGCGAGCGGGTGACGTGGATCGCGGAGAGCGCGCCCATCCCCGAAGGCGGCATCTGCGGGCGGGAGGGTCTCGACGCCGGCCTCGTCGCCCGGGTGCGCGAGGCGCTGCTCCAGATGCGCGGCCCGGCGTACGAGCCGCTCTTGAAGAAGCTCTACGACATCGATGGGTTCGAGCCGGCGGACGATCGCGAGTACGAGCCGGTCCGCGCGGCGATGGACCTTCTGGGCTGGCGCCCCAAGCGTTGACGGCTCGGAGGGGGCCTCGGCGGCCCCCTCCGAGGGCCCTCGCGGCGACGCCGCGGCCTGCATCACGGCCGGGATGCGCTCGGCCTGCGGCCTCGCGGCCGTCCCGGCCTCCGGGGTCGTCGGCCGCCCCCGACGTACAGGGAGTACGCCTCGGGCCGCCTCCTCCCGGCGTCCTCGAGCTGCTCGGGTCTCGGCCCGGCGCTCGTCCCTGAGATCATGCCGGTGAGCGCGATGATCGAGGTGGAGGGGTTGCGGGTCGTCCTCCCGCCCGACACGATCGCGCTCTACGGCCTCGACCTCGTGGTCCACCCGGGCGAGCGCGTCATGATCATCGGCCGGAGCGGGGCCGGGAAGACGACCTTCCTCCGGTCCATCAACCGGCTCGTCGAGCCCACGGCGGGAACCGTGCGCGTCGCGGGGCACGCGGTCACCGGGGCGACCCCGTCGGCGCTGCGCCAGGTGCGCCGGCAGATCGGGATGATCTTCCAGCAGTTCAACCTGGTGCGCCGGGCCTCGGTCCTGGCCAACGTCCTGGCCGGGCGCCTCGGCTACGTCCCCGCGCTGCCGAGCCTCTTCGGCCGCTTTCCGCCGGCCGACCGCGCCGTCGCGCTCGACTGCCTCGCGCAGGTCGGCCTCGCCGACCTCGCCGAGCGGCGGGCGGACGCGCTGTCGGGCGGCGAGCAGCAGCGCGTGGCGATCGCTCGCGCGCTCGCCCAGGCGCCGAGCGTCGTCCTCGCGGACGAGCCGACGGCGAGCCTCGACCCCCAGCTGACCGGCAGCATCATGGGCATCCTGCGCCGGATCAACGAGGAGCGCGGCCTCACGCTGGTGGTGAGCCAGCACCGGCTGGAGGCGGCGCTCGAGTTCGGGACGCGCATCGTCGGGTTCCGGGCGGGGCGGGTCTGCTTCGACGGGCCGCCCGGCGCGGTGACGCGCGCCGTCGTCGAGGAGATTTACGGCGAGGAGGCCGGGGGATGAGCGCCGCCGGCGCGGGCCCGGTCGTTCGACGCGGTCCCGCGGCCAGACGCCGATGAGCCGCTGGCGGGCGACGGTCCTGGCGGGCGGCGCGGTCCTGCTCGGCTGGGTCGCCTGGGATACGGGGGCCGACCCGTTCCTGCTGGCGGCCGGCGCTCCCCGCATGCTCGATTTCGTCCGGCGCTCGGTGCCGCCGGACCCGCGGGTCCTGCGGCCCGCCCTCCAGGGCGCGCTGAAGACGTTCGAGATCGCGCTCCTCGGCACGGCGGTGGCCGCGGCCTTCGCCGTCCCTCTCGGCTTCGTCTCCGCCCGGAACGTCGCGCCGCCGCCGCTCTTCTACCCGGCGCGCGCGACGCTCAACTTCCTGCGGAGCATCGACACCCTCGTCTACGCGCTGCTCTTCGTGGCCGCCGTCGGCCTCGGCCCGTTCCCGGGTGTCCTGGCCGTCGTCGCCTACACGACGACGTCCCTCGCCAAGCTCTACTCGGAGACGATCGAGGGGATCGACGCGGGGCCGGTCGACGCCATCACGGCGACGGGGGCGACGCGGCTCCAGGTCCTCCGCTTCGGCGTGTTGCCCCAGGTCCTGCCGCTCTTCCTCTCCTACATCCTCTATCGGCTCGAGTCGAACATCCGGGCCGCGACCGTCCTCGGGTTCGTCGGCGCGGGCGGGATCGGCTTCTACCTCCAGACCTATCTCCGGATGATCGACTACCCCGCGGCCTCCACCGTGCTCCTGGTGACGGTCGGGATGGTGATGGCCGTGGACTTCGCGAGCTCGCGGCTTCGGGCGCGCCTGGTCTAACCGCTCGGCCGCCGATCGGTCAGAGGGCCGCCGGCAACGGCCGCGAGGGCATTCTCCGGGGGCCGTCGAGGCCCCCTCCGAAGATATCAGCCAGCCGCGCGGCGGGCCGGCCGCGCGCGGCGACGGGAGCGCGCCGCGAGCTCGCGGATCCCCTCGCGGAGGGCCTGGAGGAAGGCCAGCGCTTCGGGGCTGAGCGGCCGGTGGCGCGGATGGACGAGGTCGAGGCTCCGGCTCAGGGGCTCGGCGTCGGTCACCTCGATCTCGACGAGCGCCCCGCGCCGGATCTCCTGGGTGACGGCGAGGTGCGGGAGGAACGCCAGCCCGAGCCCGCGCTCGACCATCTTCTTGGCCGTCTCGATCGTCTCCACCTCGAGGACCACGTTCGGCACGAGTCCCGCACGGCGGAAGAGCCCGTGCGTGAGGGTCCAGTCGCTCGACCCCCGGTCGAAGAAGACCAGCGGGCGATCCGCCACCTCGGTGAGCCGCGCCCGGCGCCCGCGCGCGAGCCGCCGCGTCCCGCGCTGGACCAGGACGAGCGGATCGTCGCCCAGGCTCATGGTCTCCACCGCCGGATGGTGGAGCGAGCGCGCGAGCCCGATCTCGACGTCGCCCCGCAGCACCATCTCCAGCACCTCCTTCGAATGTCCCGACCGGACCGTGACCATCACCTTCGAATGGCGCGCCTGGAAGCGCTCGAGGACGGCCGGGAGGAGATAGGTGCAGATGGACAGGGCGGCCGCGAGCTGGAGCGCGCTGCCGGTGGCCGGCTGGAGCTGGTGCACGGCTTGCCGGGCCAGGGCCACGGCGTGCAGGAGCTGCTCGGCGTGCGGGCGGAGCGCGCGGCCCGCCGGCGACAGCGTGAGACCCTCCCGGCCGCGCTCGAAGAGCGTGACGCCGAGCGAGGCCTCCAGCGCCTTGATGCGGGCGCTCACCGCCGGCTGCGTCACGCGGAGTGCGGCGGCCGCCCGGCGAAACCCGCCGAACGTCCCGACGGCCAGGAAGGTCTCGACCTGGTCGATGTCCATGCGTGCCGGCCGGCTCGCGGCCCCGGGAGGGCGCCGGGCCGGCGCGTGGCATCGCCATTATGCGCGGGCGCGGTCCGACCGTGCAAGAATTGCTGATCACATTTCTTGATCGGCGCGATAAAGAGAATCAACTTGCGTGAACCCGGGGTGTGCCGGCAGAGTGCGGGTAGAGGGTCCTCGAGACCCCGCGACGGCCGGGCCGGCCCTGCCGTCGAGCGAGGAGGCATCCGATGAACGAGCGGTGCTGGTGTGGCGACGTGCTGCGGCACGCATACGAGAGCTGGATCTGCGCGCACTGCCGGCGGCCCTGCTGCCCGGCCTGCGCGGAGCGGAGCGAGGCGGCGGCGGTCACCTGTCTCGGCTGCATGGTGGGGCGCGAATCGCGGGCGGCCTGAGGCGCGCCCGACACGTCACCGGTCCGGTCCATTCACCCCGTACCGAAGGAGACCCGGGTCATGGAGAGCAAGGGGAAGGCGTTCCGCGCGCTCCTGCGCGAGGAGCCCTACGTGTTCACCGGCGGGATCTACTCGCCGCTCGACGCGCAGATCGCCGAGCGCGTCGGCATGAAGGCGATCTACATGAGCGGCTACTCGGTGGCCATGCTCAATGGATGGCCGGACATGGGGTTCCTGACGATGACGGAGATGACGAAGACGGCCTCCGCGATCGCGAGCGCCGTCGAGATCCCGATCATCGCGGACGCCGACGACGGCTACGGCTCGGCCCTCAACACGATGCGGACCGTGGCCGAGTACGTCAAGACGGGCGTGGCGGGCGTCCACCTCGAGGACCAGCAGTACCCGAAGCGCTGCGGGCACATCGCGGGGAAGACGATCGTCCCGCGGGAGGAAGCGGTCGGCAAGTTCCGCGCCGCAGTGGCGGAGCGCGACCGGCTGGACCGCGACTTCGTGCTCATCGCGCGCACCGACGCGTTCGGGGCGGTCGGCGGCAGCATGGAGGAAGCGGTCTGGCGGGGGCGCGCGTACGCCGACGCGGGCGTGGACCTCGTGTGGTGCGAGCTCTCCACGGCGGCCCGGAAGCCGGCCGAGGTCTTCGCCGAGGCGATGCGGAAGAGCCATCCCGCGCTGCCGCTCGCCTTCAACTACTCGTCCTCCTTCAGGTGGAGCGCGGACCCCGCGCCGTTCACCTTCCGGGAGCTGGGCGAGCTCGGCTACCGGTTCATCTTCATCACGCTCTTCGGCGCGCACGCGGCGACGTACGCGGTGTGGAACGCGATGGAGGACCTGGTCAAGAACCAGGAAGCCGCGCAGTGGGACCTGGAGAAGCTGAAGGCCGGTCATCCCACGGAGAGTCATCACGTCATGGCCCGGGTCGCCCACTTCCAGGAGCTCGAACGGCGGTTCGTGCCCGGCGCGGCGGATCGCCACCGCGCCTCGGCCGGCTTCGGCGAGGCCAAGCACTGAAGGCTCTGGCGCGGGGTCGCCGGTCGAGTAGCCCCACGCGCCCGGTCTGTCGTATCCTCGGGGGAAGGCCCGCTCCCTGACCCCGGCCGTCGTCCGGGGAGTCGCCGCCCGGGCCAGCCAGGCGGGCATCGCGGTCCGCGGCCCCGTCACCGCCGAGTCGGACGTGCGGCGCCTTTCCTGACCGCCTGTGGGACAGAGCTGAGGAGGCCGAGGCCATGATCCGCGCGGACATACTCCAGCAGTTTCCAGACCTCTTCGGGACCAAGACGGTGAACGGCCGAGAGATCAACGTCGAACAGTCGATTGCCACACTCACCCGAGAGCTGGGTCCCGAGATCGCCGCGGCCCTCTCCGCGCGCCGGGCGCTTCTACAGTCCCCCGCGCCGGTGAGCGAGAAATATGCCTGGCCGAAGTGGGACGACACGTTCGAGGACCCCGTATCGGGGCAGTTCTGGACATTTCGCCAGATCGTCCACGGCCTGATCGATAACTTTCTCGGTCGGGACAGCGAGTGGCGCTGGCGGCTCAACGACGAGGTCCCCATCCCGAAGGACGCCGACCCGTTGAGGAATCCCGGCCTGGAGCTCACCGGGCCGTGGCATCCGCTGGACATGGCCTTCAACGCGTTGAATAGCCCGGCGCCCGTGAACATGCCGGACTTCGAAGACGCCTCCCCGCCCCATTTCCAGCCCGATGGCACGCCCCGGAACGAGCCGGTGGGGATTTTTGCGGCCATGCAGAACGCCAAGGACATCCTCGAAGGCCACTGGACCGATCGCGCCTATGAGGTGGTGAAGAAGGGCCAACCGCGCGCGTACCGGATCAAGACGTCCCCGGCGCAGTGGCCGACCCGGTTCGCGCGGCCTCCCGGCATCCACGTGCGGTATGACCACGTCGTGGTCGAAGGCCAACCGGTGCCCGGTTCGATCCCCATCGTCGTCCTCTGGACCCTCAACAACTACGACACCCTCACCCAGGCCGGCACCGGCGTGTACTACTACATCCCGAAGATCCAGACGCCTCAGGAAGCCCTCATCGTGGAGAAGCTCCTGGCGCGGCTGGAGGGCATGATCGGCGTCCCGCCTGGCACCTTCAAGATCAAGGTCCTCTACGAGGAGGGGAATGCGGGTCGGTTCTTGCCGGCGATCGCCTGGGTCTTGCGGCGTCGGCTCCTCGGGACGAACGTCGGCCGCTGGGACTACCTGGCCAGCCTCATGGAGATGTGGAAGGACGATCCGCAGGGCATCTTTCCGGATCCGCAGTCGATCGGCATGGCCTCGCCGAACATGATTGCGTATCAGCGGTATAACGCGCTGATGATGCTCATGGCTGGCATGAAGAATGGCGAGCTCAGCCAGGGGGCCCCCATCGGGGGGATGGCGGCGGTCATGATCTACCAACCGACCGATCCCTATGGCCGCTCGAGGTACAACCCGCTGGCCCTGCGGGCGATGGTGCTCGACAAGGTGCGAGAGCGCCTGCTGGGTCTCATGTTCGTGCCCGAGGAGCCGCTGCCCAGGGACCACCACCCTACCCTGGAAGACATCCTTGCCGGCCGCGTGAAGGGACGGCTCTATGATGCCTATCGACAAAGCTGGGTCGCCAGCCCGGAACCGGCCTACGTCGCCGCTGGCAATGCACCCTTGCGAACGCCTCTGACAGAGCTCCAGGCGATCCTCCAGGCGCCGGCAGAGACCGTGGCCGTGAAAGGCCAGCCGGTGCCGACGGTCGCCAGTGGTCTCAGTGACGCGGAGCGGCTCCTGCTGCAATCCCGTGGCTTGTTGAACCCGCAGGGCAGGATCACGCCCTGGGTCATCACCAGGGACATGGTCGACACGCCGGAGAAGCTCTTCACGCCAGAACTCTGGGACAGCATCTACGGCGTGCCGAAGGGTGAGGTCACCATCGAGCACGTCCAACACGCGTTCTACATGGCGGCGAACTATGGCTTCCAGATCCTCAACGGAAACTTCGCGGCCGCCATCGACGACTACGAGCTCTTCCTGCGGTTCATGAATGACATCGCCACCTACCGGATCGATGTGGCCTGGCTGTGGAGCCTCGTCCACCACCAGGCCGCCATCACCAAGGACGGCTACCTCAAGCGGCCGGCGCTCACCGAGGACGGAGTCGTGCCGGCGGTGAACGCCTCCGAGGTCAAGGCCGGGACCCGCTTCACCCGGCAGCTGTTCGAGCAGTTGTGGGACTACCACAACGAGTGGACGTCGGCGTTCTTCGCCGAGCTGGACCGCCGGGGCGATCCAGGCCGCTTTGACCGCGGCAAGGCGCCCATCATCATGGAGATCTTGAAGCGGCAGCTGCTGTCGCCCCGCTACGTCCAGCACAGCGCCCGCGTGCTCTTCGTCGTGGGGCAGGCGAGCGAGCAGGAGCGCCCGCAGATTCTCGAGGCGCTCTTCGACCTCGCCCGCGAGGAAATCGTCAAGCGTGTTCGAGCCGGCACGCTGAAGGAGATCGCCCTGGCCGCCCACGACTATGTCCATGACATCTTTCCGGGCACCGCGGGAGAGCGGCGCCCGGCGGTGAGACCGGAGAGCCTGGCCTCCGCCAGAGCGTAAGTCAGTGGGAGGGGGCCTGGGCGGCCCCGCCGGACAGTGCCCCGCCGCCTCCCGGGCGTGGATGGCCGTCCCCGGGATGGCGTATGCTGAGGGATGGTAGGACGCAGGCGAGCCCATCCATGCCCCCACTCGAGGTCACCGACGATCAGCTCCGGGAGATGTACTACTTCCTGCGGCTCTCCCGCGCCTTCGAGGAGCGCCTGTCCCTCCTCCACCGCCAGGGCAAGATCCTCGGCGGGATCTACTCCGGGATCGGGCAGGAGGCGATCACGATCGGCACCGTGTACGGCCTGCGCCGCGAAGACTTCATCGCCCCGCTTCACCGTGACCTCGGCGCCTTCCTCGTCAAGGGCGTGCCGCCGCGGGTCCTGATGGCCCAGGTTCTCGGCCGGCGCGACGGGCTCTCGCGCGGCAAGGACTCCTACCTCCACGCCGGCGACACCGGGCTCGGGATCTTCGGCAACACCTCGGTGCTCGGCTCCAACCTGCCCGTCGCCTGCGGGATCGCGTACGGCTTCAGGCTGCGCGGGCAGGACCACGTCGTGGTCGCCTACTTCGGCGAGGGCGCCGCGAACTACGGGGACGTCCACGAGGCGATGAACTTCGCCGCGGTCCACCGGCTGGCGGTCGTCTTCGTCTGCGAGAACAACCTCTACGCCTACTCGACGCCGTTCGAGCAGGCCTTCGCGATTCCCGAGGTGTCGGTCCGGGCGCAGGCGTACGGGTTCCCGGGCGTGGACGTCTACGGCAACGACCTCCTCCGGGTCTACCGCGTCATTCGGAAGGCCATTGCCCGCGCGCGCGCCGGCGCGGGGCCGACGCTCGTGGAGTGCAAGACCTTCCGCTGGCACGGCCACTCCGAGCACGACAAGGCCTCCTATCGGACGGAAGAGGAGCTGATCGAGTGGAAGGCGCGTGACCCCATCCCGCAGTTCGAGCGGTACCTGACGGAGAAGCAGCTCCTGACCGACGAGACGCGCGACGAGATGACGGCGCGGGTCGAGCGCGAGATCGACGAGGCGGTCGAGTTCGCGGAGGCGAGCCCCTGGCCGGAGGGCCCGGAAGCGCTCGCGGACATCTATGCCCCCTGACCGGCCGGCGGTCGCGGAGCCCTCCGGCGGCCGCGCCGCGGGCGCGGTGAGCTATCTCGAGGCGATCCGCCAGGCGCTCTGGGAGGAGATGGAGCGCGACGAGGCGGTCTTCTGCCTGGGCGAGGACATCGGCGCGTACGGGGGCGCCTTCCAGATCACCAAGGGCTTCGTGGAGCGCTTCGGCGCGGCGCGGACGCTCGACACCCCGATCTCCGAGTCCTGCATCATCGGCGTGGCCACGGGGGCGTCGCTGCTCGGCTTCCGGCCGGTCGTGGAGATGCAGTTCGGCGACTTCATCTCCTGCGGCTTCGACCAGGTCGTGAACCAGGCGGCCACGCTGCGCTACCGGTACGGCGGCCGTCAGGCCGTCCCGATCGTCATCCGCTGTCCCTGCGGGGCCGGCGTCCACGGCGGCCTCTACCACTCGCAGCTGCCGGAGGCCTGGTTCGTCCACCGCCCGGGCCTCAAGGTCGTCGCGCCGGCCACCCCGTACGATGCCAAGGGACTCCTCAAGGCCGCCATCCGCGACGACAACCCCGTCGTCTACTTCGAGCACAAGGGCCTCTACCGCCGCATCACCGGGCCGGTCGGCGACGCCGACACGCTGGTCCCGCTCGGGGTCGCGGACGTCAAGCGGCCCGGCGACGCGCTGACGCTCGTGACCTACGGCGCGATGGTGCACCCCTCGCTCGAGGCGGCCGATCGCCTGGCCGACGCCGAGGGCATCGAGACCGAGGTCGTGGACCTCCGGACGCTCGCCCCGCTCGACCGCGAGGCGGTCCTCGCCTCGGTCCGCAAGACCTCCAAGGTCCTGATCGTCCACGAGGCCTCGCGCACCTGCGGCGTCGGGGCGGAGCTGGCGGCGCTGATCGCCGAGGACGCCTTCGAGGACCTGGACGGCCCGGTCGTGCGCCTGACCACCCCCGACGTCCACCTCGCCCCCTTCAGCCCGCCGCTCGAGGAATACATCCTGCCCAACGCGGACAAGATCTTCGCCGCCCTGCGGAAGCTCGCCGCGTACTGAGGCGGAGACCGTGGCGACGACCGTCCTCATGCCGCACATGGGCGAATCCGTGGTGGAGGGGAAGGTCCTCCGCTGGCTCCGGCGCGAGGGGGAAGGCGTCAAGCGGAACGAGACGATCGCGGAGGTGGAGACCGACAAGGCCGACGTCGAGATCCCGGCGCCCGCCGACGGGGTCCTGGCGAAGATCCTCGTCCCCGAGGGAGGGCGCGCGCCGGTCGGCGCGGAGATCGCCCTGATCGAGCCGGGTCCCGCGCGGGAGGCGCCACCCGAGGGCCGCCCCCGCCCCGCCGCGGCCGTCGGCGCGCCGGCCGCCGCGGCGCCGCCCCCGGCGCGGCCGGCCCCCCCGCCCGCCGGGCCGGCGCGGCCGGCTCCCGCGCCCGAGCCCCTCGCTCCCGTCGCGTCGCCGCCGGCTCCGGCGGCCGAGGCACCCGCCGCGCCGGCCGGGGATACGGCCGGCCGGAAGATCGTGAGTCCGGTCGTGGCGAAGCTGATGGCCCAGCACCACCTGAGCCCCGCCGACCTCGACCGGATCGCCGGGAGCGGCATCGGGGGCCGGGTGACGAAGCAGGACGTCCTCGCCTACGTCGCCGGCCGCGCCACGCGCGCCGCGCCGCCCGCGTGGGGGCCGGAGGGCGGCGTCGCGCCCCCGCGCCGGGACACGGTACCCGAGGCCGTCCGGATTCCCCCGGCCCCGGCGGCCCGCGCCGCGGCGCGCCCGACCGCCGAGGACGAGCCCGTCGAGGCGATCCCGCTCGAAGGCCTCCGCAAGGCGATCGCCGAGCACATGGTCGCCTCGGTCCGCGCGGCGCCCCACGTCACGACCGTGGCCGAGGTCGACGTGACGGACCTCGTCCGGTTCCGCGCGCACTACAAGGCGCGGTTCGAGCAGGAGGCCGGCGCGCCGCTGACCTATCTGCCCTTCATCGTCCGGGCGGTGCTGGGCGGCCTCCGCGCCTTCCCCATGCTGAACAGCTCCCTCGAGGGGGAGCGGATCCTCCTCCGTCGCTACTACCACATCGGGGTCGCCGTGGCGACGGCCGAGGGGCTGATCGTCCCCGTCCTCCGTCACGCGGACCGGCGGTCGATCCGCGAGCTGGCGCGGGGGATCCACGATCTCGTCGAGCGCGGGCGGGCGCGGAAGCTCCGCCCCGAGGAGCTCTCCGGGGGCACCTTCACGGTCACCAACCCGGGCGTCTTCGGCGGTGTGCTCTCGACGCCGATCATCCATCAGCCCCAGGCGGCGATCCTGGGGGTGCAGGCGATCCGGACCCAGCCGGCCGTGCGCGACGGCCAGATCGTGCCGCGCGAGCTCATGTACCTCTGCCTCTCCTACGACCACCGGATCGTGGACGGGGCGACCGCCGTCCAGTTCCTCCAGCACGTCCGCGGGGACCTCGAGCATCCCCTCGCGCTGACCCTCTGACTTCTTTCGGAGGGGGCCTCGACGGCCCCCTCCGAGTCCTCCCCCTTCGGGTGCGCCGGCGAAGCCGGCGCGCGGAAAGCGGCCGCGCGCGACCTGTGGCTGGCTTCTTCCGCCCCGGGGGCGCCGGCGACGCCGGCCGCGCGGACGGCTGCCCTTGAGCCTGCTGCCGCCGCGCGCTGGGGCGGTGGGTCTCCCGTTACCGGTGAAGTTGTGCTAAAGAGGGGGCCATGCCGTGGCTCGTGATCCACGAGGAGGGCGAGTCGCCCCGGGTCGTGGAGATGGTGAAAACCCCGTTCCGGATCGGCCGGCGGGCGGGCAACGACCTCGTCCTCGGCGACTACGGGGTTTCCCGGGAGCACAGCCGGATCGAGCAGGAGGGCGCCGCGTGGCGCCTCGTGGACCTCGGCGCCGCGAACGGGACCTACCTGAACGGCCGGCGACTCGACGCCGACCGGCCCGAGCGCCTCCAGGCCGGCGACGAGGTCCGGATCGGCGCGGCCAGCATCCACTTCTTCGAGAAGCCCCCGGACACGGCCGTCCTCGAGCCGAAGCCGTCGGAGGACACCACGGACCGGACGCGGCTCATGATGGAGGAGGCGAAGCCGACCTTCGCCCGCGGCCCGGACTTCGTCCGCTCGCTGGACGAGGTGGCGCTGCCCCGCACCGTGGAGTACTTCACGGTGCTCCACGAGCTGGCCAAGCTGCTCCTCGGCGCGCGCGACGTCCGGGAGATCGGGCGGACGGCGCTCGACCTCATCTTCCGGGTCGTCCCGGCCGAGCGTGGCGTGATCGCGCTCAGCGGGCCGGGCGATCCGCCGCTGACCACGCTCGTCGAGCACACGCGCAAGGGTGACGGGCAGGTCACCATCAGCCACACGATCAGCAACTGGGTGCTGCGGGAGCGGGTGGCGGTCATCACCTCGGACGCCCGCCACGACCCGCGGTTCCAGCGCGGCGAGAGCATCCTCATGTACCACGTCCGCTCGGCGATGTGCGTGCCGCTCTGGTCCGAGACCGACACGCAGGGCGTCCTCTACCTCGACAACCTCTTCGACGCCCACGCCTTCACCGAGGCGGAGCTGGAGCTGGTCACGGCGGTCGCCAACCAGGTGGCCATCGGGATCCGGCAGATCCGGCAGGCCGAGCAGATCCGCGACGAGGCGATCATCCGCTCGAATCTCTCCGGCTACCACTCGCCCGACATCGTCGAGATGATCCTCCGCCACTCCCGCGAGGGCCGGAGCCTGGGGATCGAGGTGGCCGAGGAGGTCGTGTCCGTGCTCTTCTGCGACGTCGTGGGCTTCACCCCGCTCGCCGAGCGGCTGACGGCCGCCGAGGTCGCGGAGCTGCTCAACACCTTCTTCGATCGGACGACGCGGGTGATCTTCAGCTTCAAGGGGTCGGTGAACAAGTACATCGGCGACGCCATCATGGCGATCTTCGGCGCGCCGATCCCGATGGGGAACCATCCCGAGCTGGCGGTCCGCGCGGCGCTCGCCATGCAGGCGGAGGTGGCCGCGGTGCAGGAAACGCTGCCTCCCGACCGGCGCTTCCGGGTGCGGGTCGGCGTCAACAGCGGCCGGGTCGTCGTGGGGAACATCGGCTCGACCCAGCGCATGGAGTTCACCGTCCTCGGCGACCCGGTGAACGTGGCGCAGCGGCTCGAGTCGATCTGCCAGCCCGGGAAGGTCTACGTAGGGGAGGAGACCTACCTGAAGACGCGGGACCTCTTCCGCTACCGGGACCTCGGCGAAACCACGCTCAAGGGCAAGCAGCAGCAGATCCGCGTCTACGAGCTCCTCTCCTGATCGCGGCCGGCGCGCGGCCCCGCACGCCGATTCGTTGACAGTCGCCGGCGGCGCGTGACAGAATCGCCGGCGCGACGCCCCAGGAGTCGGCATGCTCATCGCGCACGGCGAGACCGACGTCGGCCGGCGGCGGCAGGTCAACGAGGACCACATCCTGGCCGCCGAGCCTCTCTTCGTGGTCTGCGACGGCATGGGAGGCCACAAGGCGGGCGAGGTGGCCTCCAGCCTCGCCGTCGAGGCGATCGCCCGCTTCATCGAGCGCTCCGAGGAAGACCGCGAGCTGACCTGGCCCTATGGCTTCGACCCCCGCCTCCCCTATGACGGCAACCGCCTCCGCACGGCGATCAAACTCGCCAACCGCACGGTCTTCAAGCACGCGACGTCCGGAGAGGACTACACGGGCATGGGCACCACCGTCGCGGCCATCCTGGCGGCGGCCGGTGAGCCGTGCATGACCTACGCGCACGTGGGGGACAGCCGGATCTACCTGATGCGGGGCGGTGTCCTGCGCCAGCTCACGCGCGACGACTCGTGGGCGAATCTCGTGGCCGCGGGCGGCGAGGCCGAGGCGACGGCGAGTGCGGACGCCGCGCTGCGGAACGTGCTGACCAAGGCGCTGGGCGCGCGCGAGGAAGTCGAGTTCGACGTCGGAGTCCAGCCGCTCCAGGACGGCGACGTGGTGATGCTCTGCTCCGACGGGCTGACGAACATGGTCGCCGACGCGCGCATCGCCGAGCTCATCGCGGCGCGCGCCTCCGACCTCGGCGTGGCCGGGCGGGCGCTCGTGGCCGAGGCGAACGGGCACGGCGGGCGCGACAACATCAGCGTCATCCTCGTGCAGTACCGGGGCTGAGCGCGCCGTCCGGCGATGGTCGAGCGCATCGGCAAGTACCGGATCCTGGAGCGGGTCGGCCGCGGGGGGATGGGGACCGTCTACAAGGCCCACGACCCCGTCCTCGACCGGCTCGTGGCGCTCAAGGTCATCTCCAGCGAGTCCGACGTCACCGACGAGCTGAAGGCGCGCTTTTACCGCGAGGCCCAGGCCTGCGCGAAGCTCTCCCACCCCAACGTCATCACCGTCTACGACCTGGGGGAGGACCAGGGACAGCTCTTCATCGTCATGGAGTTCCTGGAGGGCGAGGAGCTCAAAGGCCTGATCGCCCGGCGGGCGCCGCTCTCCCTGGAGGACAAGCTCGCGGTGATGGTCCAGGTCTGCGACGGCCTGCACTACGCCCACCAGAAGGGGATCATCCACCGGGACGTGAAGCCGGGGAACATCTTCGTCCTGCAGAACGGTCAGGCGAAGATCCTCGATTTCGGGATCGCGCGCATCGCGACGACCGACCCCGGCCTCACCCGCACCGGGCTCATCATGGGCACGCTCCGCTACATGGCCCCGGAGCAGGCGCGGGGGCGCGTGGACCACCGCTCGGACATGTTCTCGGCCGCGGCCGTCTTCTACGAGCTGCTCGCTTACCGGGCCGCCTTCGACGCCGAGGATCCCATGGAGACGCTCGAGCGGCTGCGGGTGGAGAACCCGCCGCCCCTCACGCAGCTCGACCCGAGCATCCCGCCGGCCCTGGCCGCCATCGTCGAGCGGGCGCTCCGCAAAGACCCGGCCCAGCGGTACCGCGACCTCGCCGAGATGCGGAACGCCCTGGACGGCGTCCGCCGCGGGCTCACCGACGAGGCCGAACGGCTGGAGGCGCGCGTGCGCGCGCTGGCCGCGGAGGTGCGGGCGCTCGAGGCCGCGCTGACCCGGTCCCTAGGACAGCCGCTCGAGGACGAGACGGTCCCCATGGTGATCGATCGGCGCCGGCTCGCCGAGTTGCACGCGCTCGATCGCGACCTCGCCGCCCAGCTCGAGCGCGTGCGCGGACGGCTCCGGCAGGTGGAGGCGCTCGAGCCGGTCGTGGCGCGCGCGGCGGAGTGCCTCCGGGCCGGCGACGCCCGCGCGGCGATCCCCGAGCTCGAGCGCGCGGTGCGCGAGGTCCCCGAGCACGCGCGGGCGGCCGCCCTCCTCCAGCAGGCGCGGCGCGCGGCGGGCGTCTCGCCGGCCATTCCGGCGGCACCGGCCCGCGCCGAGCCGGTCCTCGCCGCGACGCCGCCCGCCGCCGAGCGGCAGCCGGTGGACGCCGAGGCGCTCCGCGTCGCCGCCCCGGCGGCGCCGGGGGCCGCCACCGGTCGGGCGGGCGGGATCGCGGCCGCCCTGTGGCGCCGGACCCCCGTCCGCGGCGAGACGCCCACGGCGCGCGTGCGGATTCCCAGGGTGCTCTCGCTCGGTCTCTCGGCCAGCGCCGTCGTGGGCGTGGTCGCGCTCGTCGTCTACGGTCTCCGGCCGGCGCTCACCCCCGGGCCCCCGCCCGCCACGCCGGCGGCCCCGGCGGGCGTGGCGGTGACAGCGCCGCCGCCGGAGGCGACCGCCAGGCCCGTCCCGCCGGCCCCGCCCGGACGCCAGGCCGCCGAGGAGCTCCGCGAAAAGACCCGGGCCGCGCGGGAGGCCGCGATGAAGGCCGAAGCGGAGCAGCTCGCGCCCAAGCTCTGGGCCCCGGCCGCGGCCAAGGAGCGCGAGGCCGAGGCGGCCCTCGGTCGCCGGGAATTCACGCGCGCCGAGACCGGGTACCGCGAGGCGGTCGCCGCCTACGACCGCGCGGCCGCCGAAGCGCGCCGGCTGGCCGTCCTCGCCGGCCGCGAGGGCGAGACGCGCCGGCAGGAGGAGCGCGCGGCCGAGGCGCGCCGGGCGGCGGAGATCGTGGACGCGGCCCGGAACGCCGCGGCCCCGTGGACCCGCGCCCTCGGGCTCGAACGCGACGCGCAGGGCGCCGCTCGGCGGCAGGAGCTCGACAAGGCGCAGGGGCTCTGGCGCGACGCCGAAGCGGCCTACCGTCAGGCCGAGACCGAGGCCTCGGCCAGGCTGGCGGCCGCTTCCGCCAGCGAGCGCGAGCGGCTGGCCGCCCTCAAGCGCGACCTCGCGGCGGCGGAGCAGGTCGGGGCCGCCGCCGCCACGGCGCGCCGGGCGGCCGAGCAGGCGGGCGCCGCCCGGCACGCGGCGAAGAGCTTCGCCAGCGCGCGGGACCGGGAGAAGGACGGCCAGTCGGCGCTGGAGCGCCAGGACCACGCGCTGGCCCAGCGGCGCTTCCGCGAGGCCGAGGAGGAATACCTGCGCGCCGAGCAGGAGGCCCGCGCCGGGGAGGCCGCGCGCGTCGCGGCACTCAAGGCCGACCTGGACCGCGGGCGGGCGGCATCCTCGGCGAGCCGCGACCAGGCGCTCAAGATCGGCGCCGATCGGCTGGCGAAAGACGTCTTCGACGGCGCGCGGGCGAAGGAGAGCGAGGCGGCGACGCTCGAAACCCAGCAGAGCGGCGCGGCGGCCGCGCAGGCGTATCAGGAGGCGGCCCAGCGGTACGGCGAAGCCCTCCGTCGCGCCCAGGTGGCGCGCGAGGCGAAAGCGGAGGCCGACCAGGCGCGCGCGCGCATGCTCGCGGTCAAGGACCGGGCGCGTCCGGAAACGCCCGAGTACAAGGGGGCGGTCGCCGAGGAGGTGCGGGCCGACGCGACCTACGAGCGTCTCGGCTTCAAGGAGGCGGCGGGCTACTACCGCACGGCCCAGCGGCTCTTCGCGAAGGCGGCGGGTGGCGCCGAGCCGGCCAGCGGCGATGCGCGGGCCGAAATCCGCACCCTGCTCGACACCTACAAGCAGGCGATCGAGGGCAAGGACGTCGTGCTCTTCCGCCGAATCCGTCCGACGCTCCCGGAGACCGAGGTGCGCCGGTCCTTCGAGGAGAGCAAGAGCCACCGGGTCGACCTGACCGTCCGGAGCATCGACGTGACCGGGGACGAGGCGGAGGCGCGGGGCCGCCGGACGGACGTCGTCGTCACCAGGGAGGGCCAGACCTTCCGCAACGAGGCGGCCTTTCTCTTCAAGCTCCGGCGCACGCCCGCCGGCTGGGTCATCGACGCGGCGGACTAGGCCGCCACCCGCGGGTGGCGCGGAGAGCGTCCGGCGGCGGTCAGGCCGGCGGCGAGCCGATGAGCGCCGGGACGGGCGGGAAGGCCGCCGCCGGGTGCCCGGCGAGCCGGGCCAGCAACTCCTCCAGGAAGCTCCAGCCCGCCGGGCTCAGGTCGCGGTGATGGGTCAGGAGCCCCGTCGGCTCGTCCGGATCGGCCCGGGCCGTCCGCCGGTCCGCGAGGTGGGCGCGCAGGCGGTCGAGCGTCGCGGCCGGTCCCGCGAACCGCTTCCCTTCGCGCCAGAGGATCGGGTCCACGTGGCAATGAAGATCCTGGAGATTCGGGTCGCGTCGCGCGGGCGAGCGGGGCCCGAACGCCGAGAGCGCGCGGTAGCCGGCGCCGGGGAGCGCGGCCCGCGCCGCCGGCGCGATGCGGTTCCAGGGAGGGACGAAGACCGGCACGGCCCGCGCACCGACCGCCGCGCGCAGCCGCGTGAGCCCCGCGCGCGCCTCGGCGAGGACGACCTCCACGGCCCGCGCGCCGCCGCACTCGGCCGGGCGGACCTTCCGCTCGCCCGGCGGTGGCGCCACCTCGTGGTTCGCGTGCGCCCACCCGTGCTGGAGCACCGCGACCGAGGCCGGCGCCGCGCGGATCGCGGAGGCGACGTCCGACGCGAGCCAGGCCGGGACGACCGCGAGACCAAGCGGCACGGCGCCGCGTGCGGCGAGCGCGAGGAGCCGGTCGAAGCTCTCGGCCGGACGACCGGCATCGTCGTCCCGCCACCAGAAGCTCGCGACGCGACCGGCGCGGCGCCACGCGTCGAGCTCTCGCTCGAGCGCGCTCCAGCCCGCCTCGTCCCAGGCCTCGCTCACCGGCGCAGCGGGGTGGGGGACCCGGGGCAGCTCATCGGCCGGGCGGCGGGCCGGGCCTCCCGTCCAGGCGGCGGTAGACGAAGTAGCGCCGGGCGTGGGTGACCTCGCGCCGCGTGTCGACGCGCTCGAGGTCCCAGGGCGGCTCGAGGGCGAGCTCCTGGTCGCTCAGCACGACGGCGCCCGGCACGAGCCAGTCGCGCGTTCGCGTGAGGATCAGCGTCGGCAGGATCTGGTCCGCGGCACTCCCGTCTCCCACGTCGACATGCAAGAGCATCACGCGGCCGCCGAAGCGCTGCTGGAGCGCCGGGTCCGCCAGCACGTCGGCGAACTCGCCGAGGTAGAGGCGATCGGGGCTCGGCCGAGACCGGGGATGGGTGACGTCGCGCCGGTCGAAGCAGAAGACCTCGCGGCCCGGGAAGCGCTCGATCAGGTGGGAGTAGGAGCGGCCGGTGCCGAGCCCGAACTCGACGATGAGCCCGTCCCGCCCGGCCAGCCACCGGGCGGCGAGGTCGATGGCGTCGCGCTGAGCGAGCTTCTGCTGGATGTGAGAGTCGAGCCGGCTCACCGGCCTAGCCTGCGCGGCGGACATCCCGACGGGGGTGGCATGGGCCCGGGCCGAGACCCGAGCAGCCCCAGGACGCAGGCCCGAGGCCGGCCGAAGGCGTATGCCGCATACGTTCTCTCGGAGGGGGACGCTGCCCCCTGCGACGGCCCTCGCGGCAAAGCCGCGGCGTTCGCCGTCCGGCGAACGCATCGGGCCTGTCTCCCCCCGGGGCAGGGCCGGACACGGAGGCCGGCCGAGGGACGAGGACGCCGGGATGCGATGGGAAGCGGCCCGGGCCGCTCACCGCCGCCCCGCCCGGGCGGCGACCACCTCGTCGACGAGCGCTCCCAGGATCTCCGCGGAGCGCGCCGCGCCGCCGAGATCGAAGCGGGCCGGCGCCGGAAAGCCGGGCGTGGTGAGGGCCGCGTGCATCGCGCGGGCGAGGCGCTCGGGGGTGAGCTCGGGCTCCGGCACGGACAGGAGCAGACCGCGCTCGGCGAGGAGCCGGGCTCGGAGCGGCTGCTCGTCGCCGCTCCCCTCGTAGGGGACCACCACGGCCGGCACCCCGCTCGCCAGGATCTCCAGCACGGTGTTGTACCCGGCCTGGCTCACCGAGAGCGCGGCCTTGCGCAGGAGGCCCGGGAAGTCGTCGCGGAAGGTCTCGACGATCACCGCCGCCCGGCCCTCGTGGGCGCCCGCCGCGCGCGCCATGGCCTCGAGCTCCGCCCGGCTCGAGGCATGGAGATAGGGTCCGGTCACGAGCCGCCAGGGGCGCGCGGCCGCGGCAGGGCAGAGCGGGCGTGCGGCGAGGGCGGCGGCGAGGAGCGGCGCCGCCACGCGCCCGCCGCCGCCCGACACCACGACCTCCCCCGTCGGCGTCGCCTCGGCCGGCCCGTCGGCGTCCGGTCCCACGTAGCCCGTGTAGACGAGGCGGTCGCCGAGACGATCCGCGAGGCCGAAGCTGCGGCCGAGGGGGATCACATCGGGGCTCCCGTGAACGAGGACGCGGTCGATCCACTGCCGGACGATCGCGACGACCGCCGTCTCGTACCAGGCCGCGTTCCTCTTGGTCACGACGATGTCGCGGAGACTCACCGCGACGCGCGGCGCGCGCCCGCCGCGGCGCGCCCGATCGTCGGCCACGGCGAGGAGGAGCGGCCCGAGCTCGCCCGCCAGGGCGTGGCGACCGAAGGGGAAAAGCTCGAGGAGCACGAGCGCCGGATCGTGCTCGGCGAGGAGCGCCTGGAGCCGGTCACGGCGCGCGGCCAGGTAGGCCTCGTCGGCGACCCCGCCGTCGGGGCGCGCCAGGGTGCTCGCCGCGGCGTCGCCCGCGGTGAGGGAGGGGAGCGCCACGACCTCGGCGCCGGCGAGGTCGAGCTCGGGCAGCCGAGGCCCCCCGGTCACGAAGACCACGTGCTCGCCGCGCTTGACGAGCGCTCGCGCCAGACGCGCCGCCCGCTGGGCGTGGCCGAGGCCGAGGAGATGCTGACAGTAGAGGAGGACCGGCGGCCGGCTCATGGGGGCGTGAGCGGCTCGTTCAGCGTCAAGAGCTGGAGATGGCCGTCGCCGCGGCGGCGCACCCGGTGGAGCCGCTCGGGCAGGAGACGCAACGGCGCGGGCGATTTCAGGTCCCAGCCCACGGCGGCGGCGAGCAGGATGCGGATCACCCCGCCGTGGGTCACCGCGATCCAGCTCTCGGGGCCGTCGCCGGCCGCGACGTCGTCGAGCCACGCGCGGACGCGCGCGAGGAGCTCCGCCGGGGACTCGCCGCCGGGCGGCCGCCCGTCCCACCCCGTATCGTCGGCCAGGGCGTCCAGCTCCTCGAACGTCAGCCCGCTCCAGGCGCCGTAATCCCGCTCGACGAGCCGCGGCTCGACGACCGTGGCCGTGGCCCCGAGGCGTCGCGCGGTCTCGACCGCGCGCTGGAGCGGGCTCACCGCCCAGCCGAGCCGCCCCTCGGCGTGGAGGCGCGCCAGGTCGGCGGGAAGCCGCCAGCCCGCCACCTGTGCCTCGCCAGCATGCGACAGGGGGGGATCGGCACGGCCCTGCACGCGGCGCTCCGCGGTCCCCGCGGTCGCGGCGTGGCGGACGAGCGCCACGTAGACGGAGCGTGTCACCGGGGCGCTCCCCGCCGCCGCCGGCGGGCCCCGCGGCGGAGCGGCACGACCCGCGCCAGGCCGTCCCGCAGGCGGTTCACGAAGGCCGCCACGCCGCGCTCGGCGGCGACGAACCGCCGGGCGGCCGCGCCGAGCGTGGTCCGCCGGGCCGGGGCGTCCAGGAGCGCGGCGAGCCCGGCGGCGAACGCGTCGACCTTGGGCTCGGTCAGCACCCCGCCGTCTGGCGGCACCATGGCCTCGGGCCCGGGTCCGCGGCACGCCACGATCGGCAGCCCGGCGGCGGCCGCCTCGAGGTAGACCAGGCCCAGCGCCTCGCCGAGCCCCGGGAACGCGAAGAGGTCCGCCCCGAGGTAGACCGGGGGCAGGGCGTCCGGCGCGAGCGCGCCGAGCAGGCGGACGCGCGCGGCCGGCAGGCCGGCGAGCGCCGCCTCGACGCGGGGCCGCGCGGGCCCGTCACCGACGACGGCCAGGCGCCAGGGACGCTCCGGCGCCGTCGCGGACAGCTCGGTGAGCGCCCGCGCGAGGAGCTCGTAGGAGTCGAGCTTGTCGGCCTCGCGCATCATCGCCACGCACAGGATGATGGGCCCGTCCGGCCCGGCGAAACGCCGCGCGAGGCCGTCGCGGGCGGCGGCGCGCGCCGCGGGGCGTGCCTGGAAGCGGGCGAGGTCCACGGCCGGCGGCAGGAGGCGCAGACGCCGGGCCGCAAAGGCCGGGCCGCGCAGCGCGGCGAGCCGGGGCAGGTCCCGCGGGCTCATCGCGAAGATCAGATCGGCGCGCCGGACCGCCAGGCGGGCCGCGCTGGCCCAGGGCCGGAACGGCGTGCGGCGGCTCGCCGAGGAGACGGCCGCGTCCACGAGGACGTACGGGACGGCGAGCGCCGTCGCGACGTGGGGGCCCACCAGGTCGGGACACCGGTGGTAGTTCTGATAGGTCAGCCAGAGGCGGGGGCGCGCCGCCGGCGGGCGCCGCCGGTAGCGACGGACCAGGAGCTCGACGGTCAGCGCGGCCCGCCGCTCGAGCCGCTCGGCCTCGGCGGGATCGAACCGGCGGCGCCAGCTCAGGAGCCGGCTGGCGAGCTCGGGCGCGAGGCCGCACGCGGCGAGACCGTCCCGGAGCGCGCGGGCGATCTGGCGGTCGCCGGACGCCTCGCGCTCGTCGGGATGCTTGAGCGGCGCGTAGAAGGCGGCGATCGGGCGGGCGCGGCGGATCACGTCTGGACCCGCGCCCGGCGCGCGGCGTCCCGCCGCGCGGCCGGCGACGCCGCGAGGGCCGGTCGGAGGAGGGCGACGAGCCGCTCGACGCCGGCCTCGAGGTCCCAGCCATGCTGGAGGCGGCGGAGCGCCGCCTCGCCGAGCCACCGCCGCGCCTCCGGGTCGGCGGCGAGGGCCCGGAGGGCGGCGGCCAGCGCGTCCGGATCCTCGGGCGGCACGAGCCGGCCGTTGACGCCGTCCTCGACGATCTCCGCCAGCGCCGCGACCCGCGTGGTGACGACCGGAAGCCCCTGCGACAGGGCTTCGACAACGACGTTCGGCAGCCCGTCACGGTCGCCGTCCGGCGCCACGCGGGGCGCGAGGACGAAGAGGTCGCTCGCGCGGTAGAGGTCCCGGACGGCGGGGTGGTCGAGCTGGCCCGCGAAGCGGACGCGCCCGTCGAGCCCGAGCCGGGTCGCGAGCGCGCGGAGCTCCGCCTCGGCCGGCCCGTAGCCGACGAGCGTGAGCCGGTGGTGGCCGGCAAGGCGGGCGAGCGCCTGCAAGAGGACGTCGAACCCCTTCTTCGGGAGCAGTCGCCCGACGGACAGGAGCCGCACCGGGTCGGCCGGATCGGCGCCGTCGCGGCGGGAGCCGAAGCTCGCTGGCGGGGCGAAGAGCCGGCGGTCGAGGCCGTGGTACACGAGCTCGACCGTCGCCCGCGGCGCCAAGCGCGCCAGGTGCTCGCGGTTCCCGGCGGTACAGGTCACGCAGAAGCGCGCCCCATCGAGCTTTTCCCTGAGCTCCCAGGCCGGGCGCGTCCAGACGTCCTTCGCGTGGGCCGAGAGGCTGTAGTCGAGGCCGGCCATCCGGGCGGCGTAGCGGGCGACCGAGGCCGGCGTGTGGAGGAAATGCGCGTGGAGGTGCGCGGCTCCCCGGGGCAGCTCCGCGGCGAGCACGCCCGCCTGGCCGAACCGTCGGACCCGGTTCACGGTCGGGTCACGGACGAGGTCGCGCAGCCAGTCCGCCAGGCTCGCGAGGTAGCGGTGCGGGGCGCGCCGGAGGGCGAGGATGTGGCCGGCGAAGACCCGCCGGGGCGCCTCGACCAGGTATTCGGGGAGATAGAGCACCGGCGCCCGCACCTCGCGGTGCACCGGGTGGGTGAGGCGGTCATAGGGCCGGCGCAGGGACGCGATCACGAGGGCGACACCCTGCCGCTCCAGCGCCGCAAGCTCCTGCGCGACGAACGTCTCCGAGATCCGCGGGTAGCCCTTGACCACGACGACCAGCACGGCCGGGGAATCGGAGCCGCCCGCCCGTCGCGGGCGGGCGCGGGGCTCAGCGGGAGCGCCGAGCAAGCAGCGGCGGCTTTGCGGCGAGCGCCTCCGCGGCGGCGCGGCTGCCGGCGGCCCGCTGGGCGTCGTTCCCGTTGGTCGGCGCGGCGGGCGCCTCGGCCGGCGCCACGCCGTCGGTCCGCCAGCGGGCGACGGTGGCGTTGATGTACTTGAGCCCGTTCAGCAGCCCCGGGATCCGGTGGCTGGCCGGCAGCGGCTGCTCGGGGAGCCGGACGAGCGCCTCGGCGAGCGTCTCCGGCGTGAGCTGGTCCGGGTGGAGCAGGCGGACGAGCCCGAGGCCTCGCGCCGCGTTGGCCCGGAGGAGCTGCTCGGCCCGCGGCGTGACGCGCGGGACGATCAGGCTCCGCTTGTTGAGCGAGAGCACCTCGCAGAAGGTGTTGTAGCCGCCCAGGCACACCACCCCGGCCGCCTTCTCCATGAGGTTCTCGAGATGCTCGTGGAAGGTGAGCGTGGTGACGCGCGGCAGCCGCGCGGCGCGCCGCTCGAAGGCGGCCCGCTGGCGCGCGGGCAAGAACGGCCCGTAGACGATCAGCGCGGGCCACGGCAGCCGGCCATTGAAGCGCTCGTACGCGGCGAGCGCCGCGTCCACGAGGTCGGCGCCGTCCCCGCCGCCGCCGGGCGTGACGAGCAGGAACGGCCGGCCGTCGATCGCCGCGGCGACATCGTGCGGCAGGGGCGCCTCCGGCTGGGAGTCCCGTTTGAGGTAGCCGGTGAACGCGGTCTTCGCCGCGGAGGCCGGGGGGAACCGGTAGGCGGTGACCGGGTCGTAGATCTGGGGCAGGCCGTAGACCCAGATGTGGTCGTACAGCCGCTCCAGCGCCGGAAAGACGTCCTTGCGCCGCCATTCCTCGGCGAGCGACCCCGGGTCGTCCATGATGTCGCGCAGGCCCAGCACCAGCCGGCAGCGACCCCGTCGCTTCAGGAGGCGGAGCGTCTTGGCCACCTCGCCGAGGAGGCCCAGCGGCTCCTTGTCCACGAGGAAGAGGTGCGGGTCGAACACCTGGGCCGTGTGCTCGATGATCGAGGCGCGGAGGGCGAGGGTGTGCTCGATGTCGACGTCGAGGTTCAGGCTCGTGTAGTCGCCGTTCCGGAGCTTGATGATCCCCGGGACCCGGACGAAATCGACGCGCGCGCGGAAGCTGAAGCGCCCGATGATCGGCGAGCCCGACAGGATGAGGACGTTGAGCTTCTTGTGGTGCTCGACGAGCGCGTGGGCGATGGCCCGGCACCGCCGCAGGTGGCCGAGGCCGAAGGAGTCGTGACTGTAGACGAGGACCCGGTAGCTCGACCCCCGACCGGGCGCGGTGATCCCGCCGCCGTTGCCGGCGGTCGGCGGTCCATTCCCTCCTGCCATCACCATCGCTGCGCCCTCCCTGTCGTGGGGCTCCGTCGGCCGCCGCACGGCCGGGCTACGCCGTCCGCGGTGTCCCCCCCGCACCGACGGAGGCGCCGGCGCCCGTCCGGCCTACAGTTTGCCGGCGACTGCAAGACCTTCGGATGGTAGGATCGTATGCCGTATCCCGTGCCTGCCAATCCAGCCCGCGTCCCGGCGAGCCGAGCGCTCACAGGGCCAGGCGGCACACCGTGCCGGCTTGAGGCTCTCTACTATGTCACAATCTAGGCGGCAACTGAAGGGCTCGGGCCAAGGCCCGGGCCGGGCCCCGGAGGCGCGGGTGGGGCACAGGCAGATCGGCCGGAGACCCGCCGGGCGGCCCCCCGCCATGGGCCGGCCCCGAGCGAACGCGGCCGGAGGCGACGGTGGCTGAGCCGCTGCTCCGGGTCGAGGACCTGCGCACCCACATCTACCTCGACGAGGGCGTCGTCCGCGCCGTCGACGGGGTCTTCTTCACCGTGGACCGAGGGCAGACCATGGCCCTCGTGGGGGAGTCGGGCTCCGGCAAGAGCGTGGTCGCCCAGTCCATCCTCCGGATTCTGCCCGACAAGGCCCGGATCGAGTCCGGCCGCATTCTCTTCTCCGCCGACGGCGGCCCGCCCGTCGACCTCGCGACGCTCCCGCCGAACGGGAAGGCCATGCGGGCGATCCGGGGCGGGGCCATCGGGATGATCTTCCAGGAGCCGATGACCGCGTTCTCCCCCGTGCACACGGTCGGCGACCAGATCGGGGAGACCGTGCGCCTGCACCGGCGCGCCAGCCGTGCCGAGGCCCACGCCGTGGCCGTGGAAACCCTCAAGGCGGTCGGCTTCCCGGACCCCGAGCGGAAGGTCAACGCCTACCCCTTCGAGCTCTCCGGCGGCCTCCGGCAGCGGGCGATGATCGCCATGGCGATCGCCTGTCGCCCGGCGCTCCTCATCGCGGACGAGCCCACCTCCGCGCTCGACGTGACCATCCAGGCCCAGATCCTCGACCTCCTCCTCGCGCTCCAGAAAGAGTACGGGATGGGGCTCCTCATCATCACCCACGATCCGGGGGTGGTCGCCTACGTCGCCGACTTCGTGACCGTCATGTACTGCGGCAAGGTGATGGAGACAGGCCCGGTCGCCGCCCTCTTCGACGATCCCCAGCACCCGTATCTTCAGGCGCTGCTCAAGAGCACGCCGCAGTTCGGGCTCGCCGAGGCCGAGCGCCTCGAGGCGATCGCCGGGACCGTGCCCGACCCGCTCACCCCGATCCGGGGCTGCCCGTTTCTCTCGCGCTGTCCGGAGGGGGAGCCCGAGCTCTGTGGCCGCGTGATGCCCGCGCTGACGCTGCGCGGACCCGACCGGCTGGTGGCGTGCTACAAGCGGAACTCGCCGCCCGGGGCCGAGGCGTGACGCCCGGAGACGCGCACGCCCTGACCGCCGCCCCCGGGTCGGGTCCGGCCCCGCCCCCCCGCGTCGCACCGCCGGGACAGGCCCCGCTCCTGGTCGTGCGCGACCTGACCAAGCACTTCCCCCTCTACCAGCCCTGGCTCCTCGGCCTGGCCCGCCGCGAGGTCGGCTTCGTGCCCGCGGTGGAGGGCGTGAGCTTCTCGGTGAACCGGGGGGAGACCCTGGGCCTCGTCGGCGAGAGCGGCTGCGGGAAGACGACGACCGCGCGGCTGATCCTGCGCGCCCTCCGCCCGACGCGCGGGGAGATCCTCGTGAACCTCGGCGACAGCGTGGTCCGGGTCGATCAGCTCGAGGGCCGGGCGCTGCGCGCCCTCCGCCGCCACGTCCAGCTGATCTTCCAGGACCCCTACTCGTCGCTGAACCCGAGGATGCCGGTCGGGGAGATCATCGCCGAGCCGCTCAAGCTCCATCGCGTGGGCACGCCGGCCGAGACGACCGAGCGCGTCAAGGCGCTCATGGCGATGGTGGGGCTCAACGTCCAGTACCTGCGCCGGTACCCCCACTCGTTCTCCGGCGGCCAGCGTCAGCGGATCGGCATCGCCCGGGCGCTGGCGCTCAATCCGGAGCTGGTCGTGTGCGACGAGCCCGTCTCCGCGCTGGACGTCTCGATCCAGGCGCAGGTGCTGAACCTGCTCAAGGATCTCCAGGCCGAGCTGGGCCTGACCTACGTGTTCATCTCGCACAACCTGGCGGTCGTCGACTACGTGGCCGACCACGTCGCGGTGATGTACGCGGGCCGGATCGTCGAGATGGCGCCGAAACGGGACCTCTTCGCCGCGCCGAAGCACCCCTACACCGAGGCGCTCCTCGCTGCCGTCCTCCAGCCCGACCCGAAGCTCCGACCGGATCACCAGCTCCTCGCCGGGGACGGCCAGACCCCGACCCACCCGGCCCAGGGGTGCGCGTACGCGCCGCGCTGCCGGTACGCGGTCGGCCGGTGTCGGGTCGAGCGACCGGCGCTCAGGGCTGTCGGCCCGAACCACGCGGCGGCCTGCCATCGGGTGGGCGAGATCGAGCTGACCCCCTTGCCGCGCCGGCCCCGGGCGAAAGGCGGCGCGGGATGAGCCGGCCGCGGATGCGCGCGCTGGTGGTCCTCGGCCTCCTCGGCCTCCTCGCGGCCGCGGCGCCGTCGCTGCGGGCCGGCACCGTGATGGAGCCCTCCTCCCTCGCGTCGCGGGTCGCCGCGGGCGAGCTGCCCCCGCTGTCGCGACGGCTCCCGGAGCGGCCCCTGGTCGTCCCCACCGAGCCCCAGGCCGTCTACG
>JBIOTN010000157.1:0-12373 GCA_044866005.1 Candidatus Rokuibacteriota bacterium | reverse complement strand
GAACTTTCCGGCGGAAGCGTCCTCGCGAACATCCTGACCGGGCTTGGCATTGACGAATACTTCGCGCGCACGGACGCCTCCGGTCCGCGCAATCTCCTCACCGACGCCCTCGGCTCCACCGTGGCTCTCACTGACGAGAGCGGCACGGTGGCGACCGAGTATACCTACGAGCCCTTCGGCGAGACCACCGCCACGGGAGCGCCCTCGACGAACCCCTTCCAGTTCACCGGCCGCGAGAATGACGGAACCGGGCTCTTCTACTTGAGAGGCCGTTACCACCATCCAGGGCTGGCGCGGTTCATAAGCGAAGACCCACGCGTGTCCCGCACGGCGTCGTGCTTCGGGTGGCCTGCCTCACTACGGATCTTAGGCTCAGACGCCCTTGAAGGGATGAGCCAGTATGCCTACGCGCGCAATAATCCGGTGCTTCTGTTCGACCTTGATGGAAATGAAGCGATGCCCTGGCGAGAGACTCGCTGCCCAGATTGTCCCAACGTCCCCCCCTGCAGGCTGGTGAGGAGTTGGATCGTCATCGGCAATATCCCGGACGACCAACCAGATCGATTCGGACATACGCCCCCCAAATGGGTTGTCAAAGGCGTAAGGCGGGCATGCACCTATCGCTGCCCGGGAGGAAGCAGCGAGAGCCCTGAGTACACGGTCTATCTCCGATGTCGTTACTGGCACAACACCTAGAGAGGTACGTATGTGTGAGGCTCTTCCGAAATCACATCTAGAGCGCGATCTCGTCTCCCACGGCTCCCGGGCAACTCGGCCGAAATGCGCGCTCGGGCAATGGATGATCCCGCTCGCCAGGATCTGCACGCTGGTGATAGCCGCGCTGTCAGCGTCCCAGCTCGCAAGCGGGGACCCCAGGCAAGCGAACAGCGCGACGTCCACCTGCGGGGACGTCTACCGGTGGTTCCCCGGGGTCCAGTGGGTTGAAGCATACCCCGGGGCTCGCCTTGAAAGCTTCGATGCTCTCATGACATGTGGGAATTCGACAGCAACAATCAGAGCAAATGTTCCATTCTTATCTGAGGTCCGTTGGAGCAAGCGAGATAGCACTTATTGGGGGCTCATACTATCGAATCACGTAGTTGTGCTTGTCCCAGAGCGAGTTAAATCCCCGGCGCTCTTTGCAGAAGTGGTCAAGACCACGGGACGTGTGATGTTGTCAAGGGATCGCACAGCGATCGAGCAGTCCGGTTTGTCAGCCATGGTCATGCACAACGTGCGGGAAGGTGAGCGGAGCGATCAGGCCTTCGCAGCAGACCTGAAATCGATGGTCTGGCAACACTTGACAGCTGCCGACGTCCTGGGACCGTGGGATCTCGTCTGGACGGGCGCTACCGGACGGGTGGAAGTAGAAATTACCGTTGCAGGGTCGGAGTACGTCGCTGATGACGCGAGTGATGTTCGGACGCCAGATGGAGCCCTGACTGCGCGAAAGCGATTCTTCGAGAACTCGGTGCTCGTGATGCACCCAGACCATTATCGTGCCGCGTACGTCGTCAAGGTCCTGGGCGAGGTGTTCGTGTCCCGAGATCACCCGAAGGTGCGCGCGTTCGTCGCGAGACACGGTGTGCTTTCCGCAGCGTTCGGGCCTCCCGTCGATCAGCCGTTGGAGCAACGGATAGAGCGTCTACGTAAGCCGCAGCTCGAGTGAGACAAAGCGGAATGGCTGGGCTCTCATCTCCAAGGTGACCTGCCCACCGTCTCCGGCCAGTTAGGGTAAGAGTCCAGCCGGCTCGGCGGCGGTCAGGTGCGTTGCTCGAACTCCTGGGGCGTCAGGTACCCAGGCACTATGGGCCGCTCGGTGTTGTAGTCCGCGCGCCAGCTTCGATGATCCGCGGGGGGCGTCGGTCGGCCAGCGTCACGAACCAGGACTGGTTCAGGCACTCGGCGCGGAACCGGCCATGGAAGCTCTCGATGTGGGCGTTCTGGACCGGCTTCCCGGGCGCGACGAACCGCCAGGTGCACGCCGTGCGCGTAGGCCTGACCTGCCCCTGTGGCGGAGGGCCTCCGGAGGATCTGAGCCGCGGCCGGAGGCAGGTCAGGCGGCGAGGCGGCGGTCGGTGCAGCCGGGGCAGTAGACCGTCGACTCGAACCAGAAGGCGCACTCGGCGCAGCAGTCGCCGCCGCAATCGACGCAGCCCCAAGCCGCGTCGCGGCTCGCGAGCTCGGCGCCGCAGCGGCAGACCGTAGGGCCGCCCGTCGAGGCGGGCAACCCCGCGCCTCCGGCCATCGTGGTCGTGTCGGACATGGTCGCGTCCTTTCGGCGCGGGACCGTCGAACGGGTGCCGCGCCCTCGCGGCACCCCCGAGCCCGAGGCGAGCGCCCGGGCCGGGGGGGGGCCGCTCACCTACGGTGCAAGGGCTCTGCCAGGGCCACGGGCGCTGAGCTTACGACACGGCCCGCCGCCGAACGCCGGCCGCCGTGACGCCCGGGCGTCCGCCACCCCGACAGCGGCGCCCGGCCCGATCGCGCGGCGGCCGCGGCCCGCACCGCTCCGGACCGCGTGGTACGGTGGGAGAGGGCGCCACACTCGCCATGCTCGTTCACGTCCTGGCCTGCGATTACGACGGCACCATCGCGACGTACGGGCACCTGGCCGAGGAGACGGCCGCGGCCCTCCGCCGCGTCCGGGAGTCCGGGCGGAAGCTCGTCCTCGTGACCGGCCGGCGGCTCTCGGACCTTCGCGCCATCTGCCCCACGCTCGACGGGCTCTTCGACGCGGTCGTCGTGGAAAACGGCGCGGTCCTCTACCTCCCGGAATCGCGGGAAGTCCGGACCCTCGGAACCCCGCCCGAGCCCGCGCTCCTCGCGGCGCTCGGCCGGCACGGCGTCCCCTTCGACGTCGGCAGCGCGATCGTGGCGACCGACGAGCGCTTCGCCGAGGCCGCGGTGGCGGCGATCCGCGACGCGGCGGTCGAGCGGACGCTCGTGTTCAACAAGGGCTCGATGATGCTCCTCCCGGGCGGCGTCACCAAGGGGACCGGGCTCCAGGCCGCGCTCGACACGATGGAGCTCTCGCCCCACAACCTCGTCGGCATCGGCGACGCGGAGAACGATCACGCCTTCCTCGCCCTCTGCGAGTGCGCGGTCGCCGTCGCCGACGCCGTCCCCGCGCTCCGCGAGCGCGCCGACTACGTGACGGCGGCGCCGAACGGCCGCGGCGTCGTCGCGTTCGTCGAGGAGCACGTCCTCCGGGACGGCGAGGCGCTCCTGCCGCGGCTGGCGCGCCACCGGCTGCCGCTCGGCGAGGCGGCCGACGGGACGCCGGTCACGCTGGCCGCGCACGGGACCAACCTCCTGGTCGTGGGCGCCTCGGGGACGGGGAAGACGACGCTCACCGGGGTCCTCGTGGAGCGGCTCGTGGAGGCGCGCCGGGTCGTCTGCGTCCTCGATCCGGAGGGGGACTACCAGACGCTGGAGGAGCTGCCGGGCGTGGTCGTCCTCGGGGGCAAGGCGAAGCACGCGCTCCCGAGCGCGCCGGAGCTGGGCCAGCTCGTCGCCCACCCGGGCACGAGCCTCGTGCTGGACCTCAGCGCGATGTCGCGGGCGGAGAAGGTCGACTACGCCACGCGCACCCTGGCGACCGTGGCCGCCGTCCGCGCGAGCGCCGGGATGCCGCACTGGCTCGTGATCGACGAGGCCCACCACATCTCGCCGCTCGAGGGCTCGTCGGCCGACGAGTGGCTCCGACCGGGCAGCGAGTCCACGTGCCTCATCACGCTCTCCGCCGGCGAGCTCTCCCGCGAGGTCCGGCGGCTCGTGAACGCGGTCGCCTCCACCGACGTCGCGGCCTTCGGGGACGCGATGGGGACGCTCCGCGGGGAGGCGGGCGTCCGCGTGGCCGAGGCGGTCCGCCAGCCGCTCGCCCGCGGCGAGGCCGTGCTGGCCGACCTGCGCGGCCCGGCCGTCCGGGCCACGCGGTTCCGGATCGCGCGGCGGCGGCTCGAGCATCGCCGCCACATCCGGAAGTACGCGGAAGGCGAGCTGCCGCCCGAGCGCAGCTTCTACTTCCGCGGGCCCGCGCAGCAGCTCAACCTGCGCGCCGCGAACCTCACGCGCTTCTGCGAGCTGGCCGAAGGCGTGGACGAGACGACCTGGGCCCACCACCTCGGGCGCGGGGAGTACTCCGCCTGGGTCGCCCGGGCGATCAAGGATCCCGAGCTGGCGCGCGAGATCGCCGCCATCGAGCGGGCCGCGGAGCTCCCGCCCCACGCCTCCCGCGAGGCGGTCTGCGAGGCGGTGCGCCGGCGCTACGCGGTGTAGAGCTTCAAAGGGGGGCGCTGCCCCCCTTTGAGGGACCCCCCCGGGATCTTTGCGCCGGCAAAGCCGGCGCTCGGAGCGGAACCCTGTGGCGGTTGCGGCCGTGCGTCGCGGGGCAAGCCCTTTACCGGGCCTCGCTGGTTTTGCCGAGGCGCTCGGAGGACCGCCCGGAATGCCTCCGGGCGGCGGCGGGGCGGGGGGCGAGGGGACGCCTGCCATTGGCGCGCGGCGAGCGGCAAAACGTGCACGGCGCGAGGCCCCCCGTGGCGCGGGTCGCGCCCGCGGCCTGCGGCACTGTTCTTGCAGTCCCGAACGGCAGCGACTCGTCCGAGTGAGCGTTCAGGCCGCGGCGCGCGCCGAGCGCGGCCGCGAGATGGGACCCGGTGCCGCCTAGCCTCGCCCGACCCCGCCACCGGCCCCGCAGGGGGTCCGGCGCCCTTCGCAAGCTCCGTCCGCTGATCATCCTGGCGACTCTCGTCCTCGTCACCGGCTCGCTCTATCTCGCGCGCCCGGTCCTCATGCCGGTCGCGGTCGCGATGCTCCTCACCTTCCTGCTGAGCCCGGCCGTCGTGGCGCTCCAGCGCCGGGGTGTCGCCCGGACCCTCTCCGTCCTCGTCGTCGTGCTCCTCACGGTCTCCGTCCTCGGCGGGGTCGGCTGGCTCCTCGCCATCCAGGTGAAGAACCTCGCCAACGAGCTGCCGAAGTACCAGGACAACATCCGGCAGAAGATCGCCGACGTCCGGTGGGCGGGCCGGGGCACCGTGCTGGACCGGCTCCAGCGGATGGTCAACGAGCTGCTCGGCGAGATGAAGAAGCAGGAGCCGGGCGGCGGCGGCCAGGATCCCGTGCCCGTCGTGATCCAGTCCGACAAGCCCGCGCTCATCCGCCAGCTCCCCACCCTCATGGAATCCCTCGTCACCGTGGGGCTGGTGATCGCGCTGGTCATCTTCATGCTCATCCGCCGACAGGAGCTGCGCGACCGGCTCATCCGGCTCGGCGGCGGGAGACGCCTGCCGCTGACGACCCGCGCGCTCGACGAGGCCGGCGAGCGGATCAGCCACTACCTCTCGCGCCTGTCCATCATCAACTCCACGTTCGGCGCGGCGGTGGGGCTCGGGCTCTTCCTCATCGGCCTGCCCTACGCGCTCCTGTGGGGATTCCTGGCCGGCCTGCTGCGGTTCATCCCGTACGTCGGGCCCTGGCTGGCCGCGATCCTTCCGTCCCTGCTGGCCCTCGCGGTCTTCGACGGCTGGGTCCAGCCCTTGCTCGTCATCGGCCTCTTCGCGGTGGTCGAGCCGACGATCTTCCTCGTCATCGAGCCGATCTTCTACGGAGCGGGGGCCGGGATCTCGGAGGTCGCGCTCCTGATCGCGGTGGGCTTCTGGACCTGGCTCTGGGGGCCGGTCGGGCTCGTTCTCGCGACGCCGCTCACTGTGTGCCTCGTCGTCCTGGGCAAGCACGTGCGGGAGCTCGAGTTCCTCGTCATCCTCATGGGTGACGAGCCGGTGCTGGAGACCCACGTCCGCTACTACCAGCGGCTCCTGGCCGAGGACCAGGACGAGGCAGCGCAGATCGTCGAAGGCTACGTCGCGGAGCACCCCCTCGAGCGCGTCTACGACGAGCTGCTCGTGCCGGCGCTCAAGTGCGCCAAGCGCGACCGCGCGCGTGACGAGCTCCCGGACGAGGAGGAGCAGTTCGTCCTCTCCGCCACGCGCGAGATCGTCGAGGAGCTGGAGACCCGCCCGCTCGCCGAGGCGGGCAGCCCGGCAGGGCGGGCGCAGCCGTCGCCCGCCCCGCGCGCGGCGGGCGACGGAGGCGTCCGCGTCCTCGGCTGCCCGGCGCGCGACGAGGTCGACGAGCTGGCCCTCGTCATGCTCCGCCACCTGCTCGCCGGGACGCGCTGCGAGCTGACGATCGCCGGGTCCGAGCTCACGTCCGCCGAGCTCGTCGCCCTGGTCCGGGAGACGCGCCCGGCCGCGATCTGCGTGGCCGCGCTGCCGCCCGGCGGCGTCGCCCGGACGCGCTACCTCGTCAAGCGCCTCCGCGCCACGCTGCCCGAGGCGAAGATCCTCGTCGGGCGCTGGGGGCGGAACGGCAACCACCACGAGGAGACGCGCGCGCACCTCCTCTCCGCCGGCGCCGACGAGGTCGGGACGACGCTCCTCGAGACCCGGGAGCAGCTCGCCCAGCTCCTGCCCGCCGTCGGCCGCCGCCCCCGCCCCGCCCGGACCGCCTGACTTCTCTCGGGGCCTCGACGGCCCCCTCGAGGATTGCCTGAGGGCGCGCGCTATGCCGCGGGCAGCCGCCGCGACCCGTCGCGCCCGGCCGAGCGGCGGAGGAGCGCCATCACCGCGGCCTCGTCCCGGCGGAGCCCGTTCGCCGAGCGGGGGCCGCTCCCGTTGACCGGCGAGAGCCGCCGGGGCCGGACGGTGCCGTCGAGGTAGGCGTCGACGACGGCCGGGTGGACGTAGCTCTTCCGGCAGATCGCGGGCGTGTTGCCGAGCCGCGCCGCGACCCCGGCGATCGCGTGCTGGACGCTTCGCCGGGCGTGGCGGGCGCTCCGGGCCGCGCCGTTCCCCTGGAGGGCGGAGAGCGCCAGGACGGTGCCGGCCCAGGTGCGGAAGTCCTTGGCCGTGAACTCCTGGCTGGTGATCGCGCGGAGGTAGTCATTCACGTCGCCCGAGCCGATCGTCTGGCGCGCCCCGGTCTCGTCGACGTACTGGAAGAGCTCGTGCCCCGGGAGCGCCTGGCAGCGCCTCACGACCGCCGCGAGCCGGCGATCGTTCACGTCCACCAGGTGCGGCTTCCCGCCCTTGCCGCGGAACTCGAAGCGCACGGTCGCGCCCGACACGTCCACGTGGCGCGCGCGGAGCGTCGTGAGCCCGAACGACCCGTTGGCGCGGGCGTATTCCAGGTTGCCCACGCGGATCAGCGTCACCTCGAGGAGCCGGACGACCGTGGCGAGCACCTTTGCGCGCGGGAGGCCGCGGGCGGCGAGGTCCCGGGCCGTCCGGGCGCGGATCTTCGGGAGCGCCTCCCCGAACGCGATCAGCCGGGCGTACTTGGTCTCGTCGCGCACCGTGCGCCAGCGCGGGTGGTACCGGTACTGCTTGCGGCCCCGGGCGTCCCGGCCGGTCGCCTGGAGGTGGCCCCGGGGATCGGGACAGATCCATACCTCGCGCCAGGCGGGCGGCACGGCCAGCGCGCGGATCCGTCGACGCTCCGCGGCATCCCGGACCGGCCGGCCGTCGGCGCCCACGTACCGGAACTGCCGGCCGGCGCGGCGACGGCGG
Source organism: Candidatus Rokuibacteriota bacterium (assembly GCA_044866005.1). Taxonomy (GTDB): domain Bacteria; phylum Methylomirabilota; class Methylomirabilia; order Rokubacteriales; family DASRDR01; genus JBIOTN01. The sequence continues at coordinate 4,802 of JBIOTN010000157.1, read as the reverse complement.
ATCCCCGGCCGGGCGTCGGTGACGTAGCGGAGGCTCGCCGCTTCCGCCGACGCCGCCGGGTCGATGGGAGGCCGTCGCCGTCCATTCCGGGCCACGAGGCGGGCCGGGAGCAAGGCGGATGCCAGGGCCGGCGCCCAAGCGGCATGCGACTTGCTGCGCAAGGCGCTAGGTCCGTATGCCGTCCGTCCGCGCGGACGGCGCACAGGAGGCTCGCATGAAGACCACCGTCGGCCTGTTCACGTCACGAGCGGACGCCGAGCGCGCCGCTCGCGACCTCGGCACGGTCGGCCTCGGGCCCGACCGGATCAACCTGCTGACTCCCGGGACGTCGACGCAGGACCTCGGCGCCGTGCCGACGACGGAGACCGAGCAGCCGGGCATGGGGTCGGCAATCGGCGGCGTCGTCGGCGGCGCGGTCGGGGCGGCCGGCGGCATGAGCGCCGCGGCGGCGACCGCGGTGGTCCCCGGCGTGGGGCCGGTGATCGCGCTCGGCGTCATCGCGGGGGCGCTCCTCGCCGCGGGCGGCGCAGCCGTCGGGGGGGCGATCGAGGACACGCTCAGCGGCGGCGTCCCGAAGGACGAGCTCTTCCTCTACCGCGATGCGCTGCGCCGCGGCCGCACGGTCGTCATCGTGGTCGCCGAGGACGAGGCCCAGGCCGAGGCGGCGCGCGACGTGCTCTCGCGCGCCGGCGCCGAGAGCCTGGATGCCGCGCGCGATCGGTGGTGGATCGGCCTCCGGACGGCGGAGGCGGAGCACTACGCGACCGAGGGCCGCGACTTCAGCCACTTCGAGCGCGACGAGCCGAGCTACCGCCGCGGCTTCGAGGCGGCCCTCGACCCAAATACCCGGGCGCGCCCCTACGCCGACGTCGTAGAATACCTCCGCACCCGTCACCCGGACGTCTACCGCGACGAGGCGTTCCAGCGCGGCTACGAGCGGGGACGGGCCTACCACCTGGGGCTTCGAGCGGCGGCGTAGCGCGGCGGGCCCGGCGCGCGCCGCGACCGGGAGGACGCGGGTGCCGAGCCGGGAGGAGCACACGACGAGCCGCGCCCCCTTGCCCGGCTGGCCGCGGCTCCTCGTCGGGATGGTCCACCTCCTCCCGCTCCCCGGGAGCCCCCGCTGGGCCGGCTCGCTCGACGCCGTGGTGGAGCACGCCCTCGCCGACGCGCGGGCCCTGGTCGGGGGCGGTTTCGACGCCTGCCTGATCGAGAACTTCGGCGACGCGCCCTTCAGTCCCACCCGCGTCGACCCGGCGACCGTGGCCGCGATGGCTCGTGTCGTCGCCGAGGTGCGGCGCGCCGTGTCCTGCCCGGTCGGCGTCAACGTGCTCAAGAACGACGCCCAGGCCGCGCTCGCGGTGGCGGCGGCCACGGGTGCGGCCTTCATCCGCGTCAACGTCCACACCGGGGCGGTCGTCGGTGACCAGGGTGTCATCCAGGGAGACGCCTACGGCACGCTGCGCTACCGTCGCCTCCTCGGGACGGCCACACGCCTCTTCGTGGACGTCGGCGGCAAGCACGCCGTGCCCCTGGCGCCGGTCGAGCTCGAGCAGGTCGCCCGAGACGCCGCCGAGCGGGGACTCGCCGACGCCCTCGTCGTCTCGGGCCCGGCGACGGGCGAGCCGACCGCGCTGTCCGACGTCAAGCGCGTCCGGGCGGTGGTGCCGGACCGGCCGCTCCTGGTGGGATCGGGGGTGAGCCCCGAGACGATCGGCGCCCTCCTCGCCCTGGCCGACGGGGTCATCGTGGGCACCTGGCTCAAGCGCGACGGGCGGACGGGCAACCCCGTGGACCCGGCCCGGGTCGCGGCGCTCGCGCGCGCCGCGCGCGAGGCCGCCTAGTCATTGCGGTGATGCAAGAGGCGAGTCGCGTTGTTCTCACGGTAGGCTCCTGGGCCATGGGAGACATCGACCGGCGCCATTGCGGGAGCGGCACACGTTGGGAGCCGATCTGAGCCGCGAGGCCGAGTCGGCGCCGAGCGCCGCGGGGGCAAGCGCGCCGTCCGCGGAGCGGCAGCGCACCCTCGAGTACCTGCGCGACCGGGCCGCCACGCTCTCCACGACGGCCTTGCTCGCGCGCTTCCGGGCCGCTGTCGCGGAGCTGGAGGGCGCGCTCGCCGGGCTGACCGAGACCGAGGCGCGCCGGCGTCCGGCCGAGGGCGGCTGGAGCATCGCCGAGGTCGTCGACCACTACGCGCAGAGCACGATCCGCTCGGCGGACGAGCTGCGGCACCTCCTCGCCGGACGGCGGCCGCCGGCCCCGCCGGTCTACGAGGGGATCCTCTCCGGCGCGGGCGCGTGGGCGCCGTGGGACGAGCTGGTGGCGGGGCTCCGCTCCGCCAACGCCGAGGTGGACGCGCTGCTCGCCGAGGCGACGCGCCGCGAGCCGCCGACGGGACCGACCGTCCAGGCGATCCTCGTGGTGAACGCGACGGCCGCCGGCGGCGCCGTCGTCCCCGATCGATTCCCGGCCGAGCTCACGTGGAAGGAGTACGCCCTCGTGTTGCGCCTCCACGCGCTCGATCACCGGAGCCAGGTCCGCACGCTCCGCGGAGAGCGCACCCGTGACTGAGCCTTGGGCGCGGCGGGTGGCGCCGGACCGGGGCACGCCGGCGGCAGGACCCGCCGCGGCCTGGCGTCGCTCGCGCTGACCGATGACCGCGACGGCCGAGCGGATGCTCCGCCTGATGGACCAGGCCACGGCGCTGTGGCGCTTCCCGGTGATCGGCCGCGCCAAGGGTCGGCTCATCGTGCGCCTCCTGGCGCGGCACCGGCCCCGGCGGGCGCTCGAGGTGGGCTCGCTCTTCGGCTACTCGGCCATCCTGATCGCGGGACACCTGCCGCCGCGCGGCCGCCTCACCTGCGTCGAGGCGAACGCGTTCCTGGCCGGGCTCGTCGAGCGGAACGTCGCGGCGGCCGGGCTGGCGGGTCGCGTCCGCGTGATCGTCGGCGATGGCCGGCGCGTGCTGCCGCGCCTCCCGGGTCCCTTCGACTTCGTCTTCATCGACGCGGCGAAGGAGGAGTACCTCGACTACCTCCGCGCGCTCGAGCCCCGGCTCCGGGCCGGCGCCGTGGTCGTGGCCGACAACACGAAGATCTTCCGCCAGGCCGTCCGGCCCTACCTCGCGCACGTCCGCCGGAGCGGACGCTACGCGAGCCGCGAGCACGACTTCGGCGCCGACGCCATGGAGGTCAGCGTCCGCCGCTGAGGCGCCGGCCGGCCCTCACCCTCAACGCGGCCTAGTAATTTTCTCAGAAGGGCGCTTTCACAAGCGGGCTCGTGTCTGGGTCCGGGGGTTTGGGGAACTCGGGACCCGTTGGGGCGTGCTCCATAACCTTGCCGATATCCCTTACTTCGCAAGCATGGCAGAGACGAGACTGCTTCAGGTTGCCGACCTCATCGCACATGCCGTCTTCATGCTCTACGAACGGAAGGATCCAAGCCTCATAAGGCCGTACCTGGACCGTTTCGACTGCAAGGACGGCGTCCTTCATGGCCTTGTTCATCACCCCGGTTGGAAGGTAGTAGGACACTATCGGGCCCGGGGGCGCCTTGTCGCCCCCGCGGGCCCGCCCTATAATTGGCCGGTTTCCGGCGACCCATCCGGATCGCGCCACCCCGGGACGCTCAACGCCACCAAGGAGGCACCCCATGAGACGGCTCAGCGCACTGACCTCCGCGACGGTCGCGGCGCTGTGGCTCGCGGCGAGCCTGGCGGGCTTCGGGCCCGCGGCGGCCGACGCCCAGCAGCAGAAGACCCCGCCGGCGAAGCCCGCGGCCGCCGCGCCGGCCAAGAAGCTCCGCGTGGTGTCCATCTTCCAGACCCCCATCGAGGAGCCGTGGGACGGCGCCATCCACCAGGCCCTGCTCCGCGCGCAGAAGGAGCTCGGCATCGACTACCAGTGGACGGAGAAGGTCGCCGGCGCCGACTTCGAGCGCGTGGTGCGCGAGTACGCGGAGAAGGGCTACGACCTCGTCATGGGCGACGCCTTCGGCCAGGAGCAGGCCGCGCGGCGCGTGGCGAAGGCCTACCCGAAGATCAAGTTCCTCTTCGGCTCCGGTCTCGGCCCGGCCCAGCCGAACTTCGGCGTCTTCGACGACTGGATCCACGAGCCCGCCTACCTCTGCGGCGTGATCGCCGGCAAGCTCACGAAGTCGAACGTCCTCGGGGTCGTGGGCGGCCACCCCGTGCCCGAGGTGAACCGCCTGATCAACGCCTTCAAGGCGGGCGCCCGGGACGTCAACCCGAACGTCAAGGTGAAGGTGGCGTTCATCGGGAGCTGGTTCGACCCGCCGAAGGCCAAGGAGGCCGCGCTGGCGCAGATCGAGGCGGGCGCCGATCTGCTCTACGCCGAGCGCTACGGCGTGATCGACGCGGCGAAGGAGCGCGGCAAGCTCGCCTTCGGCAACCTGCTGGACCAGCAGCACCTGGCGCCGGAGACCGTCATCACGGGCCCCGTCTGGGACGTGTACCCGCTGGTCAAGTTCGCGGTGGAGTCCGTGCGGCGGGGCACCTTCGTCGCCATGGACTACGCCGAGTGGACGATGATGCAGAAGGGCGGCGCCCGGCTCGCGCCGTTCCGCGGCTGGGAGTCGAAGCTCCCGAAGGACGTCGTCGACCTGGTGAAGACGCGCGAGCAGGAGATCCGGAACGGGCTCTTCCGCGCGCCGGTGGACGAGAGCAAGCCCACGTCCGACTAGCCGCCACCCCGCGCCGGCTGTCGGCCACCCGCGGACCCTGTCGTCCCGCTGCGCCGGCCACCCGCGGGTGGCGCCGGCGCTGCCCCGCAGCCGGCCGG
>JBIOTN010000156.1:0-58930 GCA_044866005.1 Candidatus Rokuibacteriota bacterium | reverse complement strand
CCGGCGCAACTTCTCCTGGGGGAGGCATCGGAGGGGGCCGCCGAGGCCCCCTCCGAGAAGATCACCGCCACTGCGTGAAGATCGTCTTGATCCGTCCGATGGCCTCGTCCGCGGCCTTGTCGGCAGGCCACTTGTCCACGTTCGTCCGGGCCATCGCCTTGCCCCAGACGTTCTCGGCGTAGACCTGCGAGTTCGCCGGGCTCTTCCAGTGGTCGAAGACCTTGACGTTCCGCTCGAGGTAGAGCTTCGTGGCCAGGGGGATGTGGTAGTCCACCGGCCCGCCCTTGCCGGCTTGCCCTTTGGCGAAGAAGGGGTCCCTGGCGACATCGGTGAAGGCGGGGAACCAGCGGCCATTCGCCCCCTTGATGTACTCCGCGAAGCGGTTCGGCTCGAGGACGAACTTGATGAAGTCCTTCCCCGCGTCCGCGTTCTTGGCGTCCTTGGGGACGATGATCGTCTTCACCGCCACCATGTAGCTGGCCTTGCCGCCCCCCGGGTTGTCGGGCCACTCGACCGTCGCCATCCGGTGGAAGTAGTTCTCCGGCGCGTTGAAGAAGTGGTGGGCGGGGATGGAGAGCGACGGGTTCGGCGTCATGACGATCGACTTCGAGTGGAAGTTCGCGTTGTTGTCGCCGTCCGACCAGTTGATGGCGTCGGGGGGGACGTAGCCGGAGTTGTAGAGCTCGGCGAACCAGGCGACCGTCTTGACGATCGCCTCGCGGTTCTTCGGCTGGTCGGCGACCACCTTGCCGTCGGCGTCCAGGAGCTGGCCGCCGAACGAGAGGAGCGCCATCTCGAAGTTGTAGATCGTGTCGGAGCCGCGCGAGGACTCGGTCATCCCGACGCCGTAGACCTTGCCGTACTTGGCCGGGTCCTTCTTCCGGAGCGCGTCCTGCGCCTTCTTCCAGTAGTCCCAGTACTCGTCCCACTTGAGCGGGATCTTCTCGGGATCGTCGGCCATCCCGACCTCCTTGAGGAGGTCGCGCCAGTAGTGGATGTGCATGATCTGGGCTTCGATGGGCACCCCGTAGTAGGCCCGCTTCTTGGCCACGTTGTTGTAGACGTAGGCCACCTGGAGGAACTTCTCGTTGTAGCGGGGCTTGAGCTCGGTGATGACGTCGGTGGTCTCGGCGAGCCTGTCCTGCCACGCGTAGTTCGGGACGACCTCCCAGTCGTTGTAGAAGCAGAAGGCCACGTCGGGCACCCGCCGGGCCGTGATGGCCGCCTGGATCTTCCGCAGGAGGTCTTCCTGGATGGTGAACGAGATGTCCACCTTGACGTTCTTGGCCTTCTCGAAGTCACGGGCGATCGTGATCATCGCCTCGTCTTCTTCCTTGTAGTAGCCGCGGTTCCACCAGACCACGACCGTTCGGGCCTGGGCTCGCGACACCATCGGGAAGGCAAGCGGCCCGGCGAGCGCGCCGGTCGCCGCGGCGGCTGTCGTCCTGAGAAACTCCCGGCGGGTCTGACCCATCGTCCGACCTCCTGTAGGCTCGAGAGAGGGGTGCGGTCTTGCCGGTGCGGGGGACCTCTCGTGTTCTATACTCCAAACGGCCGGCGAGCCGCAATAGGGCCGCCGGCGGTCCGGCCGCGCGCCGACCGCGCCCGAGGTCGAAAAAATCGCACTTTCGACCTTGACTCCGGCGGCGCCGTGCCCCTAAGATAGCGCACTCACCGTGCCTGGAGGCTCGTGGTCACCCACACCGGTTCGGGGCAACGCATGACCCGGCTGGGCGTCCTCGCCCTCGCCGTCCTGCCTCTCCTCATCGGGTGCTCGCTCTTCCGGAGCCGGCCGGATACCGTGCCGCCGGCGGCGAAGCTCTACGAGGAGGGGGAGCGCGCGCTGGAGCGAGGGCGGTACGAGGCGGCGCGCGACGCGCTCGGACAGCTCGCGGAGCGCCACCCGGACTCGCCGCTGGTCCCCACGGCCCGCTTCCTCATCGGCGAGAGCTATTACCGCGACAGGGAGTATCCCAAGGCGATCCGGGAGTTCGAAGCCTTCATGGCGCTCTATCCCGGCCACGCCATCGCGGACCTGGCCCAGTACCGGCTGGCTCGGAGCCACTTCGACAGCATGCCGGAGCTCGAGCGGGACCAGGGCGGGACCGCCCGGGCCCTCGCGGAGTTCCAGAAGGTCATCAAGCAGTACCCGGAAAGCCGTTACGCCCCGGACGCCATCGCCAAGATCGAGGCGTGCCGGCTGCGGCTGGCGCAGAAGGAGCTCTGGATCGCGGACTACTACGTCCGCCAGGGCAACCTGGCCGCCGCCATCCAGCGCTACGACGTCATCCTCAAGGACTACGCGCGCACGGCGGTCGTGCCGCAAGCCCTCTTCCAGAAGGCCGACGCCCTCACCCGCCTCGGGCGGCGGGACGAGGCGGCGAGCGTCCTGCGCCAGCTCGTCGACGAGTATCCGGCGAGCGAGTGGTCGCGGCGCGTCCGCGCGCGGCAGTCCGAGCTCCACCCCGCCCCCGCGCCCGTGGGAGCCGTGCGGCATGCATGACGTCGTGGACCTCCGATCCGACACCGTGACCGTTCCCACCCCCGAGATGCGCGCCGCCATGGCCGCCGCGGAGGTCGGGGACGACGTCTGGGAGGAAGACCCCACCGTCCAGCGCCTCGAGGCCCGCGCCGCCGAGCGGTTCGGCAAGGAGGCCGGCCTCTTCGTCGCCTCCGGCACGATGGGGAACCAGGTGGCGGTGCTCACGCACACGGAGCCCGGTCAGGAGGTCATCGCGGACGCCGACGCTCACGTCATGAACTTCGAGGTGGCGGGTATCGCCCGGCTCTCGCTCTGCCAGACGCGAGGCCTCCAGACGGAGCGGGGCCTGCCGGCCCCCGGGCAGGTCCGCGCCGCCATCCGCCCGAAGAACATCCACATTCCGGTCACCGGGCTCATCTGCCTGGAGAACACGCACAACCGGCACAGCGGCGCCGCCTTCACGCCGGCCGAGATCGCCGCGGTGGCCGCGGTGGGCCGCGAGCACGGGGTGCCCGTCCACCTGGACGGCGCGCGGATCTTCAACGCCTGCGTCGCGCTCCGCCGCGAGGCCCGCGAGTACGGCGCCGCGGTGGACACCGTGCAGTTCTGCCTCTCCAAGGGCCTGGGCGCCCCGGCCGGCTCGCTGATCGTCGGCCCTCGGGAGTTCATCGCGCGGGCGCGGCGGATGCGAAAGCTGCTGGGGGGCGGGATGCGCCAGGTCGGGGTCCTCGCGGCGGCGGGCTTGGTGGCGCTCGACACGATGGTCCCGCGGCTGGCCGAGGATCACGCGAACGCGCGCCGGCTGGCCGACGGGCTGACCGGGCTCCGAGCGCTGCGGCTGGATCCCTCACGCGTCCAGACGAACATCGTCATCTTCCACGTGGACCGGCCGGGCGGCGCGGCCGAGCTCGTCGAGGGGTGCAGGGCCCGCAAGGTCAAGATCCACGCCATCGGCCCCGCGGCCGTTCGCTGCGTGACCCACAAGGACGTGGACGCCGAGGACGTGGACCGCGCCATCGCCGCCATCCGCGAGATCGCCGGGGGCTGGTAGGAGAGCCGCATGGGCGAGCGCCTGCTCGACGTCAAGGGCCTGAAGACCTACTTCTTCACCGATGAGGGCGTCGTCCGCGCGGTGGATGGGATCGACCTCCACATCGACAAGGGGGAGACGCTCGGGATCGTCGGCGAATCGGGCTGCGGCAAGACGGTCACCGCGCTCTCCATCATGAAGCTCATCCCCATGCCCCCGGGTCGGATCGTGGAGGGACAGATCCTCTACGAGGGACGGGACCTCGTCACGCTGCCCCCGGCCCAGATGCGGAAGGTGCGCGGCAAAGAGATCTCCATGGTGTTCCAGGAGCCGATGACGTCGCTCAACCCGGTCTTCACGATCGGGGAACAGATCGCCGAGGCCGTCCGGCTGCACGAAGGGCTGGGCCGTCGCGCGGCGATGGACAAGACCGTCGACATGCTGAGGCTCGTCCACATCCCGAACCCCGAGCGGCGCATCAGGGAGTATCCGCACCAGCTCTCCGGGGGGATGCGGCAACGCGTGATGATCGCGATGGCGCTCTCCTGCAACCCGAAGCTCCTCATCGCCGACGAGCCCACGACCGCGCTCGACGTGACCATCCAGGCCCAGATCCTCGACCTGCTCAACGAGCTGAAGGCGAAGCTCGGGATGGCCGTCATGCTCATCACCCACGACATGGGCGTGATCGCGGAAACCGCGCAGCGGGTCATGGTGATGTACGCGGCGAAGGTGGTCGAGGAAGCCCCGGTGAAGGAGCTCTTCAAGGAGCCCCTGCACCCCTACACGCAGGGGCTCCTGCGCTCGATCCCCCGGATCGACCTCGCGGCGACCAAGAAGCAGCGGCTCGAAGCGATCCCGGGCGTGGTGCCGAGCCTGCTGGATGTGCCGCCGGGGTGCCGGTTCGCCCCCCGCTGCCAGTACGTCAAGCCGATGTACACCGAGAAGGAGCCGCAGTTGAAGGAAGCGCGGGCGGGGCACAAAGTGGCCTGCTGGCTCTACTAGCCGTGCCCATACGCCTCGGGCGGCTCCCCATCCGCCGCCGCGGGTGGCGCCCGTCAAGCCGGCTGCGCGCGTCTCGGTCCGGCGTGGCACCCGATAAAGGATAGGTTCAATGGCGGAACCGCTTCTGAGGGTGAAGAATCTGGTCAAGTACTTCCCGATCAAGGGCGGGCTCTTCTCCCGCGAGGTCGCGCGCGTCCACGCGGTGGACGGGATCAACCTGGAGATCAACCGCGGCGAGACGCTCGGGCTCGTCGGCGAGTCGGGCTGCGGCAAGTCCACGACGGGCCGGTGCATCCTGCGGCTCATCGAGCCGACCTCGGGCGAGGTGTGGTTCGAGGGGAAGAACGTCACCACGCTCGACAAGCGCTCGCTCCGCGCCATCCGGCGCGACATGCAGATCATCTTCCAGGATCCCTACGCGTCGCTGAACCCCCGGATGACCGTCGGCTCGATCGTGGGCGAGGCGCTCATCATCCACAAGCTCGCCAAGAACAAGGCCGAGCGCGAGCAGAAGGTCGCCCACCTCCTCGAGACCGTGGGGCTCCACCCGGACCACATGCGGCGCTACCCGCACGAGTTCTCGGGAGGCCAGCGCCAGCGGATCGGCATCGCGCGGGCCCTCGCGGTGTCGCCGAAGCTCATCGTGGCCGACGAGCCCGTCTCCGCGCTGGACGTCTCGATCCAGGCCCAGGTGATCAACCTCCTGGAGGACCTCCAGAAGCAGTTCAATCTGACCTACCTCTTCATCGCCCACGACCTGTCGGTGGTCGAGCACATCTCGACCCGCGTCGCCGTGATGTACCTCGGCAAGATCGTGGAGATCGCGCCGGCCAAGGAGCTCTACACGAACCCCCGCCACCCCTACACCGAGGCGCTCCTCTCCGCGGTGCCCATCCCGGACCCCACGGTGAAGCGGCAGCGGATCCTGCTCGAGGGCGACGTCCCGAGCCCGATCCGCCCGCCGTCCGGCTGCCGGTTCCACACCCGCTGCCCCATCCGACAGTTCCCGATCTGTGCCGACAAGGAGCCCCCGCTGAAGGAGGGGGTGGCCGGCCACTGGGTGTCCTGCCACTTCCGCGATTAGGCAGGGCCGATAACCGTCGCCCTTACCTCTCGGCGGGGGGCTTTGCCCCCCTCCGACGGCCCTCGCGGCGAAGCCGCGGCGTTCGCCCTTCGGCGAACGCATCGGGCCTGCCTCCCCCCGGGGCCAACTCCTAATCTCAGGCGCGCCGGCGACCGAGGATGCCGGGATGCGACGCTCGGCCCGGCGAGAAAGGCCTATCGCGTGGCGGGAACGGTGCGGGAGCCGGCGGTCGCGGGTAGCTTCTATCCCGGGCGGCCCGAGGCGCTCGATGCCGAGCTGACGCGGCTCATGCCCGCGGCGCCCGCCCGACCGGCGCGCGCGGTGGTCGTCCCCCACGCCGGGTGGATGTACTCGGGCGCCGTCGCGGGCGCGACGTACGCGCAGGTCGCCGTCCCCCGGCTCGCGGTGCTGCTCGGGCCGAACCACACCGGGCTCGGCGTACCCGGCGCGCTCATGCGGGAGGGCGCGTGGCGCGTGCCCGGCGGCGTCGTCCCGATCGCGGGCGACCTCGCGACGGCGCTCCTCGAGGCCACCCCGGAGCTCCGCGACGACCGGCAGGCGCACCTCCGCGAGCACGCGCTCGAGGTCCAGCTCCCCTTCCTCCACCGCCGGCAGCCGGCGCTCGCGGTCGTGCCGATCACGCTCGGTCGCACCGACCCTGCCTTCTGCCGCGCCGTCGGCGAAGCGGTCGGCCGCATCGTCGCCGCCTGGCCGGAGCCCGTCCTCCTGGTGGACTCGACGGACCTCAACCACTACGAGTCCCAGGCGGTCTCGGAGCGCAAGGACCGCCTCGCCATCGAGGCGATCCAGGCGCTCGACCCCGACGGCCTCTGGCGGGTCGTCCAGACCCACCAGATCTCGATGTGCGGGATCGCGCCGAGCCAGGCTCTTCTCTGGGCGGCGCCGGCCCTCGGGGTCGGCACCGCCCGGCTCGTCCGCTACCAGACCTCCGCCGACGTCTCCGGCGACCGCGCCCGCGTCGTCGGCTACGCCGGCCTCGTCCTCGACTAGCTCTTCTGGGGAGGTCTCGGAAGACCCCCCCGAGGCCCCCCCGCCGGTCCGGCGGCGAAGCCGCCGCTCGGCAGCTCCCCCGGCGGCCCGACGACGTGTCTCAACGGTCGATTCGGTCCGACACGCTCCTCGTTCCTCGGCGGGGACCTCGACGGCCCCTCCTCCTCGGCTACGGCAGGACCGCGAGGAACGCGCCAGCGATCGCCTCGTAGCCGGCCGCGTTCGCGTGGATGTTGGGACCGACCGGCGGCGCCACGCACATCCAGGTCCACGCGCAGACCGTGACGACGTTCCGCGGCAGCGCGGGGAAGTCCGGGTCGGGCGAGAAGTCGGCGGAGTGGAAGGCACCCGCGACGTCGGCCACAGGGACGGAGGCGAAGCCGTAGAGGCCCGCCAGGAGCGCGTTGAAGAGCGCCAGCCCGACAGCGGACTCGGTGGCGAGCTGCTGGCCCGCCGGCCCCGTGAGCCACGCCGCCACGAAGGGGTTGTAGTAGTTCATGGCGACGATCGGCACGTCGGGGCCCGCCGCGGCACGCAGGGCGCCGAGGATCCGCGGGAGGTTCTGCGCCACGTCCGCGAACGCGCGCGCGACGCAGGCTTGGTCGATACCGGTCAAGCTCCCGCAGACCTCGATGTCGTTGGCGCCGATGTCGATCGTGACGAGCGCCAGGAAGCGGCGGTGGGCATGGAGGAAGGCCACCGCTTCGTCGAGCTGGGCGCCGTGGGCGTAAGCGCAGATCCCGCCGGCGATCATGGTGACGCTGGTCTCGGCAGGGCAGCCGAGCTTGACGAGCTGGAGGGTGGGCGCCGTGGCGAGCAGGCTCCCGTAGAGCTGGTCGGGATAGCCTTCGTCCGTCCGCTGGCCCTGGCCGCTCGCATCCGGCTGGAAGCCCACCGAGAGCGAGGTGCCGAGCGCCACGTAGTAGAGTGGGGCACGTTGCGCGCTGCGACCGGGCGCGGCGAGCGCCGGGGTCCCCGGCACCGCGAGCCCGATCAGCAGCGTTCCCAGGATCGTGAGGGACTGCCGGATCCGCCTCGTCGTCATGACTCTCCTCCCTCGTGGGGCGCCTTCCGAGGCCGCGCCTCAGAGGCGCGCGTCGGTGTGCAGGTCGTGCAGCAGCATGAGGACGAACGCTTCCATCACCCGGTCGAACGCCTCGTCGAACGACGACAGGGCGGGCGCGCTCCTCGGCCCCGACCGATTGCCGAACACCGCATAGACGGCTCGTCGGTACTCCTTGTGGACGGGCTCGCCGCCCGCCGGCGTGTAGACAGCGGTGAAGACGAACGTGTCCGCGGTTCGCGCGCCGATGGCCCCGAAGGTCAGGCCCGTGGCGAGCCCCTGCGCCACGGCGCCGGCGACGTCCGCCGCGCCGACCCGGTGGGTCACCACCACCCTGAGCCGGTCCACGCCCTCCGGCGAGGCGACGAGCCGTGAGACGCGGCCGGAGCGGAGCAGGGCGGCCACCGTGGCCTGGAGGGGCCGCTCGCTGGCCCGAGCGCCCGCGTTGCTGTGGAGTCGAACCTCGACGGTCAGGTGAAGCGGTCGCGCGCCGGTCTCCGGCCGCGCCGTGGCCTGGCGGAGGGCCCGGGGCCCGGGCTCCGCGTAGAAGCGAGGAACCGCGAGGCAGCCCGCCAGGCCGAGGCTCGCGCCCAGGAGGACGGGAAGCCACACCGTGACGGCGCGCCGACCGGCGATGCCCCGCGTCCGCGCGGCCCCTGTCCGGGTGATGAGCCCGCCCGCCACGTCAGCCCTCGCACGCCGCGGCCGACGGGTCCGCGCAGAAGAGCGCCTTGACGAGAGTCCACGCGAGCTGTTCGGTCGCGCGCTCGATCTCGGCCCGGAACCGCTCCGCGTCGCCCGCGGCCCACTCGGCGAACTTGTAGGTGCCGCCCTGATACGTGAAGGCGCGACGCGCCAGCTCGCCGCCGTCGGCCACGCTCACCAGGCGGAGGCGGCCGACCGTGACGAGCTGGAGGCTCGGGTTGCCGACGACCGACCCGACGGGCCGAAAGCCCACCACCGGCACGCTCACCTCCACCACGGTCGCGATACCGCGCTCGGCGAGCGGCCGGTAGTCGGGTCGCTCCTCGGCGTCGGTCGGCCCGGCCTCGGCGATCGAGACGAGCGCGCGGCCGGTCCGCGCCTGGGCCAGCCTCTCGATCCGCGCGCGCAAGTCGGCGTGGAGCGGCAGGTCGGCGAAGGCGCGCTTGAGCGTGGTTTCGGCCTGCTCGACCTCTTCGGCCGGCCGCGCGGTGATGGCGCCCTCGACCGCCGTGATGCCCGCCACGATCGGGGCGCCGAGCAGGAGGAAGAGGTTCCCCGATCCGAGCGCCCCGGCGAATCCCGCGGCCGCGCCCCGCACCGCTCCGGCGCCCCGGCCGGCCGGCGGCACGTGGTAGACCACGCGCGGGGTGAACTGCCCGGCCACCAGGCCCAGGGGCTCCGGCCGGCCGACCGCCAGCGGGGTCACGCGCGCCGAGCGCGCGGCGCATCCGAGCGAGCCGAGGATCAGCGCGAACGCAGTCCACGTCAGGAGCCTTCCGCGTCCGGGTCGTGTCATGGCCTGCCTCCTTTCGAGCGTCGTCGCTCGCGACCGGGGATCAGCCCGCGGGGAGCGCACCGCGGGCCTGCGGGGGGCGGGCGCCGGCTTCGCGCGCCAGCGCCTCGAGGGCGGCGCGCGCCGTGTCGCGGACCTCCCGGGCCACCAGCCAGCCGGGCAGCAGATCCGCCAGGCCCGGCGCGAGGACGGCCGTCCCGCGGTAGCGCATGTAGACGAGGCCGTCGCGCAGCGGGGCGAGATACCAGGAGCCCTGAAGCCGCGTGAGCGTCGACGTCTCCTCGTAGGGCCATCCCGGCTGCCGCGGCACCAGCTCCCACTCGACGCCCGCGGCGCCGGCGGGTTCGAGCGTCCGTCGCACGCGGACCGCGACGTACTGACCAGAGGTGCGACCGAGACCGCTCACCCGGCTCCAGACGTAGACCGTGTCCCGGCCGGGCGTCGCACCGACCACATGGCGCTCGCGCAGGCGCGGCATGCCCATCTCGACGTGGCGCTCGAAGTCCGTCGCCGCGTCGAGCAGCCGCGGCAGCTCGGCCCGCAGGACCGCCGACGCGTCGACCGTGTAGCCGCCGTCGCGCCGCTCCACCCGGACGGCGACCTCACCGCGTCGCGCGAGGTCGGCGAGATCCTGCGCCGGGTCGATCTGGAACCGGCGCTCGCCGCCTCGCGCCAGCGCGGGGAGGAGGAGCAGCGCCCCCGTCGAGGCGAGCGCCGCCAGACCCTGACGCCATCGGCCGTCGAGCCGCATCCCGGGCACCGTCGCGCTCACGCGGCGAGGCGGAAGACTTCGAAGGTGACCCACCCGAGCGCGCCGCCGGCCGGGACGTCGATCAGGTAGTGCTGCTTGGTGAAGAGGCAGCTCAGCCCGATCAGCACCGGGAACGTCCACGCCCACGCGCCGAGGCGGGGGTAGAGGTGGAGCGCGGTCAGCATGGCGACCGAGGTATGCATGCTCGGGAAGCTGTTGGAGCGGGCGTCGAAGCGCTGCACGAGCGCGAGGAACCGCTCGGAGCAGCTCCGGCGGCCGTTGCTGGCGCGCCAGCTCTCCGGGGTCACGACGGGAAAGACGAGGAAGAAGGCCATCTGGAACGCGAGCAGCACCAGGTAGCTGGTCGCGATGTGCGTGAAGTCCCGGGGCGAGTCGATGACCAGGTTGGCGTAGAGGATCGCCGGGTAGTAGAGGCAGCTGTAGACCCAGACCCACGCCGGCCAGTAGGGGATCGCGTCGTCCACGGGGAGCCGCAGCTCGCGCGGCGTGGTCCACTGGTGCCGCTGGCACCAGAAGTAGAACTGGTAGACGCCGACGATGAGGAACACGCTCAGGGTGAGGTGGATCACGTAGTCGGCCAGGGCCATGTCGCTCCTCCTTTCACGAAGCGGGATGGCGGGTGAGCCGGCGCGCGTCGTCCAGGGCCGCGCGGCCGAGGGCGACGAGGCCGGCGATCGCGGCCAGGTACACGGTCGTGAAGCGCCAGAGCAGGGTGTAGTAGGGCGCGACCCCCGAGGGCACGATCTCCGCCATGATCGAGAGCGAGGCGCCCTCGGCCACGCCGGCCCCGCCCGGGGTGGGCGCGAAGAAGACGAGGAACACGAGCGCCATCTGGGCCTCGACGATCTCGACCAGCGTGCCGGTCCGGACCCCGAGGAACCGGGCGCAGAGGACGGGCAGGAGACAGCGGGCGAGGAGGAACGCCACGCTCAGCAGGCAGGTCCAGGCGAAGGCGGCCTTGCCCGCGCGGAGGAAGCGGCGCACGTCGCGCGCGTAACCCTGGACGAGCTCGGCAAGATGCGCCGTGAGGCGATCCACGCGCTCCGGCAGCCGCCAGGCCTCCAGCGGAGAGCGTCGGCCCGAGAGCCGCCAGACCGCCTGGGACGCGAGGGCGAGCAGCCGGCAGAGCGGGTCGGGCCAGATCGCGGCGCCGATCATCGCGCCGCTGATCGCCGTGAGCGCCCACACCGCTGCGCGGAAGAGCGGCCCCGGCGAGGCCGTCCCGGCGACGAGCAGGGCGTAGAGGCCCATCCCGGAGAGCCCGACCATCGTGCCGACGAACGAGATGAGGCTCATCGTCAGCGCCGTCCCGACGCTCGCCCCGCCCCGGCTCAAGATGTAGATCTGGCCGGGCCCGCCTCCGGACTGGGACGGCGTGAGGGTCGAGATCGCGACGTTCGCCCACTCCGCCTTGATACAGGTCCAGAGACCGACGCCGGGCTCGAGGACCCGGGCGAGCACCCAGAGCCGCGCGCCGCACGCCAGCGTCTCCACGGGCAGGCAGAGGAGGAGCAGGCCGAGATAGGCCCAGCGGAGCTCGGCCCACCGCGGCCCCGGCTCGCCGGCCGGGATGCGCTGGAACTGGTACCAGAAGATCCCGACCGTCAACGCGACGAACGCGACCGCGCCGACGACGAGCTGGCCGCGCGCGGCCCAGGGCGAGATGTCGGCCTCGCGGCTCGGCCTCGCGCCGGCGGCCGGCTCGACCTCGCTGCCTGCGGGCCGCGGGTCCTCGTGTGCGTGAAGCGCTCGAGAGCTCGTCACGTCGTCTCCTCCCGGCCGGCCCGGCGTCGCGCCCCCCGGGCCCGCCCACGGCGGCTCGATGGGGCAACCGGAGTGCCAGTCAGGAACGTGAATGACGACGCCGGCTTAGACGGCGCACGCGACCGGTGGGGCGGGGTGAGGGCGGGGGGCTCCCCCCCGGGGTGGGGGAAATTTCGGCGGTGGCCCCGGACGCCGCGACCGGAGTAAGATACCCGGCGCATGGACGTCCTGGCCGAGCTCGTCGGGGCGAGCCCGTCCATCCTGGCGGTGAAGGAGCGGATGCTCCGCCTCCTCCAGCGTCAGTCCGACCGGTCGCGCCTGCCTCCCGTGCTCATCCAGGGCGAGACCGGCACCGGCAAGGGGCTCGTCGCGCGCGGCCTCCATCGGGCGAGTCCCCGGGCCGACGGGCCGTTCGTCGACGTGAACTGCGCGGCGATCCCGGAGACGCTCCTCGAGGCGGAGATGTTCGGCTACGAGCGGGGGGCGTTCACCGACGCGCGGCAGGGGAAGGCCGGGCTCTTCCAGACGGCGCATCGCGGAACGATCTTCCTCGATGAGCTCGGCCTGCTCCCGCTCGGGCTCCAGGCCAAGCTCCTGAAGGTGATCGAGGAGCGGGCGGTCCGCCGGCTCGGCAGCACGCGGAGCGAGCCGACCGACGTCTGGGTGCTGGCGGCGACGAGCGAGGATCTCGTGGCCGCCACCCGCGGCGGGCGGTTCCGCGAGGACCTCTATCACCGCCTGGCCGTCGTCACCCTCGCCCTCCCGCCGCTCCGCGAGCGCGCCGGCGACGTCCTCTTGCTGGCCGAGCATTTCCTCGCGCGCGCCTGCGCGGACTACGACGTCCGGCCGAAGGTGCTCACCGCCGACGCCCGGGCCGCGCTCCTCGCCTACCCCTGGCCCGGCAACATCCGCGAGCTCGCCAACGTGATGGAGCGGGTCGCGCTGCTCTGGGAGGCCTCCGCGGTCACGGCGGAGGCGCTCGCGCTCGGGACGCCGACCGGGGTCCCGTCGCCGGAGACGGCGCCGGTGCCGGCCGACGAGGCCCCGTCCCTCGAGGACGCGCTGGGCGCGGTCGAGCGGGAGCACCTGCTCCAGGCGCTCCGCGAGACGGGCGGGAACGTCACGCGGGCCGCGGCGCGCCTCGGCATCTCCCGCGACACCCTCCGGTACCGGATCACGAAGCACGGGCTCGGGCGCGAAGGCGCTGCGGTCCCGCCGGCGGCCCGGCGCGCGCCTCGGCCGGCGGCGCCGCCCGCCGCGACGGCGCGTGGCCGGACCGACGCACCGCCGGCCGCCGTCCGCTGGGACCGACGGCGGCTCGCCCTCCTGCAGGTCGCGCTGGTCCTGCCGCCCCCCAGCGACCCGCGGCTCTACCCGAGCCGGGTGATCGAGGTCATCGCGGAGAAAGTCCGGAGCTTCGGCGGACGTGTCGAAGAGCTCGGACCCACGGGAATGGTCGCGGCATTCGGCGTCGAGCCGGTGGAAGACGCGCCGCGCTGCGCCGCGCATGCCGCCATGGCGATCCAGAAGGCGGCGGAGCGCGCGCGCCGCGAGGACACCGCCGCGCTACCCGTGAGGCTCGCCATCCACGTCGGCCCGTTCCTCGTCGGGCAGGCGCGCGGGGAGGCGCAGCTCGATCTCGAGAGCAAACGGCAGGCGTGGGGGCTTCTCGAGGCGCTGATGGCCGAGGCCGAGCCCGATGCCATCGTGGTGAGCGAGGCGGCGGTCCCCTTCCTCGAGCGTCACGTCCCGCTTGTCCCGACGGGGCCGTCGGCGTCGCCGCGGGGCGCGACGTACCGGCTGGCGCCGGGCGAGCGGCCGGACTGGGGACTCGGCCGGCGCATGGCCACCTTCGTCGGGCGGGGCCAGGAGCTCGAGCTCCTGCAGAGCCGGCTGGAGCGGGCCATGCGCGGGCACGGCCAGGCGGTCGGCATCCTGGGGGAGGCCGGCATCGGGAAGTCCCGCCTGCTCTTCGAGTTCCGCCGCGCGCTCCAGGACCTGCGCGTGACGTACCTGGAAGGGCGCTGCCATTCCTACGGGAGCGCGATCCCCTACCTGCCCGTGCTCGACATCCTCCGGCAGAACTTCCGCGTCACCGAGCTCGACGGCCCCGACGAGATCACCGAGAAGGTCCGCGCGGGGCTGACGGAGGTCGGGATGGCGCCCGACGAGTGGGCGCCCTATCTCCTGCAGATCCTCGGCGTGAAGGAGGGGACCGAACGCCTGGCCGACTTGACCCCGGGCGCGATCAAGGTCCGGACGTTCGAGGCGTTGCGGCAGATGTGCCTCAGCGGCAGCCGGCGGCGGCCCATCGTGTTCGTCATCGAGGACCTCCACTGGATCGACGCGACGTCGGAGGAGTGCTTCGCCTCGTTGATGGAGAGCATGGCCGCCGCCCCCGCGATGATCCTCGCGACCTACCGCCCCGGCTACCGGCCGCCCTGGGTCGACCGGGCCTACGCCACCCAGGTGGCGCTCCCGCCGCTGACGCCGGAGGCGAGCCTGACCGTCGTGCGCTCGGTGCTCCAGCAGGACGACGTCCCCGACCGCCTGGCGCGCGTCATCGTCCAGCGCGCCGAGGGGAACCCGTTCTTCATCGAGGAGCTGGCCCGCGCGGTCCGCACCCCGGACGAGCTCCGCCCGCCCATGGCCGTGCCGGAGACGATCCAGGAGGTCGTCCTGGCCCGGGTCGATCGCCTCGCCGAGGCGCCGAAGCGGCTGCTCGAGACGGCCTCGGTGATCGGGCGGGAGGTGCCCGTGCCGCTCCTCCGCGCGATCTGGGAAGGGCCCGGCGACCTCGAGCGTCCCCTCCGCGAGCTGACGCGGCTCGACTTCCTGTTCCCGTCGAGCGGCGGGACGGAGCCGGTGTACGCCTTCCTCCACACGCTCACGCAGGAGGTCACGTACGAGAGCCTCCCGGCCGCGCGACGACAGGCGCTCCACGGCGCGGTCGGCCGCGCGCTGGAAGCCGCCTATGCCGGCCGCCTCGACGAGGTCTACGCGCGGCTCGGCTACCACTACTCGCGCGCGGGTGAGGCGGGCAAAGCCATCGACTACCTGACGCGGCTCGCGGAGCGGGCGGTCGGGAGTCACGCCCATCTGGAGACCATCTCGATCGTCGAGGAGGCGCTCGGCCACGTCGACCGGCTGCCGGAGGCCGAGGGGGATCGGCGGCGGCTCACCCTCGTCCTGCACCAGGCCTACTCCCTGATCCTGCTCGGCCGCTTGCAGGAGGTCGTGGACCTGCTCGAGCGGCACCGCGCGGCCCTCGACCGGCTCGCAGACCCGGCCATCGCCGGCCACTACTATTTCCTGCTGAGCCGGAGCCATCTCTTCCTCGGCGACGACGCGCGCGCCACCGAGAGCGCCGAGCGGGGCCTCGCCGAGGCGACGCGCTCGGGCGACGACGCGACGCTGGGGAAGATCCACTATCTCCTGGCCCAGCAGGCCGCCCTCTCCGGACGGTCCCGCGAGGGCCTGGAGCACGGCCGGCAGGCGGTCAGGCTCCTCACGCGCACGGGCGAGCAAGGATGGCTCGGCACCGCGTACTGGGCCCTCGGGCTGAACCACGGGCTTCGGAGCGAGTTCGGGCCCGCGCTGGAGGCACAGGCGCGAGCCACGGCGATCGGCGAGGCCGTCGGTGACCCTCACGTCCTGGGGTCGGCCGCGTGGGCGACGGGCGCCGTGCTCGCGGCGACCGGGAGCTGGGACGCTGCGATCGTGCACTGCACGCGCGCCCTCGAGTACTCGCCCGATCCGTTGAACGCGGCGACCGCGGCCGGCTGGCTCGGCTACACGCACCTGGAGCGCGGCGACCTCGCCGCGGCGATTCCCCACCTGGACGACGCGGTTCGCCGCCTGGGCCAGTTCCGCTTCCCGCAGCTCGAGGGCTTGTTCACCGCGCTCCTGGCGGAGGCGTATCGGCGCACCGGGCGCGGAGGCGAGGCGCTGGAGCTGGCGCGGCGAGCCGCGGACACGACGCGGCGGGCGGGCTCGCTCTACGGCGTGGCGTGGGCCGAGCGCGTGCTCGGCCGGCTGGCCCGGGACCGCGGCGACGGCCCCGAGGCCGAGGCCCGCTTCGCCGAGGCGCTTCGGACCTTCGAGGCGATCGGCTCCGTTGCCGACGCCGGCGTCACCCACGGCGACCTGGCCCTGCTCGCCCAGGCCCACGGGCGCCCGGAGGCCGCGCGCACACACCGGGCCCGCGTCGACGAGCTCTTCGCGATGATCGGGATCCCGGGGGCCGCGGCGCGGGCGCTCGCCGTGGAGGCCGTACCGCCCCCACCCTGAGCCGGGCACGCGTTCGGCGTCACCGCACTCCCCCATCGTGCCCTTCGCCACCGTCAGCGGGCTTCGGATGTATTACGAGTGGCACGGGGAGGCGACCGGGGCGCCGCTCGTGCTCGTCATGGGGCTCGGCGGGGACACGACGGCGTGGGGGCTCCAGCTCCCGGCCTTCGCCCCGTTGCACCGCTGCCTGCTCTTCGACAATCGGGGCGCGGGACGGAGCGAGGCGCCGGACGTGCCGTACACGACCGCGGCGATGGCGGGCGATCTGCTCGGGCTCCTCGCCGCGCTCGGCGTGGCGCGGGCCCACGTCCTCGGGATCTCCCTGGGCGGCGCGATCGCCCAGGAGGCGGCGCTCGCGGCGCCGCACCGTGTCGCAAGCCTCCAGCTCCACTGCACCTGGGCGGCGCTCGACCCGTATGGCCGCGCGGTGGTCGAGGCGCAGCGCGTCGCGCGGCAGCGGCTCGGTCGGGAAGAGTTCTCACGCGGGCTCCTGCCCTGGTTCTTCACTCCCGCCTGTTACGCGCGCCGGCCGGACTTCGTCGAGCTGATCGTCCAGCGCACGCTCGCGCATCCGTACCCACAGCCGCTCCACGGGTACCTGCGCCAGGCCGAGGCCGCGCTCGGCCACGACACGCGGAGCCGTCTCGCCGAGCTCCGCTGTCCCACGCTCGTGACGGTCGGGAGCGAGGACATCCTGACGCCGGTGCGCTTCGCGCGCGAGCTCGCGGGCCTCGTCCCGGGGGCTCGCCTGGCGGTCATCCCGGAAGGGGGCCACGCCTACTTCTGGGAGACGCCCCAGGCCTTCAATGCGGCGTGCCTCGACTTCCTGGGGGGCACGGGCGGCCCGTGACAGAGACCGCCCGGCCAACCCCGTGGGGCTCAGTATTCGACCACCAGCCGCGCGGTCATGGTCTCCACGCGGGCGGAGCCCTCGGCGTCGCGTGCCTCGGCGGCGATGGCGTGGGCGATGCGCAGGCAGCGCTCGGCTACGTCGCGGTCGCCCAGCGCGGCGAAGGCCTCGGCGGCGCGGAGGACGCCGTCGAGCGAGTCCTGCTGCCGGGCGCGGAAGAGCGCCGTCAGGTAGAGATTGCGCGCCTTGGCCTCGGCCGGCTGGCGGAGGCCCGAGAGCTGCCCGATCCGCAGGTACGCGCCAGCCACGTCCACGAGGCCGTCCCAGCGCCAGCTGGCCAGGGCGACGAGGTACGCCTCGTGCGCCGCGCGCTCGGCCGCGCCGATGTTGCCGGAGACGAGCGCGTCGTCCACCGCGCGCACGTGAGCCGTCCACGCGGCCTCGCGGGGCCGCTCCATGGAGCCGGCCTGGCTCGGCGCGACGTCCGCCAGCCTGAAGGCGACGAAGATGAGCGCCAGGGCCACCAGGCTCTGGAGATTCCACCCGCGCTTGTCGGTGCTCCCCTCTCGCAGATCCATCTTCGGTCCTCCCCCCTCTGCCTGTCCTTCGGCTTCCGTTGCCATCCGGCAGAGCCCCTCGACGACCATACCTCGAAGGAGAGCAACGGGAGTGCCAGGAGAGAGACGAGCAATATCAGTGGGTTACGGCCGGGCCGCCGGGGATTCGCCGCCGGGCCTGGCGGAACTTTCGGCAGGCACGGGCCCCCCGCGCCGCGGTAAGATACCGCCACCCCCATGACCCCCCTCGAAGAGCTGATCGGCGAGAGCACCGGCATCCGCGCCGTCCGGGAGACGGTCGGCCGGCTCCTCCAGCGCCACTCCGATGCCCGGCGACTCCCGCCGATCCTGATCCAGGGCGAGACGGGAACGGGCAAGGGGCTCCTCGCGCGCGCGATCCACCGGATGGGCCCGCGTCGGAGCGGGCCGTTCGTCGACGTCAACTGCGCGGCGATCCCCGAGACCCTGCTCGAGGCCGAGCTCTTCGGCTTCGAGCGCGGCGCGTTCACCGACGCCCGGCGAGCCAAGCCCGGTCTCTTCCAGACGGCGCATCGGGGGAGCCTCTTCCTCGACGAGATCGGGCTCCTGCCCGAGGGCCTCCAGGGCAAGCTCCTCACGGTCATCGAGGAGCGCGCCGTGCGTCCGCTCGGCAGCACGCGCAGCGAGCCCGCGGACGTCTGGCTCATCGCGGCGAGCAACGAAGACCTCACGGACGCCACGCGCCAGGGCCGGTTCCGGGAGGATCTCTACCATCGGCTGGCCGTCGTGACGCTCACGCTGCCGCCCCTCCGGGAGCGCGGAGAGGACGTGCTCGTCCTGGCGGAGCGCTTCCTCGCGCGGGCCTGCGCCGATTACGATCTGCCGCCAAAGGCGCTGGCGCCGGACACGCGGGCGGTCCTGCTCGCCTACCCGTGGCCGGGCAACATCCGCGAGCTCGGCAACGTCATGGAGCGCGTGGCCCTCTTCGCCGAGGCGCGGCTCGTGACGGCCGAGATGCTGAGGCTGCCGGACGCGCCCGCCGCGTCGGCGCCGGGCGCGGCGGGAGCCGGGCCCGCGCCCGCGGCGATGGGGGGTGACGACGCCGTGGCCCGCCTCCAGCGGGAGCGCGACGAGCTCGTCGAGGCGCTCCGCGAGACGGGCTGGAACGTCTCGCGCGCCGCCGCGCGGCTCAGGCTTCCCCGCAACACCCTGCGGTACCGGATCAAGAAGCACGGCCTGCGCCCGGAGACGGCCGCGCCGGCACGCCGGCGCCCCGAGCGGACGGCCCCCGCCCCGGCCCCGGTCCGGCCCGCGCCCGTCGCCCCGGCCGCGCCCGCCCCGGTCCCGATGCCGCTGCCGCGCGGCGTCCGCTGGGAGCGGCGGCATGTCGCGCTGCTCCACGTGGCGCTCGCCGGCGAGCCCGACGCGGAGCCGGCGCCCGAGGCGACGCGCGCCCTCGAGCTCGTGGTGGAGAAGGTCCAGAGCTTCGGCGGCCGGACCGACGAGCTGGGCCCGACGGGCCTCGTGGCCGCCTTCGGCCTCGAGCCCGTCGAGGACGCGCCGCGGCGCGCCGCCCACGCCGCGATGGCGATCCAGAAAGTCGCCGAGCGGGCCCGGCGCGCGACGTCGGAGGCGATCCCGGTGCGGCTCGCGGTCCATGCCGGCCAGTACCTGGTCGGCGAGGTGACCGGCGCCGCCCAGATCGACCTCGACGCCAAGCGCGAAGCCTGGGGCCTCCTCCGGGCGCTGGCCGCGCGCGCGGAGGCCGGGGCCATCCTCGTCAGCGCGGGCGCCGCCCCGTCGCTCGAGCGCGGATTCGAGCTGGAACCGGTCGGCGCCCTCCCCGGCGCGCTGGGCCCCGCCTACCGGCTGGCCGGCCTCGAGCGGACCGGCCTCGGGCTCGGGCCGCGCCTCGGGCGCTTCGTCGGCCGCGGCCACGACCTCGACCTGCTCGAGAGCCGCCTGGGCTCGGCCATCGAGGGGCGGGGCCAGGTGGTGGGCATCGGAGGCGAGGCCGGCATCGGGAAGTCGCGCCTGCTCTTCGAGTTTCGCCAGCGCCTGGCGGCCCGACGGATCGCGTACCTGGAAGGACAGTGCCAGTCCTACGCGACCACGACCCCCTATGTCCCCATGCTCGACCTCCTCCGCGGCTTCTGCGGGATCGCCGAGGCCGACACGCCCGAGGCCATCGTGGAGAAGGTGCGCCACGGCCTCGAGCGCGTGGGGCTCCGCCCCGCGGAGCGCGCGCCCTATCTGCTGCACCTGCTCGGCATCAAGGAGGGGACCGAGGGGCTCGACGTCCTGAGCCCCGAGGCGATCAAGGCGCGGCGGTTCGAGACCGTCCGGCAGCTCCTGTTGAGCGAGAGCCGCCGTCACCCCCTGGTCGTCGCGGTGGAGAACGTCCACTGGATCGACCGGAGCTCGGAAGAGTTCTTCGCGTGGCTGGCCGACGGGCTGACGGGGGCGGCCATCCTGCTCGTCTTCACCTACCGCCCCGGGTACGGGCCGCCCTGGATCGGCCGGTCCTACGCGACGCAGACGGCGCTCCAGCCGCTCGCGCCCCACGACAGTCTCGCGGTGGTCCGGTCCGTCATGCAGACCGAGGAGGTGCCTCACCCGGTCGCCCAGGTCATCCTCGGGAAGGCCGAGGGGAACCCGTTCTTCCTCGAGGAGCTGGCGCGCTCCCTGGTCGAGCGCGGCGACCTGGGAGCCCCGGGCACGGTGCCGGACACGGTGCAGGAGGTGCTGGTGGCCCGGATCGACCGGCTGCCCGCCGAGCCGCGCCGGCTCCTGCAGACGACGGCGATCCTCGGCCGCGAGGTCTCCGCCTGGTTTCTGCGCGCCGTCTGGGGCGACTCGCCGGGGTTCGACGCGAGCCTCCAGGAGCTCATGCGGCTGGAGTTCCTCTACGAGCAGAGCGATGCGACGGAGCCCGTCTACGTCTTCAAGCACGCGCTCACGCGGGAGGTCGCCCGGGAGAGCCTGCCGGTGGCCGAGCGCCAGAAGCTCCACGCCGCGGCCGGCCGCGCGCTCGAGCGGCTCTACGCGGAGCGCCTCGAGGAGGCGTACGCCCGGCTGGCCTATCACTACTCGAAGGCCAAGCAGGCCGACAAGGCGGTCGAGTACCTGACCCTCCTGGCCGACAAGGCCGCGCGCAGCCACGCGCACGCCGAGGCGGTGGCGGCCCTGGACGAGGCGCTCTCGCACGCCGAGCGCCTGCCGGCGGAGGCCCGGGGCGGCACGGTGGTGGAGTTGCTGCTCCGGCAGACCCATTCCCTGTCCTTCCTCGGCCGCTTCCCCGAGGCCCTGGCGCTCCTCCTCCGCGAGCGGCCGCGTCTGGAGCGGCCGGACCTGCCCGCGTCGGGCGTCTACCACTTCTGGCTGGCCCACACCTACAGCTACCTCGGCGATCACGCACAGGCGGAGGCGAGCGCGGCGCGCGCGCTCGCCGAGGCGGAGCGCTGGGGCGACAAGGCGACCCTCGGGAAGACCTACGTGGTCCTGGCCCAGGAGAGCCACTGGTTCGGCGAGCCGGCCCGGGGCATCGAGCACGGTCGGCGCGCCGTCGACCTGCTCGAGCACGCGGGGGACCGGTGGTGGCTCGGCCTGGCCCACTGGGTGGTCGGCATCAACCACATCGCCATCGGCGATCTGGCGCCGGCGCTCCGCGCCCAGCACCAGGCCCTGGCGGTCGGCGAGGCGATGGGCGACCCTCGGCTCCAGAGCTACGCGACCTGGAGCGCGGGGTGGATCCAGGCCCTGGCCGGCGACCCCGACGCGGGGATCGAGGCGTGCCGCCGCGCGCTCGATCGCGCCATCGACCCGCTCAACACCGCGGTGGCGCTCGGGCACCTCGGCTACGTCCACGTCGAGCGGGGCGACGCCGTGGAGGCCATCCCGCTGCTCGAGCAGTCACTGGCGCAGGTGCGGCAGTTCAGGTTCCGCCGGCTCGAGGGGCGCTTCGCGACATTTCTCGGCGAGGCCTACCTCGCGAGCGGCCAGCTCGGGAAGGCGCGCGAGCTCCTCGAGCAGGGGCTCGAGATCACGCGCGAGGCCGACTACCGCTACGGCGTCGCGTGGGCCCGACAGGCGCTGGGACGGCTGGCGTGGCGCGAGGGCCGCCTGGCCGACGCCGAGCTGCAGCTGAGCGAGGCGCTCCGCGCCTTCGACGCGCTGCAGGCCCGTCTCATGGCGGGCCGGAGCCACCTCGCCCTGGCGGAGGTGACGCACGCGCGCGGCCAGGCGGGCGCCGCCGCGGCGCACCTCCGGGCGGCTCACGACCTCTTCCGAGCGCTCTCCGTGGAGCGCTACGCGGCGCGGGCGGCGACCAGGCTCCGCGAGCTGGGGATCTCCCTCTGAACGAAGCACGCCGACGTGAAAAACGGCGGAAAATTGACACGTTCGGCGCCGCCGGGCTATGATCGAGCCGTCCCGCCGAGGATCGACCTCGTCCCCCGTTCGCTGCCCGGATCGGACGCGCTGGTCGGGAGGAAGAGAGAGGCAACCCTCGTGGAAGAGTTCTACCGGATCAAGCGGCTCCCCCCCTACGTCTTCGCCATCGTCACCGACCTCAAGGTCAAGGCGCGCGCGCGGGGCGAGGACATCGTGGACCTCGGGATGGGCAATCCCGACCTCCCGACGCCGCCCCACATCGTCGACAAGCTGATCGAGGCGGCGCGGAATCCCCGCAACCACCGCTACTCCGCCTCGAAGGGGATCCGCCGGCTCCGGGTGGCGATCTGCACCTGGTACCGGCAGCGCTTCGGCGTCGAGCTCGACCCGGAGAGCGAGGCCGTCGCGACGATCGGCTCGAAGGAAGGGCTCGCGCACCTGGTGCTCGCGCTGCTCCAGCCGGGTGACGCCGTGCTCGTCCCGAACCCGGCGTATCCGATCCACGCCTACTCCGTCGTCATCGCCGACGGCGACCTGCGCTCGGTGCCGCTCAGCCCGGGCGCGGACTTCTTCGCCCGGCTGGAGGAGGCCGTCCGGCTCGCCTGGCCCAAGCCGAAGGGACTCCTGCTCAACTTCCCCCACAACCCCACGACGGAGGTCACCGATCGGAGCTTCTTCGAGCAGGTCGTCGCCTTCGTCCGCGAGCACCACTTGTGGGTCATCCACGACTTCACCTATGCCGACCTCACCTTCGACGGCTACCGTCCGCCGTCGTTCCTGGCGGTCCCGGGCGCCAAGGACGTGGCGGTCGAGTTCTTCTCCCTGACGAAGTCGTACAACATGGCCGGCTGGCGTCTGGGGTTCGCCTGCGGGAACCCGCGGATGGTCAACGCGCTCGCCCGGATGAAGTCGTACCTGGACTACGGCGTGTTCCAGCCGATCCAGATCGCCGGCATCGTCGCGCTCGAGGGGCCGCAGGCCTGTGTCACCGAGGTCGTCGAGACCTACCGCAAGCGACGCGACGTCCTCGTCGACGGCCTGAGCCGGATCGGGTGGAAGGTCGAGAAGCCTCGCGGGACGATGTTCGTCTGGGCGCCGATCCCCGACGCCTACCGCGGCCTCGGCTCGCTCGAGTTCGCCAAGCTCCTCCTCACCGAGGCCAAGGTCGCCGTGTCGCCCGGCATCGGCTTCGGGGAGTACGGCGAGGGCTTCGTCCGCTTCGCGCTGGTGGAGAACGAGCACCGCATCCGGCAGGCGGTGCGGGGCATCAAGGCCTTCCTCGGCTAGCGCCGGGCTCTGACATGGGCGAGATCGGGATCGGCCTCCTCGGCATCGGCACGGTCGGCGGTGGCGTGCTGAAGATCTACCGGCAGAACCGCGCCGGCCTCGAAGCCAAGGCGGGCTGCCGCCTCCGCATCGCCGCGGTCGCGGACCGCGACATCACGACGCCGCGCGCCGGGCTGACGCTCGCCGACTGGCCGCTGACCACGGACACCGATCGCGTCCTCGGAGACCCCGGCGTCGCCGTCGTCATCGAGCTGATCGGCGGTCTCGAGCCGGCGCGCACCTTCATCCTCCGCGCCATGGCCGCCGGCAAGCACGTCGTGACCGCGAACAAGGCGTTGATCGCCACGCACGGCCCGGAGCTCTTCGAGGAGGCGCGCCGGCGCGGCGTGCTGCTGGGCTTCGAGGCGGCCGTGGCGGGCGGGGTCCCGATCATCCGGGCGCTGCGGGACGGTCTCGCGGCGAACCGGATCGTGTCGCTCTACGGCATCGTCAACGGCACGGCGAACTTCATCCTCACGAAGATGACCGACGAGGGGCGGGCGTTCCGCGAGGTCCTGCGCGAGGCCCAGGCCGCCGGCTACGCCGAGGCCGACCCGACCCTCGACATCGAAGGGATCGACTCGGCCCACAAGCTCCAGATCCTCGCCTCGCTCGCCTTCCGCGCGGCCGTGGACCTCAAGGAGATCCACACCGAGGGGATCACCGCGATCACCCCGGAGGAGATCGCGAACGCCCGCGAGCTGGGCTACCGGATCAAGCTGCTCGCGATCGCCAAGGCGAGCGACGGGGCGCTCGAGGCCCGGGTCCACCCGACGATGATCCCCGCCAGCTCGCCGCTCTCGGCGGTCTCGGGCGTCTTCAACGCGATCTTCGTCTCGGGTGACGCGGTGGGCGACCAGATGTTCTACGGTCGCGGGGCCGGGCAGATGCCGACGGCCTCGGCCGTCTGGTCCGACGCGATCGAGATGGCGCGGCGCCTGGCCCATCAGCACCCGGCCCTGCCGGAGGACCTGCCCCTGGTCGGCACGGGCCTCCGCCTCCGGCCCATGGAGGAGATCCGCTCCGCCTACTACCTCCGCGTCATGGCGCAGGACCGTCCGGGCGTCCTCTCCCAGGTCGCCGGACTCCTCGGCCGCCACGACATCTCGATCCTCTCCGTCATCCAGAAGGGGCGCGGTGAGCCGGCGGCGGTGCCGGTCGTGATGATGACGCACGAGGCGCGGGAACGAAACATGCGCACCGCGCTCGAGGAGATCGACCGGCTCCCCGTCGTCGCCGCGCCGACCGTCATGCTGCGCGTGGAGACCCAGCAGGGCTGATGCGCTGGCCGGGGGTCGTCGAACAGTACCGCCGCTTCCTGCCCGTCAGCGAGCGCACGCCGGTCGTCACGCTGCAGGAGGGCCACACCCCGCTCCTCGAGGCCCCGCGGCTCGCCGACGCGGCCGGCGGCGCCGTGCGCGTGTACCTCAAGTGCGAGGGGTTCAACCCGACCGGGTCGTTCAAGGACCGTGGCATGACGCTGGCGATCTCCAAGGCGCTCGAGGCGAGCGCGCGGGCCGTCATCTGCGCCTCGACGGGGAACACCTCGGCGTCGGCGGCCGCGTACGCGGCGCGCGCCGGCCTGCGCGCCTTCGTCCTCGTCCCGAAGGGGGCGGTGGCCCTCGGCAAGCTCTCGCAGGCGGCGATCCACGGCGCGACGGTCCTGATGGTGGACGGCTCGTTCGACCAGGCGCTGACGCTGGTCAAGGAGATCGCGGCCTCGCACCCGGTCACCCTCGTGAACTCGATCAACCCGTTCCGGCTCGAAGGCCAGAAGACGGCAGCCTTCGAGGTCGTGGACCAGCTCGGCCGCGCGCCCGACTACCACCTGATCCCGGTGGGCAATGCCGGGAACATCACGGCCTACTGGAAGGGCTACAAGGAATACTGCGCGGCCGGGGTGGCCAAGTCGCTGCCGCGGATGGCGGGGTTCCAGGCGGCGGGCGCGGCGCCGCTCGTCGAGAACCGTGTCATCCCGGAGCCCAGGACCGTCGCGACCGCGATCCGGATCGGCAACCCGGCCTCCTGGCAGCCGGCCGTCCAGGCCGTGCGCGAGTCCGAGGGCTGGGTGGACGCCGTCACCGACGAGGAGATCCTCCAGGCCTACCGCCTGCTCGCGCGGGAAGAAGGGATCTTCATGGAGCCCGCCTCGGCCGCGGCCGTCGCGGGCCTCATCAAGTCGGCCAAGGCCGGCCGCCTGGAGAGCGGCGCCACCTGCGTCCTCACCCTCACCGGGCACGGGCTCAAAGACCCCGAGTCCGCCCTCGGCGCCGCCACCCGCCCCGCCACCGTCGCGCCGCGCCTCGACGCCATCCTGGGGGCCATGAACCTCTAGGAGCGTGGCGTCGGGCGACTGACGCCCGGCGCACCCGGGAATAGCCGTTGCGCCCGGCCGTCCTACGGATGAGGCGGCGGTCCGGGCGCAGGCAGTGCTCCGGGAAGTTCCTCCCTCCCCGGACGCGCCCGGGCCGCCGTCTTCTGCTTCCGGGCGCGCCGCGATCCTCTTACAGGCTTGACTCGTCCAATTGCAGTAGCAATAATCGCGCATCGCATGAAATCGAACCACGTCGGCGTCTGGATCAAGCACCAGCGCGTGGCCCTCGGCCTATCGCAGAGCCTCTTGGCGAAAGACGCGGGGATCTCGCAAGCCTACCTCACAGCTTGAGGCGGGCACCCGCATACGCATAAGCGCCGGCATCGCCCGCCGGCTCGCCGACGCCCTCGGTGTCCCGATCGCCGCCCTGCTTGACTACGCCGTACATGGACTGCCGCGCCGCGGACGAACCGAGTTCTGGCTCTATCAAATGCGCGAGCGAGATGATTGGACATGTGACGATTTCCGCCGCGAAGTCCGGGAGGGGCGACCGCTGCCCCGGCCTTGGAACGAATCAGACCGCAAGATTTACCGGCTCGGCGGGAGGCCCCCGCAGCCGGGAGATCTGATTGTGTTCTGGTTCGCGTCGACCGGGGCGGATTCCCCGGGCCTCTGTGGCGTCGGCGTGATCACGGAGTTCGGCGAGGACCGCCAGCTCCGGTTCCGGGCGCTGCCGCCAACCAAGACGCTTCAAGAGAACCCCCGGCCAACGGCGAGGCTGCAACAGCTCGTCGACGCGATTCGGACCGTCACCGAGGGCACCATGTGGCGAATCAAGGAGGCCGAACACATCCGCGGACTTCTCCTGGAGCTTTTCGATGAATGGGGTGGGAAGTGGCTCAGGGAGTGGGCGCGAATGCGGACGGCCGGGTTGAGTTGAACGGCGCAGCGCCACTGCGGTAGCATGGCGAGCGCCATGAGCCTCGTGGTCCAGAAGTACGGCGGCTCGTCGGTCGCCGACGCCGAGAAGATCAAGGGCGTGGCCCGTCGCGTGGCGGACACCGCGAAGGACGGCCATCGCGTCGTGGCGGTCGTCTCGGCCATGGGCAAGACCACCGACGGCCTCATCCAGCTCGCGCACGAGATCACGCCGACCCCCAGCGAGCGCGAGCTCGACATGCTCCTGGCGACCGGCGAGCAGGTCTCGATCGCGCTCCTGGCCATGGCGATCGAGACGCTCGGCCTCCGGGCCCGCTCCTTCACGGGCGACCAGGCGGGGATCCGCACCGACGGCGCGCACACCCGCGCGCGCATCATCGGGATCGACGCGGACCGGGTCCGGCGCGCGCTCGACGACGGCCACGTGGCCATCGTGGCCGGCTTCCAGGGCGCGACGGCCGAGGACGACATCACCACGCTCGGCCGTGGCGGGTCGGACCTCACCGCCGTCGCGCTGGCCGCGGCGCTGGGGGCGGAGGTCTGCGAGATCCACACCGACGTGGACGGCGTCTACACGGCCGACCCGAACATCGTGCCCGAGGCCCGGAAGCTCGGCCGGATCTCCTACGACGAGATGCTCGAGATGGCGAGCCTCGGCGCCAAGGTGCTCCAGGCGCGCTCGGTCGAGTTCGCCAAGAAGTACGGCGTCCCCGTCCACGTCCGCTCGAGCTTCAAGAGCGACCCCGGCACGCTCGTCACCAGGGAGGACCCGAGGATGGAAGCCGTCATCGTGACCGGCGTCACGCATGACCGGGGCCAGGCGAAGGTCTCGATCCTGCGCGTCCCGGACCGGCCCGGGATCGCGGCCCAGGTCTTCGGCGCGGTGGCCGACCACGGGATCGTCGTGGACATGATCGTCCAGAACATCAGCCGCGACGGCTACACCGACATCTCCTTCACGCTGGCCCGCACCGATCGCGAGAAGGCCGTGAGCGTGCTCGCCGCCGTCGCCCGGCGGATCGGCGCGGAGGGCGTGGCGCACGACGACCGCATCGCGAAGGTCTCGATCGTCGGGGTCGGCATGCGCAGCCATTCCGGCGTGGCGGCGCGGATGTTCCAGACGCTCTCGCGCGAGGGGATCAACATCCAGATGATCTCGACGTCCGAGATCGCGGTGTCGTGCGTGATCGAGGACAAGTACACGGAGCTGGCGGTCCGCGCCCTCCACGACACCTTCCAGCTCGCCGCGGAAGCCGCGCCCTCCAACGCGCACTGAGCCGGTCGGGCTCGAAGGCGGACGCCCCCCGGGCGCATCAGGGCTTGGCCGCGCCCTTCCGCAACGCCTGCGCCGGATCCTCGCCGGTGATCGGCCCGAGCTGCGCGAGCGCCTGCCGCGCCCACTGCTGGAGGCCGGGATCGACCCCCGGCCGGCTCGTGAGCTTGCGCAGGAGGATCGCCGCCTGCCGGAACATCTTCAGGCTCATGTAGCTCTGCGCCGCGCCCTGGAGCCCGCGCGCCGCCCAGGCCGTGTCGGGATAGAGATAGGTCGCTCCGAGGAACGCCTCGATCGCCGGCTCGTGCTCGTCCCGCGAGCGGTGGAGCTCGCCGAGGTAGACCTGCGCGGCGGCGGCGACGGCCGGCTCGTCCGCGAGGCGAGCGGCCTCGAGCGCCTGCTGCGCGGCGTCCCACTGCCGATCGACCAGCAGGAGGTAGCCGCGCCGGAGCTGGACGTCCGGCGCGAGCGGGTGCTTCGGGAACTGGGCAAGGAACGAGTCGGCCGTGGCGAGCGCGCGCCCGCGCTGGCCCTGCGCCTCGTGTGCCCGCATGAGGAGCGCGAGGGCCTGCGGGGCCCGCGGGTCCCCCGGCGGCGCCTCACTCAGGAAGCCCTCGACCGCGCGCTGGGCCTCGGGGGCCGTCCCCAGGGCGAGCGTCGCGTCCGCCAGGCCGAGCCACGCCTCCGCGCGAAGCTCGGGCGCCTTCGCCCGCGCAAGCATCTCCCCGTAGGTGTCCCGGGCCAGTGCCGGGCGTACCCGGGCCCCGTCCGCGAGCCGGACGAGGGCGTCCAGGACGTAGTCGCTCTTCGGCTGCTCCTTGATGAGGCGCTTCACGAAGCCATCGGCCTGGTCGAGCTCGCCGCGCTCGACGGCCGCGGCCACCAGGGCATAGAGCAGGAGGCTCGCGTAGGGGTGGGCCGGGTAGCGGTCCACGAACCCCACGGCGCGCTCGCGGAAGGCCACCGGGTCGCCCCGCTGGCGCGCGACCATGGCCAGGGCGTAGGCGGCCGGCGCCGCGACCTCGGGGGCTGCCGCGAGCCGGCCCCGGACGAGCGCCTCGTCGGCTTCCGTGAGGCGGTTCTGCAGGAGCGCCGCGAGGCCGGCCCCGAGCCAGCTTGAAAGCTCGGCCGGCGCCCACCGCGCGGCCTCGCGGAACTGGCGCTCGGCCACGTCGTACTGCCCGAGCTGGTAGCGCGCCAGCCCCAGGGCCCGCCTCAGCAGGGCCTGCTGGCTCGGGACGGTGAGGCGTGGCGTGAGGGGTTCGAGCTCCTGCACGGCGCCGGCGTAATCCGCGAGCCGCACCAGCAGGATGCCGCGGTTGAGCGCGACGACGTCCGCCTGCGGGGAGCCCGGCGCGATCTTGCCGAACTCACGGAGCGCCTCGAGCGCCTGCGCGTCGCGGCCCTGCCGGAGGGCGACGTCGGCGATGGCGAGGTTGGCGCGCGCGGCCACCTCGACGTCGGCGGCGAGGGCCGCCTGCTGCCACTCGCGGAGCGCCGTCTCCGGGTCGCCATCGCGGAGCAGCGCCCAGCCGAGGACGAGTCGGGTCACGCCGGCGCCGGGGGCGGTCGGCTGGTCGCGCAGCGCGAGCCGGAAGAGCGCGACGGCGCGGTTCGGATCGTCCGCGCGGGCCGCGCCCTCGGCGGCCAGCAGGAGCACCGGCTCGCGGAGCTCGGCGAGGACGCCCGCCCGGAGGAGCGCCTCGCCCTCCGCCCGGGCCTCCACCGGGCGGCCGAGCCGGAGCGCGGAGAGCCCGAGCCGGTAAGCGGCCCGCTGCGCGATCGCCTCGACCTGCCCCTGCTCGCGCAGCGTGACGTACTGGCGCTGGGCCTCGGCCGTCGCGCCCTGGCGCTCGAGGGCCTCGGCGTAGCGATAGGTGGCGTACTCCTGAAGCTCGCGCTCGAGGGGGAGCCCGAGCAGCTCACGGTACGCGTCGAGCGCCTCCGCGGTCGCGTCGCGGCGGACGGCGTCGTCGGCGATCAGGAGCAGGACCATCGTCCGGAGCGGGTCGCGCGGCGACTCGGCCGCGAGCCGGCGGGCCTCGTCGCGAGCACGACCCGCGTCGCCGAGGGCGAGGTAGGCGCGCGCCAGCCCCGCCCGGATCTGGGCCCGCAGCTCGGGCCGCGGGGCCTCGCGCTCGGCCCACAGGAACCGGCGCACGGCGTCGTCGGCCGCCCCGCGCTCGAGCGCGACCCAGCCCGACTGGACGATGGCGTCGGGCAGGAGCGGATGGCGGGGCGAGGCGCTGGCGATGAAGCGCTCGAGCCCCTGGAGGGCCGGCTCGCGCTCGCCGAGCCTCGCCTGGGCGACCCCGCGCCAGAACAGCAGCTCTTCCGCGATCGCCGGCGGCGGGCCGGCGGCCAGGACGGCGTCCCACCCCGCCCGCGCGTCCGCCGGACGCCCCGCGAAGAGGCGGGTGATCCCGTCGAGGAAGCGGACCACCAGCGCGTCGGGCGCCGAGAGGCCGCCGGCGAGCGCCTGCGTCAGGGCGCGGGCCGCCTCCGGGAGGTCGCCCCGCCGCAACGCGAGCCACCCGACGGCCAGGCTCGCCTGGCTCCCGATGTCGCCGGGCGGTCCCTGAGCGAGCGCCGCGCGGTAGCGTCGCTCGGCCTCCTCGTGTCGCCCTTCGCCGAAGGCCACCTCCCCGAGCCAGAACTGGGCGACGGCGATGATGCGGCCGTCGCCCCTCACCACCGCGTCCTCCAGCGCCTCGCGGGCGCCGCGCAGGTCGCGCTCGACAAGCCGATGGATGCCGCAATCGATGAGGGTCGGCGTCCCCCGGAGCTGGAGGAGGGTACAGGCGAACCCGCCCGGGTCCCGCACCGCCGGCCGGGGCTTCGCCGCCGCGGTGAGGAAGCGCGGGAGCGGCGGCGCGAGGGCCGAGAGCGCGGGCAACGGGGGGGGCGGCGGCGCGGGAGGCGCGAGAAGCGGGGCCGCGACGTTGAGCGGCAGGGGCGCGACCGTCACCGCGAGCTCGGGCACCGCGAGGTCGACGGGCCGGGGGGAGGCGGCCCGGGCCGTGACGGGCCCCCCGAGCCCGAGGAGAACAACGGCGGCGAGCGCGGGACACGCCCGCCTCCGGCCGCGGCGACGCAGCGCGGGGCCGGAGGAGCGAGGCCGCGACGGGCGACTCACGAGCCGGCCTGCGACCGGGCCGGCGCCGGGCGCGGCCGGGGCTTGGCCTTGGGCGACGGCGGTGCCGGAGGCTTCTCCCGGGATTCGAGCGCGCCGAGCCGCCCCTTCGCCCACTCGACGAGGTCGGCTTCCTCGGCCCCCTCGACGATCTCCTGGTAGGCGCGCTTGGCCGCGCTGGTCTCCTTCTGAGCCTCGGCCACGAGGCCGGCGCCCGCCAGGGCGCGGAAACGGTCCGCCGAGCCGCTCGGCGCCTCGGCGACCGCGGCCGCGTAGGCGCGCTCGGCCTCCGCCGTCTTGCCGGCGCGCAGGGCGCTCTCCCCGAGGACCAGGAGCGCGTCCAGCCGCTCGGGAGCGTCACCGCCGGCGAGCTCCCGGGCGACCTCCATCGCCTGATCGTACTGCCGGCGCCGGAGATAGAGATTCGCCAGCTCGAGCCCCGCGGCCCCGGCGAGCGCGTCGGTCGGATGAGCCCGCCG
This sequence comes from Candidatus Rokuibacteriota bacterium, assembly GCA_044866005.1. Classification (GTDB taxonomy): domain Bacteria; phylum Methylomirabilota; class Methylomirabilia; order Rokubacteriales; family DASRDR01; genus JBIOTN01. The sequence continues at coordinate 27,689 of JBIOTN010000156.1, read as the reverse complement.
GAGCGTCTTCCAGGCGGCCTCGGCGTCGGCGCTCCGCCCGAGCCCCTGGGAGAGCTCCCCGATCTGGTAGAGCGCCTGCGGGACGTAGGGGTGCCCCGGCGCTTGCCTGGCGAGGGCGCGGTACTGCTCGATCGCCTCCCGCGGCCGTCCCGCCTTGACGTGCCGCTCGGCCAGGACGATCCGCGCGGCCACCGCCAGCTCGTGGGTCGGCCCCGCGGCGACGAACTGCTCGAGGGTGCGGGTGCCCTCCGCCACGCGTCCCGCCTCGATCTGGCTCACGCCCAGGAGATAACGGCTCTCGGTGAGGAAGCGGCTCGTGGGGAACCGGCCCGCGTAGCCCGCGAGGATCGGCAGCGCCTCGTCCCACCGCTTGGCCCGGACGAGCTCCCGCGCCAGGGCATACGCCGCGGAGCCGGCCAGCTCGCTCGTGGGGTGCTCGCGCAAGAGCGTGTTGAAGGTCGCCAGCGCGTCCTCAGGCTGGCCGAGCTCGAGCTCGGAGAGCGCGCGCGCGTAGAGGGCGTCGTCGGCGTAGGACGAGGTCGAATGGCCTCGAAGGAAGGCCGTGTAGCGATCGCGGGCCTCCGCGAACCGGCGCAGGCGAAAGAGCGCCTCGGCCTGCCAGAACAGCGGCTCCCCCGCGCCGACCGCTCGCAGCGGCAGGCTCTCCGCGGTCCCGAACTCGGCCAGCGCCTCCTCGTAGCGGCCGAGCGCGAACGCCGCCTTTCCCCGGAGCACCACGGCGTCACCGTGCCGTGGATCGGCGGGCGCGAGCTCGGCGAAGCGGCCGAGGGTCCGGAACGCCACGTCGTACAGGCCGTCGTCGAAGGCATGCGTCCCGATCGTCCACAGCCGGTCGGGCTCCGACACCGCGGCCGGCGTGACGCGCACGCCGGTGAGGCCGACGACGGCGGCGGCCGCCAAGACGCCCCACATCCACACCGCGCGTTTCATGGCTCCTCGGGCCCGCGGCGAGCAGGCGCCCATTACCCTATCAGATTTCCCCGCGAAACGGCCCCGATACTCGCCGGCGGCCCGCGCCCGTCGGCTTATAATGTGGCGATGGAGCTCTTCGAGCACGCGACGCGGGAGCGCCGGCGGGAGTCGGCGCCGCTCGCCGACCGGATGCGGCCCAGGAGTCTCGACGAGCTCGTGGGTCAGGCCCACCTCCTCGGGGAAGGCCGCCTCCTCCGGACGGCGATCGAGACGGGCGACCTCCACTCGATGATCCTCTGGGGACCGCCCGGCACCGGCAAGACCACGCTCGCCGCCCTGATGGCGGCGCGGAGCGGCGCCCACTTCGCGACGTTCTCCGCGGTGCTGTCGGGGGTGAAGGAGATCCGGGCCGTCATCGCGGACGCGGACGAGCGCCTCGGGCTCCACGGCGAGCGGACCATCCTCTTCGTGGACGAGATCCATCGCTTCAACAAGGCGCAGCAGGACGCCTTCCTCCCGCATGTCGAGCGAGGCACGATCATCCTGATCGGCGCGACGACCGAGAACCCGTCGTTCGAGGTGATCGCGGCGCTCCTCTCCCGGTGCCGGGTCTACGTGCTCGAGCGCCTGACCGAGGACGAGGTCCTCGTGATCCTGCGCCGCGCGCTCGCCGACCCGGAGCGGGGGCTCGGCGCCCTCGGCCTCGAGGCCGAGCCGGGGGCCCTGGAGGCGATCGCGCGGCTGGCGGACGGGGACGCGCGAAGCGCGCTCAACATCCTCGAGGTTGCCGCCACGCTCGCCGCGCCGGCCGACGGCGGACGCCGCCTGACGCCCGCGATCGCGCACGACGCCGCCCAGCGGAAAGCGCTGCTCTACGACCGGGCCGGCGAGGAGCACTACAACCTGATCAGCGCGCTCCACAAATCCCTCCGGGACTCGGACCCCGACGCCGCGCTCTACTGGCTCGCGCGCATGCTCGAGGCCGGCGAGGACCCGCTCTTCATCGCGCGCCGCCTCGTCCGCGCGGCCGCCGAGGACGTCGGCCTGGCGGACCCGCAGGCCCTCGCCGTCGCGCTCGCCGCCAGGGACGCGTATCACTTCCTCGGCACGCCGGAGGGCGAGCTGGCGCTCGCGGAAGCGGCGGTCTACGTGGCGTGCGCGCCGAAGTCGAACGCCGTCTACACCGCGTTCGAGGCCGCGCGGGAGGACGTCCACGCGCATCCGGCGGAACCCGTGCCGCTCCACATCCGGAACGCGCCGACCCCCCTCATGGCGCATCTCGGCTACGGCAAAGGCTACCGCTACGCCCACGACGCGCCCGAGGCGGCGGAGGCCCAGGTCGCCCAGGAGCACCTGCCCCCGGCCCTGCGTGGCCGGACGTACTACCACCCGGTCGCCCGCGGCTTCGAGGCGGGGATCCAGGAGCGGCTCACGCGCTGGCGGAAGCTCCGGGCCGGCGGCGCGCCATGAGGGAGAAGACGCCGAGCCAGGAGGGTCGGCGCGGCGGCGGGGGCCGCCTCCGCGTGGGTGTCGTCTTCGGCGGCCGCTCCGGCGAGCACGAGGTCTCGCTCGCCTCGGCAGCGTCCCTGCTGGGCGCGATCGACCGGACGCGCTACGAGGTCGTGCCCATGGGCATCGCCCGGGACGGCCACTGGCTCGTCGGCGGCGACCCGCTCCGCGCCCTCGCGGAGGCCGCCGGCCTCGCGCTCCCGCTGCCGCCGGCCGGCCCGGCGGGCTCGGGCCCCGCCGTGGCGGGGCTGGCGCGCGTCGCCACGGCGGGCGGGCTGCCCGCCGGGGTCGCGGGGGCGCTCGACGTCGTCCTGCCGCTGGTCCACGGTCCCTACGGCGAGGACGGGACGCTTCAGGGCCTTCTCGAGCTGGCGGACCTGCCTTACGTCGGCGCGGGCGTCCTGGCCTCGGCGGTCGGCATGGACAAGGCGACCATGAAGGCGGTCTTCCGCGCCCACGGCTTGCCGGTCGTTCCTCACGTGGTCGTGCTCGAGCACGACTGGAGCGCCGAGCCGGCCGCGGCCGCGCGCGCCGTCGCGACGGTGACCGGCTACCCGTGCTTCGTGAAGCCATCGAACCTCGGCTCGAGCGTCGGGATCAGCAAGGTCGCCCGCGCCGAGGCGCTGGCGGCGGCCGTCGAGGCGGCGCTCGCCCACGACCGGAAGGTCCTCGTCGAGCGCGCGATCGCGGGGCGCGAGATCGAGGTGAGCGTGCTCGGCAACGATCGCCCCGAGGCCTCGGTGCCGGGCGAGGTGCTTCCCGGCAAGGAATGGTACGACTACGAGGCAAAGTACACCGACGGGCTGGCCAAGTTCCTCATCCCCGCGCCCGTCTCCGCGCCGCTCGCCGCGGAGTTCCGCCGACTCGCCGTCGCGGCGTTCCGCGCGATCGACGCCGCCGGGCTCGCGCGCGTGGACTTCTTCCTCCAGGGCGAGGAGCGGGTCTGGGTGAACGAGATCAACACGATCCCCGGCTTCACGCGCACCTCCGCCTATCCACGGCTGTGGGAGGCCTCGGGGCTGCCCTATCCCCGCCTGATCGACCGGCTGATCGAGCTGGCGCTGGAACGTCACGCGCAGAAGAAGCGGTCGTAGGAACCACGATGGGCGGGTCCCGGGCGTCCACGCCCTCCCTCCGCGTCGTGATCGCGGGCGGCGGCACCGGGGGGCACACCTCCGCCGGCCTCGCCATCGCCGCGGCGCTCCGCGCGCGGCTCGGCGCGGCGCTCGACCTCCACTGGGTCGGGAGCCACACGGGCACCGAGGCGATCCAGGCCCCGGGCGCGGCGATCGCCTACCACGCGATCTTGACGGGGAAGGTCCGGCGCAGCGTCGCCCTGCGGAACGTCACGGACCTCGGCCTGCGCGTCCCCGCCGGCATCCTCCAGGCCTGGCGCCTGCTCGGCCGCCTCCGGCCCGACGTGGTCGTGGCGACGGGCGGCTTCGTGGCCGTCCCGACGGCGGTCGCCGCCGCGGCCCGGGGCTGTCCGCTCCTCGTGCACGAGCAGGTCGCGGCCCCCGGGCTCGCCAACCGCCTGATCGCGCGGCTCGCCGACCGGGTCGCCGTCACCTTCGCCGCGTCGGCCGCCGCCTTCCCCGCCCGCAAGGTCGTCGTGACCGGCAACCCGGTACGCCCGGAGCTCCTCGCCGGCGACCCGGCCCGCGCCGCGACGCGGTTCGGGCTCGACGCGGCGGTCCCGCTCGTCTACGTCACCGGGGGCGCCCAGGGCGCCCATCGCATCAACCGCGCGGTGGGCGCGGCGCTTCTGCCCCTCCTCGAGACCTGTCAGCTCGTCCACCAGTGCGGGAGCAACACCTACGGCGACACCGGCTGGCTCGAGCGCCAGGCCGCCGCCCTCCCCGACGCCCTCCGCGCGCGATACCGGGTCGTGCCGTTCGTCGACGAGGGTCTCGGCGACCTCTACGCGGCGGCCGCCCTCGTCGTGGGCCGCGCCGGCGCGGGCACGGTGACGGAGCTCTGCGCCCTCGGGCTTCCGGGCGTGCTGATCCCGCTCCCGGGCGCGCGGGGGGACGAGCAGACGGCGAACGCCCGGATCCTGGTCGAGGCGGGCGCCGCCATCCTCCTGCCCGAGGCCGAGCTCTCGCCGCCGCGCCTCGTCGAGGCCGTGCGCGACCTCCTCGGCGATCCGGGCCGGCTCAAGCAGATGGCCGAGCGGGCGCGTGGGCTGGCCCGGCCCGACGCCGGCGCGCGGCTTGCCGACCTCGTCCTGGCGCTCCGGGAGAGCCGCGCCGCCGCATGAGGCGGGTCTGCGTCTTCTGCGGCTCGGCGGCGGGGGGCCGGCCGGACTACGCCGACGCCGCGCGGACCCTCGGCGCCGAGCTCGTCCGGCGCGGGGTCGGGCTCGTCTACGGCGGCGGGTCGGTCGGGCTGATGGGCGTCCTGGCGGACACGGTGCTCGCGGCCGGCGGCGAGGCCATCGGCGTCATTCCCCGCCCGCTCGCCTCCCGGGAGCTCGCCCATGGCGGCCTCACCGAGATGCGGGTCGTCGACAGCATGCACGAGCGGAAGGCCACGATGTCGTCGCTCGCCGACGGGTTCGTCGCCCTGCCCGGGGGCCTCGGCACCCTGGAGGAGACGCTCGAGGTCCTCACCTGGGCCCAGCTCGGGATCCACGGCAAACCGGTCGGCCTCCTGAACGTGCGCGGCTACTGGGACGCGCTCCTCGGCCTCGTCGCCCACGCCGTGCGGGAGCGCTTCGTCCTCGCCGAGCACGCAGCGCTCCTGCTCGCCGCGGGTGGGGCCGCCGAGCTGCTCGACCGCTTCGCGACCTGGCGGCCGCCCGTCTTCCCGCGCGCCTGGCTCTCGCCCACCCAGACCTAGTCGCTTCGGGGCGTCTGAGAAGACCCCCCAGAAGCGAGCAGCGGCCGATGCGTTCGCCGCCACGGCCGGGGCGCAGGCCCGGCCGCCGATCGATCAGAACGCCGCCGGCGGGCGCCCGCGGAGGTCGAACCGGAGCGGGCACCCCTCGCAGCGCGGCACCGTCCGACAGTATTCCTTCGCCACCCGGACGAGCAGGGCGTGATACTCGTTGAAGAGCGCCGGGTCGCGGGGGAGGTGGTCCGTGAACAGGGCCTGCGCCTCCTGGTAGGAGGCCTCCGGCCGCAGGATCCGGTGCCGCGAGAGCACCCGGCGGGTGTAGGCGTCCACGACGAAGACCGGGCGGCCGGCGGCGTAGAGCAGGATCGAATCGGCCGTCTCGGGCCCGACGCCGCGGAGGGCCAGGAGCTCGGCGCGCAGCGCCGGGGCGGGCTGGCGGAGCAGGCGTCGGAGATCGCCACCGTGACGCCGGTCGAGGTGCCGGAGGAAGTCGCGGAGCCGGCGCGCCTTCACGCGGTAGAAGCCGGCGGCGCGCACCAGCCGGGCGAGGCGCCGGGCTGGCAGCGCGCGCAAGGCCGCAGAGTCGAGCGCGCGGGCGGCGCGCAGCGAGGCGAGGGCGTGCTCGACGTTGACCCAGGCCGTGCTCTGGGTGAGGATGGCGCCGACGACGACCTCGAACGCCGAGCGCGCCGGCCACCAGCCCTGCGGGCCGAAGCGCGCGAGCAGGGCCTCGGAGAGCCGGAGGAGCCGGCGTCGTAGCGGGTCCGTCACACCAGCAGGCGGCGCGGCCGTCCGGCCGACGCGGCCGCGGGGAGCGAGGGAGGACGTCCCATGCTTCAGGCGCTGCTGGCGCGGCATCTCATGGTGCTCGTCATGCTGATCCTCGCCGGAATCGGCTGGCTGGTCGAGTCCCGGCTCAACGTCGTCGAGTGGTTCTTCTGGATGTCGCGCTCCTACGAGACGCTGGAGCTCGACGGCCTCGTCCCGGGCGCGCTCCTCGTGCTCGCCGGGGCCTTTCTCGACACCTACCGGGCCCACCAGCAAGCGCTGCGGGAGCGCGAGCGGTTGCGCGTGATGATGGAGGTGGCCGCCACGCTCGCCCACGAGGTGAACGATCCGCTCACCACGATCATCGCCCACCTCGAGGTGGCGGTCGAGGAGATGGAGCCCGACGACCCGCAGCGCGATCGCTTCACGTCGCTCCGCGAGGCCGCGTGGCGGATGGCGAGCCGCATCAAGCAGCTCACGGAGCTGCGCGAGTACCGGACGCGCGACGTCGGCGTGACGCCGCGCCTGCTCGACGTGCCGCGGTGACGGCCGGCCTCCTCCTCGCCGCCGCGTGGCTGGTCGCTGCGCCGGCCACGCTGGTGGTGAGCGTCGGAGGCCCGGCCGAGGACCCCGCCTTCTTGCCGGTCCACGCGGCGGCGGCCCTCGGCACCTTCGCGGCCGAAGGCCTCACCGCGACCCTCCGCCGGGCGAAACACCCGAGCGACGCCGTCGCCGCCCTCCGCGCCGGGGAGGCGAGCGTGGCCGTCACCACGCTGGATCAGGCCGTCCGAGGGGCCGCCGCGCGGGGGACGCCCGTCCGCGTCGTCGTCACCCACACCCGCGCCCCGGCGGCCGCGCTGCTGGTCGCGGCGCGGCACCGCGAGGCCGTGCGGCGGGTGGACGATCTCCGCGGCCAGCGCGTCGGCATCCCCGGGCCCGGCACGACGGCCCACCAGGTCCTCGAGGCCCTCCTCCAGGCGCGCCGGATCGAGCCCTCCGACGTCGAGCTCCGGAGCTTCGGGGGGGCGGCGCTCGTCTCCCGGCTGGGGACCGGCGAGCTGGCGGCCGCCGTCCTGGAGGAGCCCTGGGTGAGCCGCGCCGTGGCGACCGGCGGCGCCGTGATCCTCCTCGACCTCCGGCGCCCTGACGAGACCGTCCGGCACCTGGGTGGCCCCTTCTACGAGGTCGCCAGCGTCACGCGCGCCGGGGACAAGGACCTGGCCCCGCTCGAGGCCGCCCTCACCGCGTATGCCCGCGCCCTCGTCCGCGTCCAGGCCTGGCTCGCCGCGACGCCGGCCGCGGAGGTAGCCGCGCGCCTGCCTCCCGAGGTCGTCCGCGACCCCGCGCGCTTCGTCGCGCGCCTCGAGCCGCTCCAGGCCGCCTATGCGCCCGACGGCGACGCCACCGAGACCGGCCTGGCGACGACCATCCGGATCCTGCGTGGCGGCAGCCCGTTGCCGGCCGGCCTCAAGCTCACCTCCGAGACGCTCCGGCCGCCGGCGTTCGTCACGGCCGCGCGGGCCGCGCTCGGCGCCCACCCCCCGGCACCCTAGGCCCGTCGGCGACGGCCCCGCCGGAGGCCGTCACGACGCCGCCGGCGACCGGGGTACGGCGACCCCGAAGCTGCGGAGCAGCCGCACCGTCGTCGTGACCGGCAGCCCGACCACGTTCGTGTAGCAGCCCTCGACCCGGGCGACGAGCCGCGCGCCCTCGCCCTGGACCGCGTAGGCCCCCGCCTTGTCGTAGGGCTCCGCGGTCGCGAGATACCCGTCCAGCTCGGCGCCCGAGAACGGCCGCATCTCGACCCGGCTCGTCACGGTCGCGGTCGCCTCCCGGCCGGCCGGGCGCTCCACGAGCGCGACCGCCGTCAGCACCTCGTGCACCCGACCGCGGAGCGCCTCGAGCATCGCCCGGGCCTCCCCCGCCGAGGCGGGCTTCCCCAGCGGCCGGCCCTCGAAAACGACGAGCGTGTCGGCGCCGAGGACGAGGGCGGGCTCCCCGCCGGGGATCCGCCCGGCGACGTCCCGCGCCTTGGCCAGCGCCAGGCGCGCGACCAGCTCGTCCGCGGGGACACCCGGGGGCAAGGACTCCGCGACGGCGCTCGGGACGACGTCGAAGGCCAGGCCCAGCTCGCCGAGGAGCGCCCGGCGGCGCGGCGAGGCCGAAGCGAGGATGAGCCGCATCGGGGCAGGCGCGGCCGGGCAGCCGCGCCACGGCGGCAGCCCGGCCTACTGGATCAGCAGGGGCTCGGCGTCCGTCACCACCCGCGTGCAGCCGGCGATCGCCCGGCGAAGGAACTTCGGCAGGCTGAACATGTGCTGGTGGGCGAGCCCGTCGTAGAACGCGAGGTCCCCCGACAGCCGCTCCCGGAGCCGCTCATCGACGTCCCGGGGCGCGAGCTCGCGGGGGTCACCCGCCTTGGCGGCGACGATGAAGCCCCAGGGCGTGCCGAAGCACGGGATGTAGGACTGGTAGGGGGCCACGACCGGGAACACCTCGGAAAGCGTCCGTGTCATGGCGGCGTAGAAGTCGAGCTCACCGATCTTCGTCATCCCGGCCTGGAGCGCCAGGGTGCCTCCCGGCGTCAGCCGGTCGGAGAGGAGCCGGTAGAACTCGCGGGTGAAGAGGAGACAGGCCGGACCCTCCTCCAGGGGCTCGGTGAGGTCCACGATCGCGACGTCGAACCGGGCGTCCGTCATCTCGAGATACGTCCGCGCGTCCTCGTGCCGCACCTCCGCCCGCGGATCGGCGAAGGCGCCCTGGTGCATCTCCGGCAGGTATTGCCGGCAAGCCTCGACGACCGCCTGGTCGATGTCCACCATCACGGCCTTGCGAATGGAGCGATGGCGGAGGACTTCCCGGAGCGTCGCCCCCTCCCCGCCGCCGATGACCAGCGCCGTCACGGGGGGGGCCGGCAGGATCATCGCCGGGTGGACCAGGGTCTCGTGGTAGATGAACTCGTCGGCCACGCTCGACTGGATCCGCCCGTCCAAAACGAGGCACTTGCCGTAGCTCGCCGTCTCCAGGATCTCCATCAGCTGGAACTTGCTCTGGAGGGCGAACACGGTGCGGGTGATGGCGTGGAAGTGCCCCTCGACGGGGGTGGTGGTCTCAAAAAACCACTTGTAGATGTTCGGCTGGGCCATTCGTCGTGGCACCTTCCTGTGCGGGTCGGTTGAGAAGCCCTACACTGCCCGGGAACACGCCTCGCTTGACCTCCACGCACGAGGCCCGGCTGGCCCCGAACTGTTCGACCAGGTACGAAGCGGCCGCCGCCGGCTTGAGGCTCTCGCCGCAGGAGAAGATGTCCACGGCGGCGTACCGGTACTCGGGCCACGTGTGGATGGACAGGTGCGACTCGGCGATCACCACCACACCGGAGATCCCGAACGGGTTGAACTCGTGAAACACCACGTCGATGATCGTGGCCTCGGCGCGCTTGGCTGCCTCCACCAGCGCGGTCTTCACGGTTTCAAGGTTGTTGAGGATCTCGGAGCTGCACTCGTGCAGCTCCAACAGCAGGTGACGACCCAGGCTGTGCAATCCTATCAACCCCCTCTCCTCGCCCGAGATCTCGCGCGCGAGATCTCTTCACCGAAAAATTTTTCGTCAAGGGCGAATTTCGCCTGAATTATAGAGCACGAGTAAGGCAATGCAAGGAAAAAAAGCTTGCGTTTTACTTTCGCCCCAGTATCATCGAGACCGATTTTTGGCTCCGCACACCGCGCCCCGGGCGCGCTGCCCGGCGACGAGCGAGGAGGTGGCGATGATCTGGAAGAAGGTGACGAAGGTGGCGGCGACGGCCGGCTGCGCGGAGGGCGGCACCGCGCTCAACGCGTTCGACAACGCCCTCCTGGCGGCCGGGATCGGCAACGTGAACCTCGTCAAGGTCTCCAGCATCGTGCCGCCCGACGTCGACATCGTTCCCGTCCCGTCGATCAAGCCCGGCGCGCTCGTCCCGACCGCCTACGCCGCGATCACGAGCCAGACGCCGGGCGAGACGATCGCGGCCGCCGTGGGCTACGCCCTCCCCGAGGACCGGACCCGGGCCGGGGTGATCATGGAGTTCCACGATCGGGCCGACCGCGCGACGGCGGAGCGGGCGGTCCGCGGCATGCTCGCCGAGGCCTTCGCCGTGCGCGGCGACCGGATCCGCGAGCTCCAGGTGGTGGTCGCCGAGCACCGGGTGGACCGGCTGGGGTGCGCGGTGGCGGCGATCACGCTCCTGTCCGAAGACGACATCCTTTAGCGCCGGCCCGATCCCGGCGTCCTCGGCCGTCCCGGGGCGGCTCGGGTCTCGGCCCGGCGGAGGCATCCGATGTCGCTGAGGCCCGCTCGCCCACCGTTCATCGCGTGCCGTCCCGACCCGGCCGGGGCGGTCGCCGTCCTCTACGGCATCCCCTTCGAGGGTCGGGTAAACCAGCGAAAAGGCGCAGGATTCGGGCCCGGCGCCATCCGGCGGGCATCCGACCTCATCGAGACCTATGCCCCGGCGCTCGGCCTGGACCTGGCCGATCTCGCCCTGGCCGACGCGGGCGACGTCCCCGTGCCCCTCGCCGAGCCGGCGGCGGCGCTGGCGGCGGTCCGGGCCGAGCTGGCCGCCGTCCTCGATCCCCGGCAGCGCTGGGCCTTCCTCGGCGGGGACCACACGGTGACGGCGCCGATCGTCGAGGTGGCGCTCGGCCACTATCCGGGCCTCCGCGTGGTCCAGTTCGACGCGCATCCCGACCTGCGCCGGGCCTTCCTGGGCGAGGCCTGGAACTACGCCTCGGCCATGAGCCGCGTCCTGGAGCGCCTCCGGCCCGACCGGCTCTACCAGATCGGCCTCCGGACCGGCGACCGCGAGGAGTGGGCCCATGCCCGGGGGACGCGCGTCTTCCCCGGCTGGGCCATTCCGGTCGCGGAGGCGGCCGCCCAGGTCGCCGCGGACGTCGCGGGGCACCCCCTCTACGTGACCATCGACATCGACGTGCTCGACCCCGCGGTCGCGCCGGGGACCGGCTCGCCGGAGCCGGGCGGGATCACGGTGCCGGAGCTGGTCGCGGCGCTCCGCCAGCTCGGCGCGGCCCAGGTCGTCGGCTTCGACCTCGTGGAGGTCTCGCCGCTCTGGGATCCGAGCGGCCGCACCGCGATCACCGCGGCGGCGATCGTCCGCGAGGCGATCCTGATGTGGTGGGCCAAACCGTGAGCCCGTGCCGATACCCGTCGCCCCGGGTTCTCGGAGCGAGGTAACGAGAGGTGAAGCGCTCGTCCCGGGAGTTCTACCACTCGCCGGCCTACTACCACATCGCGTTCGAGCTGAACCGCAAGGCCGAGACCGACTTCCTCGAGGCCTGCTTCCGGCGCTACGCGCGCGGCCGGGTCCGGCACGTGATCGACCTCGCCTGCGGCACCGGCCACCACTCCCTCCGGCTCGCGCGCGACGGGTATCGGGTGACGGCGCTGGACCTCTCGGCCGAGAGCATCGAGTTCCTCCGCCGGCAGGCCGCGGCCGACCGGCTGCCGGTGACGGCGAGGCTCGGCGACATGACCGCGTTCCGGCTGCCCGAGCCCGCCGACGCGGCGATCTGCATGCAGGACTCCCAGGGGCACCTCCTGACCAACGAGGCGCTCCTCGCCCACCTCCGCGCCGTGCGGCGGAACCTGCGGCCGGGTGGCCTCTACATCTTCGACCGACTGATCCCGAACCGCTGGGCCAGCCCGACGCTCCGCTGGGCGTGGACCCGCCAGCGCGGAGGCGTCACCGTCCGCACGACCTTCCGGACCCTGGATGCCTACGACGCGGTCCGGCAGGTCTGCGAGGAAGTGATGCGCTTCGAGATCACCGAGAACGGCTCGCGCCGGGTGGTGACGCAGCGGCACAAGACCCGGATCGTCTTCCCCCAGGAGCTCCGGGCGATGGTGGAGCTGGCCGGCGGCTTCGACTTCGTCGGCTGGTTCTCGAACTTCAGCCTCGCCCGGCCGCTCGAGCGCGCCCGGGGCGCCCTGATGATGATCCCCGTCCTCCGCCGCGTGCGGTGACGACCGCCGTCGCATCCCGTCGTCCCGCATCACGGCCGGGACGGGCGCTCGACGTATGCGGCATACGCCTCGGGCTGCTCGGTCCGCGTCCCGGCCCTATCGCTCGCTGACTTGGCGCGGCTGATCCTCAGGCCCCGCCGCGAGGGGCGTCTCCTGGCCGGCCATCCCTGGCTCTACCGCACCGACGTCGACCGCCTGGACGGCGCCTGGCGGCCGGAAGACGCGGTCACCGTCTGTGACGCCGGCGGTCACCCGCTGGGCCGCGGGTTCTACAACCCGCGGCCCCAGATCGCGTGCCGCCTCCTCACCCGCCTCGACGAGCCGGTGGATCCCGCCTTCTTCCGCCGGCGGCTCGACGCGGCCTGGCGGTTCCGCCAGACGCTCGCCTACGACGGGGACGCCGGGCGGGTCGTCTTCAGCGAGGGCGACGGGCTGCCCGGGCTCATCCTCGACCGCTACGCCGACGTCCTCGTCCTCCAGGCCCTCACCCTCGGAATCGACCGCTGGAGCGTCACGCTCGCGGAGCTCGCCGTGGAGGTCGTGGGTGCGGCGGCCGTCTACCGCCGCGCGGACCCCGCGGCGGCCGCGATCGAGGGGCTCGAGTCCGCCTCGGGCTGGCTCGTGGGCCCCGGGGATCCCGCCCCGCCTCTGGAGGTGGCGATCCGGGAGGGTCCGTGCCGCTTCCGCGTGGGGCTGGAGAGCGGCCAGAAGACCGGTTTCTATCTCGACCAGCGCGAGAACCGCGCGGCCGTCACCGTCGACGCGGCCGGCCGCGAGGTCCTCGACGCCTTCTCCTACACGGGCGCCTTCGCCTGCTGGGCGCTGGCGAAGGGCGCAGCGCACGTCCTGGCCGTCGACGCGTCAGCCGAGGCGGTCGCCCGCGCGACGGCGCACGCCGCGCTGAACGGCGGCGGCGACCGGTTCGAGGTCCTGGAAGCGAACGCCTTCGACGCGCTCCGCGCCTTCGAGCGCGACGGCCGGCGCTTCGACCTCGTGATCCTCGACCCGCCCTCGTTCACCCGCCGGAAGACGGCCGTCGAGGCCGCGCTGCGAGGCTACAAGGAGATCAATCTCCGCGCGCTCGCGTGCCTCAGGCCCGGCGGCGTGCTCGCCACCTTCTCCTGCTCGCATCACGTGAGCCCCGCGCTCTTCGAGGAGGTCTGTCGAGCCGCCGCGGGCGACGCGCGGCGCCCGGTCCGGCTCCGGGCCACGCTCGGCCAGGCGCGGGATCACCCCGTCCTGCTGGCGGTCCCCGAGACGCGCTACCTGAAGGGCCTGCTGCTCGAGGCGCTGGACTAGCGGTTTTCCGGGGGGGCTCGGAAGCCCCCCCGAGGTCTAGATCCGGCGGCGGCGGAAGAGGTAGGCAAGGACCCAGCCGAGGATGGCGAGCCCGGCGACGGCGGCGGCGATCGTGTTGTAGCGGACCAGGACCTGCTTCGCCCAGTCGAGGTGCGTCCCGGCGAGCAGCCCGAGACCCACGACGAAGGCGTTCCAGATCACGACCGACACGCCGGCGAAGACCCACACCTTCCACGCGGCGAAGCCGGCCAGTCCCGCGGCCGGCATGACCAGCGCTCGGAGCCCGGGGAAGAAGCGGGAAATGGCGATGGCCGGCACCCCGTACCGCGCAAACCAGGCCTCGAGGCTCGTGAGGCGGGCGGGCGCGACGTAGCGGCCGAACGGCCCGGCCAGGAGCGTCCGGCCCCAGCGCCGGCTGAGCCAGAAGACGACCATGACGCCGAGCTGCGTGCCGGCGATCGCCGCGCCGAAGACGGCCAGCGGAGCGAGCACGCCGCGGCCGGCGAGGAAGCCGGCGTAGACGGCGATGACGTCGGTGGGCCACGGGGGAAAGAAGCTCTCCAGGACGCAGCTCAGGAAGACGACGGTGTAGAGCAGGGCGGGCGGGATCCCCGGGTCGAGCAGGAAGCTGGCGAGGCGCTCGAGGTCCACCCCCCGCTGGGCGCCCGGCCCGACTGGCTACGAGGCCGTCGGTGGAGGGGCATGCTGAGCCCGCTCCACGGCGAACGGCAGTGTCAGGACCCGCGAGAGTTCGCCCAGTCGGTGATGGAACTCGAAGCTGAGCCGGCTCGCCTCGGGGCGGAGGCGGGGGAAGTAGACGAACCCCTGGGTCCGCGCGCCCGCCTGGAGCGTCCCGACCGGCAGCGCCTGGGTGAACACGTCGTCGAGGCGCGGCGGGGCGTAATAGGGATAGGGCCAGGGGTCCCACCACCAGGGGCTCCAGAACAGGGGCCGCCGCCGGTGAAGCGGCAGCGAGGCGGTGTCCGCCGCCGCCACGAGGGTCTCACGCTCGGCGCCGCTTGCCTGGAGCAGGCGGCCGACCTCGACCGGCGGCAGCGCGGTGTACTGGAAGCGGGCTTCGTCGAAGAGCCGGAGGTCCCGGTAGTCGTAGCTGAGCGGCTGGCCCGCGCCGTTGACGATCAGGAGGTGGAAGGGAGTGACGTAGTTCGGCAGATAGGTCGGGCTCCCGTGCCACGCCGACGGGCGGACGACGACCTGGACCCCGTCCGCCGCGGCGCTCGCCGTTCCCGCGCCGGCGTCGAGCGCCACGCCCGCCGCCGGGATCGGGACGACGCGGGTCGTCGAGCAAGCCGCCAGCAGGACAGCGAGCAGCCCCGTGCACACGCCGCCGGCCGCGAGACGGCGACGGCCCACCCTACGCATGGCCCGCCCGCGCGACCCAGTCGTGGACGGAGGCGAGCGCCCGATCGAGGGCCGCCGGGTTCTTGCCGCCCGCCTGCGCGAGCTCCGGCCGCCCGCCGCCCCCGCCGTCCACGGCCTTCGCGACCTCCTGGACGAGCTTGCCCGCGTGGAAGCGGCGCGTGAGGTCCTTGGTCACCGCGCTCACCAGGCTCACCTTGCCGTCGGCCACGCTCCCCAGACAGACGACGCCGGAGCCGAGCCGCTCCCGCACCGAGTCGACGACGGCCCGGAGCCCCTCGGCGTCGAGGCCGTCCACCCGCGCCGCGACCACGGCGACGTCCCCGACCTGGCGCGCCCCGGCCACGAGCTCCTGCGCCCGCGTCCGGGCCAGGCGCGCCTCGAGCTCCGCGAGCTGCTTCTGGAGCGCGCGCTGCTCCTCGAGCAGCTTGCCGAGCCGCCGCGGCAGCTCCACGGGCGGAATCTTGAGGAGGTCGGCGGCCTCGCGAAGCGCCGCCTCCTCGTGGCCGACGTGCTGGAGGGCGGCGTGGCCGGTCACCGCCTCGAGCCGGCGGACGCCGGCCGCGACGGCGCCTTCGGCCGTCACCTTGAACAGCCCGATCTGGCCCGTCGCGTCGAGGTGCGTGCCGCCGCAGAGCTCGGTCGAGAAGTCGCCGATCTTCACCACGCGGACCCGCTGCCCGTACTTCTCGCCGAAGAGGGCGAGCGCGCCCAGGCGGAGGGCCTGGTCGAGCTCCGTCCAGAACGGGTCCACGGCGAGGTTGTCGCGCACCTTCTCGTTGACGAGATCCTCGACGTCGCCGAGGTCGCGGTCCTTCACCGGTCGGGAATGGGTGAAGTCGAAGCGGAGCCGGTCCGGCGCCACCAGGGAGCCCGCCTGGAGGACGTGCGGGCCGAGGACCTGGCGGAGCGCCGCGTGGAGCAGATGCGTCCCCGTGTGGTGGAGCCGGAGCCCCTGACGGCGCGGCGACTCGACGGCGACCGCGACCTCCTCGCCCTCGCGGAAGCCACCCTGCGCCACGCGAACCCGGTGGACGATGAGCCCGGCGCCGCGGAGATAGGTGTCCAGGATCTGGCCGCTCCCGTGCCGGCCGGTGAGCTGACCGGTGTCGCCGATCTGACCCCCCGACTCGGCATAGCAGGGCGTGCGGTCGAGAATCACCTCGACCTCGTCGCCCGCCCCCGCCTCGCGCTGGCGCGCGCCGTCCCGGACCATCGCCAGGATCCGCGCGGGCGCCGCGAGCGCCTCGTAGCCGAGGAACTGGACCGGCGGGATCTCCACCGAGAGGGCCTGGAAGATCCCGGCGCGCTCGTCGCCCGCGGCCGCGGCGCCGAACGCCCCGCGGTCCCGGGCCCGCGCGCGCTGGGCGTCCATCTCGGCCTCGTACTCGCCGAGCGTCCCCTCGGTGACCGCCAGACCGCGCTCCTCGAGCACCTCCTGGGCGAGGTCCACGGGAAACCCGTACGTGTCGTAGAGCGTGAAGAGCACGCGCCCCGGCACGCGCCGGCGCTCGCCGCCGGCCGTGCGGACGAGCGGCCACCCCGCGCCGGCCGCGATCTCCTCCTCGATCTTCTCGAGGCCGCGGTCGAGCGTTTCCGCGAAGCGCTCCTCCTCCAGGCGGACGACCTCGGCGACGCGTGCGCGCTGCTCCACGAGCTCCGGATAGGCGCGGCCCATCACCTCGGCCACGGTCCCCGTCACCTCCGAGAGGAAGGGCTCCATCAGGCCGAGGAGCCGGCCGTGCCGCATGGCGCGCCGCATGATCCGCCGGAGGACGTACCCGCGCCACTCGTTCGAGGGCGGCACCCCGTCCGAGATCAGGAAGGCCGCGGCGCGGGCGTGGTCGGCGATGACGCGCATCGAGACGTCGTCCGCCTCGCGCGTCCCGAACCGCTTCTGGGCCAGGCGCTCGACGTGTGAGACCAGCGGGCGGATCAGGTCGGTGAGGAAATTCGACTCCACGTGCTGGACCACGGCGGTGACCCGCTCGAGCCCCATCCCGGTGTCGATGGACGGGCGGGGCAGCGGGGTGAGCCGGCCCTCCGCGTTGCGGTCGAACTGCATGAAGACGAGGTTCCAGATCTCGAGCCAGCGGTCGCACTCGCACGCCGGCCCGAGGCACCGGCGACCGGCCTCCACCTCGGCGCACGGCAGGTGGTCGCCCTGGTGGTAGTGGACCTCGGAGCATGGGCCGCAGGGCCCGGTGTCCCCCATCGCCCAGAAGTTGTCCTTCTCGCCGAGCCGGAGCACCCGGTCGGCCGGCAGGCCGGCCACGCGCTGCCAGAGCGCGAAGGCCTCGTCGTCGTCGGTGAAGACGGTCGCCCAGAGGCGCTCGCGAGGGAGCGCCAGGTTCCGCGTCAGGAACTCCCAGGCGTAGGCGATCGCCTCGGCCTTGAAGTAGTCGCCGAAGGAGAAGTTGCCGAGCATCTCGAAGAACGTGTGGTGCCGGGCGGTGCGGCCGACGTTCTCCAGGTCGTTGTGCTTCCCGCCCGCGCGCACGCACTTCTGGCAGGTCGTGGCGCGGGCGTACTCCCGCCGCTCCTCGCCGAGGAACACGCTCTTGAACTGCACCATGCCGGCGTTGGTGAAGAGGAGCGTCGGGTCCTGGGCCGGGACGAGGGAGGACGACGGCACGATGGCGTGCCCGTTCGCGCGGAAGTAATCGAGAAACGTCCCCCGCAGCTCGTCCCCGGTCATGAGGCCTTCATCTTACCAGATTCCGCTTTTGCCCTGCAGGCGGCCCGCCCCGGGTTCGTTTGACAAGGCGTCGGCAGAACCCCTATAGTCCGGGCCGAGACATTCCATGCGACGGGCGATGAGGACCGCACTGGCGCTCGGGTGGAGCGCGCTGGTCCTCGCGCCGACCGCCGTCGCGCAGGTCGTGACCGGCAGCGCGGCCACGACCGCGGAGGCGCCGTACGTGGGAGGCCGCGGGCTCATCACGAACGAGCTGGCGACCGGGCTGTTCCTCAACCCCACCTCCGGAACGCTCGGCCGCCACGAGTTCACGCTCCAGTACTGCGCGCTGATCTCCAGGGTCGGCCACGACACCGCGATCGGACATCGCGCGATCGCGGGGTTCGGCCTGACGGAGTGGCTCGAGGTCGGCGCCGGCGGCCGCCTGGACGACGCGGCCGGGCCCGGCAGCCAGCCGGCCGCCGCCGGCCCCATGGTGCGCCTGCGCCTGCTGAAGGACGGCGGCGGGCTCCCGGAGCTCGCCGTCGGCGGGATCGTCCTCGTCGGCGACCGCGCCGCCGAGAGCCAGACCCTGTACGCGGCCGCCTCCAAGGGGGTCCGGATCAGCCCGACCGGCCCTCTCCGGGGCGTCCGCGGTCATGTCGGATTCCGCCAGCGCTTCGTCAGGGAAGGTCGGAACGGCTCGTTCGGCTACCTCGGGGCCGAGGCCGAGCTGCCTCGCCACGTCTTCCTGGTCGCGGAGGTCTACAACAAGAGCGGCGGGGCCGAGAAGACCCCCTGGGCGGTCGGTATTCAGGTCCGCCATCCGGACGGCGTCGGCTTCACGCTGGCCGCCGTCCAGACCGGCGAGGCCAAGCCGGTCGCCCTCTACGTGGGGGTCGGGGTCAACTTCCAGTAGGCCGGGCCCTGCGAGCGCGAGCCCGCGGATCAGCCGCTCGACGCGGGTGACATCCGGGAGAGGAGGGCAGAGATGCGCCACGGCATTGCGGTCCTGATCGTCCTCGGGTGGGTCGAGGTCGCCACCGCCCAAGAGGTGGAGCCGCAGGCGACGCTGGACCTCGTCACGCAGGCCATCACCACGACGCCGCGCCCGACGGCCGGGCAGCCGCCCCCGTACGTCGGGGGCCGCGGGCTCATCACGGACGAGCTCGCCACCGGCATGTTCCTCAATCCCACCTCGGGCACCCTCGGGCAGTACCAGTTCACGCTCCAGTACTGCGCCCTCATCTTTCACGTCGGCCACGACACCGCCGTCGGCCACGGGGCGATCGCCGGCTTCGGCCTGACCGACTGGCTCGAGATCGGCGCCGGCGGCCTCCTCGTCGATGGGCCCGGGAAGGACGACAACCCGACGGTCGGTGGGCCCATGGCACGCGTGCGATTGCTCAAGGACGCAGGCGGACTGCCGGAGCTGAGCGTGGGCGGGATCTTCCTCTTCGGCGACGACGCGATCGAGAAGAAGACCCTCTACGTCGCGGCGTCCAAGGGCCTCCCGCTCAGCCCGACCGGCCTGATCCGCGGGGTCCGGGCGCACGTCGGCTTCCGCCAGGCGTGGGTGGAGGTCGGCAAGGACGGCCACTTCGGCTACGTGGGAGGCGAGGCCGAGCTGCCGAAGCACATCTTCGCCGTGGCGGAGGTCTCGAACAAGAGCGGCGGCGTGGACAAGATCCCCTGGGCCGCCGGCATCCAGGTGCGCCACCCCGACGGCTTCGGCTTCACGCTCGCGGCCGTGCAGACCGGGACGCTGAAGAACCTCGCCGTCTACGTGGGGGTCGGGATCAACTTCCAGTAGGGTCGGCGATCGCCAGCTCGCGGATCAGCCGCTCGACGCGCGCGACGTCGCGGTCGGCGCGCATCGCCACGAAGCGGGCGAGCGCCCCCTCGAGGTCGGCGCACGCCCGCGGCCGCTCCCCGAGTCGCCAGAGCGCCTCGGCCCGGTAGAGGGTCGTCCGCGCCGCCTCCTGGGCGCGCTTCAGGCGCTCGTAGGTCGCGACCGCGCGGTCGAGCCAGGGGAGGGCGTCCGCCGGCCTGCCGCGGGCCAGCGCGAGGCGCCCGACCCCGCGCGCCGCCCCCGCGACGGCGAGCGGGTGATGCGCCTCGTCGTACTCGCGGAGCACCTGGTCGAAGGCCGCCTGCGCGGCCCTCACCTCCCCGGCCGCGAGGTGCGCCTCGCCGAGGACGATGAGGACGAGCCCGCGCAGCACGGCGTTCCCGGAGGCCCCCAGCGTCTCGAGCGCCGCCTGCGCGGACGCGACGCCTCGCGGACCGTCCTCCTGCTCGATCGCCAGGGTGGCGAGGTTCGCCTGGGCGAGCGCGGCCCCGTGGACGTTGCCGATCTTGCGGCAGGCCTGGAGCGACCACTCGTGGTGGACGCGCGCGCTCTCGAAGTCGCCCTGGCTCATCGCGAGGTTCCCGAGGTTGTTGTGGGCGCCGGCGATACACTCGGTGTCCCCCGTCCGCTCCCAGATCTCGAGCGCCCGCGCGAACTGCCGGCGCGAGGCCTCGTAGTCGCCGAGGTCGCGGGCGGCGTTGCCGAGGTTGTTCGCCGCCCGCGCGCGGTCGGAGAGGCTCCCGACGCGCTCGGCCTCGTCGTACGCCCGCGCGTAGAGCGCCGCCGCGTCGGCGAACCGACCCTCCGTGTGCGCGATCTTGCCCTCCAGCATGTCGGCGCGGATCAGGTGGAGGCGGTCACCGGCCGCCATCGCCCTCCGGGACTCGGCGAGCCGCGCGAGGGCGTCGGCCGTGCGGTTGGCGCGATGGTGGAGCTCCGCGAGGTCGTAGAGCACGCGCACGAGCACCTCGCCCGGATCCTCCCCGGCCGCCGCCACCGCGGCGACCAGCAGGGCCTCGGCTTCCTCGGTCCGGCCCGTGTGGACGCAGGCCGCGGCGTGGAGCCGGTCGGCCTCGGCCCGGTCGGCCGGGCGCGCCGCGACCTCGCGCATGGCGATGGCGTGCTCCTCCGCCCCCGCGTAGGCGCCGACGCGCAGGTAGACCCGGGCCAGCCCGCGGTGCGCGAGCGCCACCCGGCGCTCGTCGGCCTCCCATCGCGTGGCCACGCGATCGATCGTCTCGAGCGCGCGCCTGTAGCGGCGTACCGCGTCCTCGTTCAGGAAGAGCTCGGCGGCCTGGCGCCCGGCCCGGAGATGCGCGTCCGCCGCCTCCCGCCACCGCTCGGCTCGCTCGTAGTGGTGGGCCAGGAGCGCCGGGGAAACGTACCCCGGTCCGCCGAGCAGCTCGCACAGCGCCTCGGCCGTTTCGGCGTGCAGCGCCCGGCGCTCGCGGATCAGTAACGTCTCGTAGCACGCCTCCTGCAGGAGCGGCTGCCGGAACGCCCACCGGTTCGGCTGGTCCCGTCCCACGCCCGCGACCAGGGCGAGCCGCTCGAGCGCGGGGAGAAGCGTGGCGACCGGCGGGCCCTGCCGAGCCGGCGCCCGGCGGACCGCCTCGGCGACGTCCAGGTCGAACTCCACCCCCTGGACCGAGCACTGGTTCACGAGCTCCCGCGGCGCCCGCTCCACGCGGTCCAGCCGCGCCACCATCGCCGCCCGGATCGACGCCGGCAGGCTCACCGCCGCCGCTTCGGCGCGGCACGCCCAGCACCACTGGCCGTCCGTGCCCTGGGCCAGCAGGCCTTGCTCGACGAGGGCCTGGACCATCTCTTCCAGGAAGAGCGGCACGCCGGCCGCCCGCTCCAGGATGTCGCGCCGGAGTTCGACCGGGAGCGGGACGCCGTGGAGCAGGCGATCGAGGAGCTCGTTCGAGGCGTCGTCGGGCAGCCGGCCGAGGCGGATCGTCGCCTCCGGGCGACGCGGCGGTCGCCCCTCCTCGCGCGTCGCGACGACCACGGGCACGGGAAACCCCTCCGGCCCCTCGGCGAGCGACTCGAGCAGCGCCGCGGAGGCATCGTCGGCCCACTCGTACGAGTCGACGAACAGCGTCAGACGCGGCACGTGCGCCGCGAGGCCGCCGAGCAGCGTCACGACGCCGCGCTCCAGCGTCCGGCGCAGCGTCTGGGCATCCGGGTCGGGCGCGGGCACGATGACGCGCGTGGGGGTCGCCAGGTACCAGAGCGCGTCGAGGAAGGGCGTGAGTGCCTCCCCCAGGGGGAGGACGGCGGCGGCGAAGGCCTCTCGGGTCTCGGGCTGAGGCGCCTGGCCCGTCACCTCGCTCACCGCGGCGAGGACCAGGCGCCGGACGAGCCCGAACGGCCGCCGACTCGCATTCGGCGTCCCCGCGACCGCGAGGAGGCGGCTCTCCTCGATCCGGCGGCCGGCTTCGTCGACCAGACGGGTCTTGCCGATCCCGATCTCGCCGCGGACCTCGACCCAGCCGCGGCCCCGGCACGCCTCTCGCCAGCGGGCCACGAGCACGTCGAGCTCCCGGTCCCGCCCGACGAGGGGCGCCGAGCGCTCGTCGCGGCCGCGCGCCGAGATTTCGCGCACGAGCTCGTGGGCCTCGACCGGCCGCTCCTTGCCCTTCACCGACAACCGCCGGACCGGGCCGAGCTCGAACTGCCCGCGCGTCCGCTTCGCCACCTCGGCCGACACGAGGATGGCGCCCGGCGCCGCCGCGGACTCGAGCCGCGACGCCAGGTTCACCGTGTCCCCCATGACCGAGTAATCCATGCGCACGCCGGAGCCGACGTCGCCCGCCAGCACGAGCCCGCAGTGGACCCCGATGCGCATCCGGAGCTCGACGCCCGTGAGCTCCCGGCACCGGATGGCGAACCCGCGGAGGAACGCCTGCATCGCCAGGGCCGCCCGGCACGCGCGCGCCGGGTCGTCCTCGTGCGCGACCGGCGCGCCGAAGAGGGCCATGACGTTGTCGCCGATGTACTTGTCGATGTACCCCTCTTCGTCCTGGATCGCGCCGCCCAGCCCCGCGAAGCACTCGTTCATGACCGCCTGGACGTCCTCGGGGTCGAGCCGCTCGCACATGGCGGTGAAGCCGCTCACGTCGGCGAAGAGGACTGTCACCTCGCGCCGCTCACCCCCCGGCCCGGGGGCGGGCGACGGCGACATCCGGGTGCCGGCCGTCTCGGCAGGCGCGCCGGCGCCGACGAGCTTCTGGCCGCAGTTGCCGCAGAACTTGAAGCCCGGGGGGACCTCGCCCGCGCAGGCCGGACAGATCATGCCTGCCATGCTACCGCGGGGAGGTGGGGGATGCCTCGTCCGGCGTCGTGCCCGTGAAGTCGAACGCCGCCAGGTGGAGCGCCGGCACCCGGGTCGAGCCGGCGTCGACGTCCCAGAGGTCGAGGCGCTCGAGCTTGAGCGTCGCCTCCATCGCCACCGTGCCGGCGAGCGCCTCGTGGTAGGACTGGGTGAAGCGGAGATTCCGCACGGGGTAGGCGACCTCGCCCCCCTCGATCACGAAGGTCCCGTCGCGCGTCATGCCGGTGACGACGGTCCGCAGCGGGTGGACCCAGCGCGTATACCAGAAGCGGGTCACGAGGAGGCCGCGCCGTACCCCGGCGATCAGGGCCTCGCGGGCCTTGGCCCCCGGCTCGAGCCGGAGATGCATCGGCAGGGGGACGGCGGTGCCGGTCGGGAGGGCGTGCCCCGTGTTCCGGGCCCCGTTCCGGGCGGCCGTCTGCGAGTCGTAGACGACGTGGCGGGCGACGCCCTGCTCGATCAGCGTCAGACGCGCCGAGGGCACGCCCTCGAAGTCGAACGGCCGCGGCAGGCCCGCCGGGTCGGCGGGGTCCTCGACGAGCGTCACCGCGTCGCCCGTGACGCGCTCGCCGAGACGGCCGCCGACGAACGAGCGACCTTCCTCCACGGCGAGCCCGGTGAGCTGCGTCCCGAGAAACTCCACGATGTCGGCCACCGCGTAGGGCGCGAGGACGACCTCGTAGCGGCCGGGCGCGAGGTCGCGCGGCCGCTGGGCGCGGCGCGCGGTGTCGAGGGCCTCGCGCGCGACCGCCTCGACGTCCAGGGCGTCGAAGTCCGCGTGGACCCGGTCGGCATAGCCCGAGCCGTCGGCCCCCATGAGGACGGCCTGGGCCTCGGCCACCGTGCCCGCGTGGTAGGCCCGCACCCCGCGGCTCGACCCGACCGCGACCTCGTTGACCGCGGTCGAGACGTAGCCCGCCGCGGAGAGCCCGGCGCCGCGGGATGCGCCGCAGACGCGCCCCGCCGCCCGCGCCCGCGCCTCCGGGGCGGCGGCGGCGGTCGCCTCGCAGAAGGCGGGGACCGCGGCCGCAGGCGCCGCGCCGGGCAAACCGCTCCACTGCGGGTTCTCCGCCGAGACCCGGGCCAGCTCGCTCGCCCGCCGGGCCGCCTCCGCCACGCCGGCCGGGTCGAGGCGATTCGTCCACACGGCCGCGACGCGCTTGCCCGCGACGACCCGGACGCGCAGGTTCGCGCTGGCGACGGCCAGGTTCTGGTGGATCGCGTTGTTCGCGAAGCGGGTGAGCGCGAGCGTCCGCCCCAGCAGGAGCGCCTCGGCCTCGTCGCCCTGCGCCGCGTGGAGCGCCTGCGCGATCACCTCCCGCAGCGCACGCTCGCCGAGACACCCCGGCGCCTCGCGCGGCGCGAGGGCGGACCTCACCGCAGGACCCCGACCCGGACGTTCCGGAAGCGGGCCGGCGCCGCGCCGTGCCCGGTGTGCGCCGACTGCCCGGGCTGGCCCTTCCCGCAGTTCGGCGTGCCCCACATCACCCAGTCGCGCTCGCCGCAGACGGCGTCGCACGAGCGCCAGAACTCGGGCGTGATGCCGGTATACGTCGCGTTCCGCAGCATGGCGCCCCGCTGGCCCTTGCGGATTTCCCAGGCGATCTCGGTCCCGAACTGGAAGTTGAGCCGGCGGTCGTCGATCGACCACGAGCGGTTCGTGTCCATGAGGATCCCCTCGTCGGTGTCCGCGACGAGGTCCTCGAGCCTCCAGGTTCCCGGCATGACGGAGACGTTGGTCATCCGGATGAGCGGGAGCGCCGACCAGCCGTCCCCACGCATCGTGCCGTTCGACCGGAGGCCGAGGGCCGCCGCCGTCTCGCGGCTCATCAGGTAGCCAACGAAGCGCCCCTCGCGCACGGCCCAGCCGGTGGTGGCCGGGACGCCCTCGTCGTCGAACCCGAAGGTGCCGAGGCCGCCGGGCAGGACCGAGTCGATCTGGATGTTCACGTGCTCGCTGCCGTAGCGGAAGGTGCCGAGCCGGTCCGGCGTCAGGAACGACGTCCCGGCGAAGGCCGCCTCGGTTCCGAGCACCCGGTCGAGCTCGATGGGGTGGCCGCAGGACTCGTGCGTCTGCAGCGCGAGCTGGTTGCCCGAGAGGATCACGGTCGTCCGGATGTCCTGGGGACAGGGCTTGGCCGAGAGCAGCGCGACCGCCTCCTCCGCGATGCGCGGGGCGTGGCCGACCAGGTCCTGGCGAAGGACGAACTCCCAGCCGCCGGTGTTCTGGTGGCGGGCGCCCGAGTTCGGGTAGGAGCGCCGCTGCATCTCGCCCGCGCCGACCGCCTCGGCCTCGATGGCGCACCCGCACTCGTGGAGCGTCTGCTCGATCTCCGCGCCCTCGCTCGAGGCGAAGAGCTTCGTCTCCCGCCAGATCTCCGCCGAGGCGCGCGTGGTGCGGAGGCCCCGGACCGCTCGCATCGCCGCGTCGGCCCGGAGGAGCAGGTCCACCCGCTCGCCGAGCGGGACGGCGAAGGGATCGATCTCGACGGGCGTCCGGTACGTGGCGCGGACGGGCGTGAGCTCGGCCAGCCGGACGTCGTCCTGCTTGACCAGGGCGGAGGCCCGCGCGGTGGCGACTGCGAGCGCCGCGACGCGGTCGGCCTCGTCCGCCCGGAGCTCCTGCGAGGCGGCGAAGCCCCAGGCGCCGTCCGCCACGACCCGCACGCTGAGGCCGGCGGCGTCGCTCCGGGTGACGGCGTCGACGTGGCCGTTGCGGACCAGGATGTCCTCGACCTCGCGGTGGACGACGCGGGCATCCGCATAGCGGGCGCCGCGAACCCGCGCCGTCTCGAGGGCACGGGCGGCGAGGTCGCGGGCGATGGCGAGCACGCCCGGGGGACGCGGCGGGATCAGGCGCCGCGCCGCGCCGCCCAGGCCGCGCGGTTCCGGCGGACCTGGCCCGCGTGATCGTGCGCGTGGGCGGCGTAGATCTCGAGCCAGCGCTCGGCCGAGTACGGGCCGGATTCGCTGTGGGTGCCGGCCCGCCGCCAGTCGGCGTCGGTCATGCCGTGGAGGATCTGGGCGGTCGTGGCCCGCGCCGCCTCCAGCGCCCGAAGGGCCGGCTCGATCGGCCGGTCGGCGTAGTGGAGGCGCCGGGCGTAGACGGACTCGTCGTAGCCCTGGATCGCCGGCGCGTCCTCCGCGAGGAGGCGCCGGAGCCGGATGCCGCTGATCGTCTCGCTGTCGGCGAGGTGGTGGACGACCTCCCGCGCGCTCCACTCGCTCGGGGTCGGGCGCCAGTCGAGCTCGTCGGGCGTGATGCCCCGGAGGGCGTCGACCACCTCGCCGTAGCCCGCCTCGTACCGCGCGATCAGCGCCTGCCGCTCCGTCGCCATGCGCCGCCCTCCTCTCACTCCGCCGCGAGCGGGATGCCGCAGGCCTCCCGCACGACGCGGCGGACCAGATCCCCGGAAAAGCCCCGCCGGAGCAGGTACGCGCCGAGCCGGCGCGCGGCGGGCCCGGGCGCCGATGGGCCGAGCGCGGCGAGCCGCCGCGCCGCCGCGGCCCGGGCGCGCGCCTCCTCGTCCACCGCGCCGCACGCGGCGGCCACGGCCTCGTCCACGAGCGGCCGGGCCACCCCTTTCGCGAGCAGCTCCTGGCGGAGGCGCCGGCTGCCGAGGGCGCGCCCGCGCGCGCGGGAGTCCGCCCAGGCGAGGGCGAACGCGCGGTCGTCCACGTAGCCGCGCGCCTCGAGGTCGGCGACCACCCCCTGAGCCACCCCGGCGGGAGCGCCCCGGCGGCGGAGCCGGTCACGGAGCGCGCGGCGGGTCCAGGCCTTCCGGCTCAGGAGGTCGAGCGCGACGGCGCGGGCGCGTCGGGCATCGAGGGGCGCCGGGCGGCTTACGCGCTCTCCCCCCGGGGCTTGAGGCCGAGCGCGTGCCGGACGGCGGTCTCGATCTCCGCCGTGAGCTTCGGGTTCTCGCGCAGATACTTGCGCGCGTTGTCGCGGCCCTGGCCGATCCGCTGGTCGCGGTACGAGAACCAGGTGCCGCTCTTCTCCACGATGCCCTGCTCGACGGCGAGGTCCAGGACGTTCCCCTCGCGCGAGATCCCCTCGCCGTACATCAGGTCGAACTCCGCCTCGCGGAACGGCGGGGCCAGCTTGTTCTTCACGACCTTCACCTTGGTGCGCACGCCGACCGACTCGGTCCCCTGCTTGAGGGCGTCCATCCGCCGGATGTCGAGGCGGACCGAGGCGTAGAACTTGAGCGCCTTGCCGCCGGTGGTGGTCTCGGGGTTGCCGAACATCACGCCGATCTTTTCGCGGAGCTGGTTGATGAAGACGACCGAGGTGTTGGAGCGGTTGATCGCGCCGGCGAGCTTGCGGAGCGCCTGGCTCATGAGCCGGGCCTGCACGCCCATCACTGAATCGCCCATCTCGCCTTCGATTTCAGCCTTGGGCACCAGCGCCGCGACCGAGTCGATCACGACCAGGTCCACCGCGCCCGAGCGCACCAGGATGTCGACGATCTCGAGCGCCTGCTCCCCGGTGTCCGGCTGCGAGACCAGCAGGTCCTCGACGTTCACGCCCAGCTTGCGGGCGTACTCGACGTCCAGCGCGTGCTCGGCGTCGACGTACGCGGCCACGCCGCCGGCCTTCTGCACGCTGGCGACGAGATGGAGACAGAGAGTGGTCTTGCCCGACGACTCGGGGCCATAGATCTCGGTGATCCGTCCGCGCGGGACTCCGCCGACCCCGGTGGCGGCGTCCAGATTGATGGCGCCGGTCGAGATGGCGCCGACCTTGACCCGGGGCGAATCGGCGCCCATCCGCATGATAGCCCCCTTGCCGAGCTGTTTCTCGATCTGGGAAATGGCGAGACCGAGGGCCTTCCGGCGATCGGCGTCGAGCCGGGTTGCTTCAGCAGCCATGTTTGCCTCGATTAGAGAGTGACTGATTTTGCTACATAAGTGAGCTGGACTACAAACTAATGCCGAACATCTTCCGAATCAATAGTACATTAGTGACTGATTTTCAGTCACCTAACTATTCTCCAAGCATCCTCCACATGCTGAAGCGCGTACCGTCCCCCGCCCCGATCCCGCACCGCGATCATGTCGAACCGGTA